>JAGWPB010000043.1 GCA_028870665.1 Lysobacteraceae bacterium
GATCACCGCTTCTACGCGGCCAATTGATCTCTATAAATGGACGTCCAGACGCTTAAGCGTCTGGACGTCCAAACGATAACGCTTCAGCGCCGATACACGCGGCCGTCGCGGATTTCGACGTAATCCCCGCTGCGAACGTTCGGATATTCGCGCTGGGTCACGCTGCCGAGACGGCCGTTGTCGAGCCGGATCAGGATGCGCCACACCGGCACCTGATTGCCGTTGTTGCTGCCCACCGAGTTGCCGATCGCGCCGCCGATCACGGCGCCGCCGATGGTTGCCGCGGTGCGCCCGCGACCCTCGCCGACCTGGTTGCCCAGCGCACCGCCGATCACCGCTCCGAGCACGGTGCCGAGGGTGGCGTCGTTCTTTTGCACGTACACCTGCTCGACATCACGCACGACACCGCAGTGGTCGTAGCAGTAGTTGCGTGGCGCCCCCTGCTGGTAGCCATAGTCGCCCTGGCGCCGGGGCTGGTTGGCGCATCCCGCGAGAGCCACGATGGCGAGCGTCGCGAGCATGACGCGGCCGAGGCCGGTCATTGCGCGCCCCCCTGCGGGTTCGACTGCACGGTGCTGACCGGCAGCACCGGCATGCCGTCCTTGACCTCGATGCGCGCACCTGGATCCTGGTCCATCCGCACCTGCTGCACCTGCCCGTTCCAGCGGTACTGCACGTTGTAGGCGACGACGCGCTGCTTGTGCTCGCGCAGCGTGCGGCACTGCTGCTCGGTGCTGGTGGTCACGTTGTTGCGCTGCTGGCTCTTCTCGATCTGGTGCCCGGCGTAACCGCCGCCGACGGCACCGGCCACCGTGGCCAGGGTCTTGCCGCGACCGCCACCAACCGCGTGGCCCAGCAGCCCGCCGACGACGGCACCGATGCCAGTGCCGATCAGCTGATGGCTGTCGCTGGCCGGCTGTCGGTGCGTCACCTGGATCTCCCGGCACTGCTGGTGCGGGACGGTGTAATCCTGGGTGATCGGCTGCACGTTGACCACATCGGCATACTGCGGGCTGTTGGCACCGGCATAGTGCGAGGCAATGACCGCGCCGGCTGCCACGCCGATCACGGCAACACCGACTCCATACAACATGGGCTTGTTCATGACGACCTCCTGGGGTTTGCACTCCCCCGCGCGGGGGCTTCACCATCGTCGCGCCGATTGCAGCAGGGATCGACTGAACCGACGCTACACTGTCGAACATTGTGCGACATCACGGCGAGCAAAGCGTGATTGCCCTCACCGACACCCATGCACACATCGACGTGGCCGCGTTCGATGCCGATCGCGATGCGGTCATCGCGCGCGCGCGCGCGGCCGGCGTGGTGCGCCAGATCGTGCCGGCGATCTCGGCGTCGGAATGGGCGGGGCTTGCGGCATTGTGCCGGCATCAGCAGGGGCTGCATGCCGCCTATGGCCTGCACCCGATGTATCTTGCCGAGCACCGCGAGGAGCATCTGACCGCCCTGCCCGCCTGTCTCGCGGAACAGGGCGCCGTTGCCGTCGGCGAGTGCGGGCTGGACTACAGCGTGCCGGAACTGGATCCGGCGCAGCAGTCTCGTTGCTTCGAGGCGCAACTGACGATCGCGCGCGAACTGCGCCTGCCGGTGATCGTGCATGCGCGGCGCGCGCTGGATGCGGTGATCGGCCTGCTGCGACGCGCGCGCCTGGACCGCGGCGGCGTCGTGCACAGCTTCTCCGGCAGCCCCGAACAGGCGCGTCAGCTGTGGGCGCTGGGCTTTCACCTCGGCATCGGCGGCCCGCTGACCTATCCGCGCGCGCAGCGCCTGCGGCGCCTGGTGGCGACCATGCCCGCCGAGTTCCTGCTGCTCGAAACCGACAGTCCCGATCAGCCCGATCGCGACTGGCGCGGGCAGCGCAACGAGCCGGCACGGCTGCGGCGGGTGCTGGCCGAGGCTGCGCTGCTGCGCGGCGAACCCGAGGCGCGGCTCGCCGCGATCATCGATGCCAACGCGACACGGCTGTTCGGGTTGCCCGGCGTCGCAGCTGCGGCGGGCTGACCGGCCGCGACCCGGGTCCGCGGCGGTCTTGACGAAACGCTGCCGCCATTCCAGTCTATATTTCAGCAATGGAATTTCGACCAATGAAATGCAATCCCTGAGCAGCGACTTCGCCGCGATGCAGGCGGGCATCGACCGCGTGGCCGCACGGATCGCCGGCGTGCCGGTGGCCGACGTGCTGCTGCTGCGCATGATCAAGCACCTCGCCACGACGATGACCGCGCGCATGGAGCGCGTGCTGCAGCCGCACGGGCTCGCCGAAACCGACTTCAGCGCACTGATGCAGCTGTTCAGCAGCCCTGACCGCAGCGCATCGCCCGGTGAGCTGTGCGGCCTGATCGCGCAGCGCCCCACCAACATGACCCGCATCACCGACGCGCTGGTGCGCAAGGGCCTGGCCACGCGCCGACCCGGCACCGCGGACCGGCGCCGCGTGGTGCTGCGCATCACCGCGGCCGGCGAGCGCTTCGTGCGTGCGCTGCTGCCACAAATGATCCCCGAGCTCGCGACCGGATTCGCCGGCCTCGGCGCACGCGACAAGCAGCAGCTCGACCGCCTGCTGCGCCGACTCGCCGCATCGATCGACGCCACCAACCAGGACACGCCCCGATGAGCCGCTGCCTCGTTGCGCCGCCCGTCCTGCTTGCAATCCTGCTCGCCGGCTGTGCCGCACCGCCATCGCGACCGCCGCCGTCATTGCGGGCGCAGGCGCCGCTGGCCGGCGTCCCTGCCGATCGCGCGGCCGCGTGGCCGGCTGCCGATTGGTGGACACGTTACCGCGACCCGCAGCTGGATCGCCTGGTGCAGAGGGCCTTGGCGAACTCGCCCTCGCTGGCTGCAGCCGAAGCGCGTGTGCGCGGCGCCGAGGCGCTGGCCGGTGCCCAGGCAGCACTGGGCGGCGCCCGACTCGACGCCAATGCCCAGATCGCGCGCCAGCGGCTGAGCGAAAACGGTCTGATCCCGCCGCGCTTTCTCGGTTTCACCTGGTACACGCAGAGCGACCTCGGCCTGCAGTTCCGCTACGACTTCGACTTCTGGGGCAAGCGCCGTGCCGAGACCGCATCGGCACTGGACCAGGCGCGCGCCGCCCTGGCCGAGCGCCACGCCGCGGCGCTGGTGCTCTCGAGCGCCGTGACCGCGGGCTACTTCGGCTGGCAGGCTGATCATTCCCTCCTGGCCGAGGCGCGCCGATTGCAGGACATTGCCGACGCACAGCAGCGCATCGCCGAAGCGCGCGTCGCCCAGGGCACCGTATCGGGCGACAGCGCCGACCAGGCTGCGGCGCAAGCCGCTGCCGCACGCCAGCGGGTCAGCGAGCTGGATGGCGCGTTGGCGCAGGATCGCGCCGGCCTCGCGGCGCTCCTGGGCATCGCTCCCGCCGACCTGCCGGCACTGCAGCCACGCGCGCTGCCGCAACCGATCGCCGCGCTCCCCGCCGATGCCGGCCTGGACCTGATCGCGCGCCGACCCGACATCGTGGCCGGTCGCTGGCGCGTCGAGGCCGCCGGCGAGCAGGTCAAGGCCGCCCGCGCGGATTTCTACCCCGACATCAGCCTCGGCGCGCTGGCCGGGCTGTCCAGCATCCGCACGGCGCAGCTGCTGAAATCAGGCAGCCGGGTATTCGATGTCGCCCCGGCCGTGCACCTGCCGATCTTCGACGGCGGCCTGCTCAAGGCGCGCTACGGCTACAGCCGCGCGCAACTGGCAGCTGCGATCGCGAGCTACAACCAGAGCGTGATCGACGCGGCGCACGAGGTCGCGCGCAGTGCCATCGACGTGCAGCGCCTGGCGGCCGAGCGCCGCGAGCAGGCCGTGCAACTGGCCGCAATCGAACACCTCGCAGCGAACGCGCGCGCGCGCGCGCGACAGGGCCTGACCGATGCCGGGCCCGAGCTCGCGGCCGCGTCGCAACTGGCCACTCAGCGCAGCAGCGCGCTGGTATTGCAGGCGCAGGCGCTCACCGCCGACATCGCCCTGACCAAGGCTCTGGGCGGCGGCTACCACGCCCGTTCGCCGCGCCCGTCCGGGCCCGCGGCGGCTACCTCCGTATCCACTCCAGGCAAGGTCCCCGCGCCATGAATGTCATTGCCGACGCCCCCGCAGCTGCCGGCACCTCCGGCGGCAAGCGCCGCCGCATCCTGCTGCTGATCGCGGCGGCGTTCATCCTGATCGGGCTGATCTGGGGGGCGCTGTGGCATTTCGTCTTTTCGCTGCGGCAGGTGACCGACGACGCCTACGTGCACGGCAACCTGGTCACGGTGGCGGCGCAGGTACCGGGTACCGTCACGGCAGTGCTGGCCGACGACACCGATCGCGTGCTGGCCGGGCAGCCGCTGGTACGGCTGGATCCGACCGATGCCGATCTCGATCTCGCCCGTGCGCGCCACGCGCTGGCGCAGGCGGTGCGCCAGGTACGCGGGCAGGCCGACACCGCCGCGCAACTCGATGCCGTGACCGCCGCACGCCGCGCCGAGCTGGCGCAGGCGCAATCAACCCTGGATCGCGAGCTGCCGCTGCTGACACAGCGTGCCGTGTCGGCGCAGGAGATCACCCAGCTGCGTGCCGCGGTCGCCACCACCCGTGCCGCGCTGACCGCCGCGCAACGGCAGGCCGCGGCCGCCCGCGCCGCCGTGGCCGGCACCGACATCCTGCGCAACCCGACCGTGCTCGCGGCACGCGATGCCTTCATCGCGGCGTGGATCGCCGTGCGGCGCGACACCGTGCCGGCTCCGGTGTCCGGCTACGTCGCCCAGCGAACCGTGCAGCTGGGCTCGCGCATCCAGCCCGGCCAGCCGCTGATGGTGGTCATCCCGCTGCATCAGCTGTGGGTGGACGCCAATTTCAAGGAAACCCAGCTGGCCGATCTGCGCATCGGCCAGCCGGCAACGGTGATCAGTGACCTCTACGGCGGCAATGTCGTCTTTCACGGCCGCGTCGAGGGCCTGTCGCCCGGTACCGGCTCTGCCTTTGCGCTGCTGCCGCCGCAAAACGCGTCGGGCAACTGGATCAAGGTGGTGCAGCGCGTTCCGGTGCGGATCGTCCTGGACCGGGCCGAGCTTGACCGCCATCCGCTGCGGATCGGCCTGTCGACCACGGTGACCGTGCGCACCACCGACCGCTCGGGACCGATGCTGGCCGAGGCGCCGCCGTCACGCCCGGTCTCCAGCACCAATGTCTTCAACTACCCGCTGGCACAGGCCGCCGCCGAAGCGGCGCAGGTGATCCGCGCCAACCTGGGCACCGCGCCGGGCGTGCGCTGACCCATCGATGAGCGCTGACAGCCCGCACGCCGCTGGCCCGCCCGGCCGCGCGCCGCCCCTGCAGGGTGCCGCGCTGGGTCTGCTGACCCTGGCCATCGCCTTCTCGACGTTCATGGAGGTGCTCGACATCACCATCGTCAACGTCTCGGTGCCGGCGATCGCCGGCAGCCTCGGCGTCAGCCCCGACGAGGGCACCTGGGCGATCAGCTCCTACTCGCTGGCCAGCGCGATCATGCAGCCGCTGACCGGCTGGCTGGCGCGGCGCTTCGGCGAAGTCCGCACCTTCGTCGTCTCGGTGAGTCTGTTCGTGGTGTTCTCGATGCTGTGCGGCTTCGCCACCAGCATGCCGATGCTGGTCACCTTCCGCCTGCTGCAGGGCATGGTGTCGGGGCCGATGGTGCCGCTGTCGATGACCCTGCTGCTGAGCAATTATCCCGACGCCAAGAAAGGACTGGCGCTGGCGCTGTGGGCGATGACCGTGGTGATCGCGCCGATCTTCGGACCGGTGCTGGGCGGCTACATCACCGACAACTACTCGTGGCCGTGGATCTTCTTCATCAACGTGCCGGTGGGCCTGGGCGCATCACTGGTCACCTTCATGCTGCTGCGACGGCGCGAGTCGGCCACCGTGCGGCAGCCGATCGATGGCGTCGGCCTCGGCTTGCTGGTGATCGGCGTCGGCTGCCTGCAGTTCATGCTCGACAACGGCAACAACAAGGACTGGTTCGCCTCGCCGCTGATCCTGACCCTTGCGATCGTGGCGGCCGTGGCGCTGACCTTCCTGGTGGCGTGGGAACTGACCGACCGTCATCCGGTCGTCGATCTCACCCTGTTCCGCCACCGCAACTTCGCCACCGGCACGGTCGCCCTGGCGATCGGCATGTTCGGTTTCTTCGGCATCAACGTGGTCTATCCCCTGTGGCTGCAGACCACCATCGGCTACACCGCGGAATGGGCCGGCTTCGCGACCGCGCCGGTCGGCATCCTGGCATTCCTGCTGTCGCCGCTGATCGGCCGCAACATCCAGCGTCTCGAGCTGCGCGCGGTGGCGTCGTTCGCCTTCGTGGTGTTCGCCTTCACCGCGTTCTGGTTTGCGCGCTTCACCGTCGACGCCTCGTTCAACGACCTGATTCTGCCGCGCCTGATCCAGGGCATCGGCATCGCGTGCTTCTTCATCCCGATCAACCAGATCATCCTGTCGGGTCTGAAGCCGCACGAAATCGCCTCGGCCTCGGGCCTGTCGAACTTCTTCCGCACCATCGCCGGCAGCGTATCCACCGCGGTGACGGTGACGCTTTGGAGCCATCGGGCCGACTATCACCACGCGGTGCTGGCCGAGCACGTCAACAACGCCAATGCCGGCGCCGTGAGCTATCTCGACAAGCTGCATGCGCTGGGCGCACCCACCCTGCCCGGCTACGCCATCGTCGACAGCGTGGTCACGCAGCAGGCACTGACGCTGGCGGTCAACGACGTGTTCTGGCTGTTCGGCTGGATGTTCCTGATGATGATCCCGCTGGTGTGGCTGGCGAAGCCGCCGTTCGGCAACGCCGGTGCCGCCTCGGCACATTGACGGCGCGGGACCCGGAACCGGGGAAAAGCAACGCGGCGCAAGCACGCCCCCCCGGCCGCTAGCGCAGCAACACGTCCAGTGCCTTGCCAGCCGCGGCGAAAGCGAATGCGCCGGTCACGTGGGTGGCGGCGCCCAGACCGGCGCCGCAGTCGAGCTTGAGCGCGTCGCTGCCCGCGGGTCGGCGCCCGCAAACGCTGCCATCCGCTTGCGGATAGCGCACGTTTTCCAGCGAATACACCGCCGGCACGCCGAAGAAACGGTCGGCATTGCGCGGAAAGCCGAAATCCTGACGCAACTGCTTGCGGATCCGCGAGAGCATCGCATCGTGCTCGGTGCGCGACAGATCGCGCACCTGCACGCGCGTCGCATCGGTGCGGCCGCCGGCCGAGCCGACCACGATCAGCGGCAACCGGCGCCGGCGGCAGCCGGCGACCAGCGCCACCTTGACGCGCAGCGCATCGCACGCATCAAGCACCAGATCGAAGCCCGATGCGTAGATCGCATCGAGGGTGTCCACCGTCGCGAAGCGCTCCTGCGCCTGCGTGCGCAACGCCGGGTTGATGGCGGCGAAGCGTTCCGCCAGGACCGCGACCTTGGGTCGGCCGTAGTGTCCCTCGAGCGCATGCAGCTGGCGGCTGGTGTTGGATACGCAGACTTCGTCGGCGTCGATGAGGGTCAACGCGCCGACGCCGCTGCGCGCCAGCGCCTCCGCCGCCCATGACCCCACTCCGCCGACGCCGATCACCGCCACGTGCATGCGCGCCAGGCGGGCCACGCTGCCGTGTCCATAGAGGCGATCGATGCCGGAAAAACGGGGGTCGGAAGCGTGGCTCATGGGCCGGCGCGGCGAGTGGTTGTCTCGGGAATGCCCATCCATGATTCCAGCATCTATCGGCGCGATACCGCATTGCTCCTCGTCGCCAAGGCACGGCGATGACGCCTCGCCGCGCCTTGTGTCGCGCCGAAAACCATCCGGAATTGCCGGCGCGTGCTCCCGAGGCGCCACACTAGCATGCGACGAACGATGCCCGCGGCGGCGGCGATTGCAAGCGCATCGTAAGCAGCATCACGGCTCGCGTCGGTTATGCTCGCGCGCTTTGCGGAGGCGGCCATGCGTTCGCTGATCCTGCTCGTGCTCGGCATCGCCATCGGCGCCATCGCCGCGCTCCAGGTCAGCACGGCGTGGCGCCAGCGCGACGCCTATCCGCGCGGCGTCATGGCGGTGATGCAGCACCACCTCGGCGCCCTGCATCAGGCGGTCGTGGCCAAGCAGTGCCCGCTCGCGCAAAGCGCCCTGCACCTGGACTGGCTGCAGCGCATGGCCGGGACGATACCGGATGCGCTGCCGCAGTATGGCCATGACGCGCACTTCCAGGATTTCGTGCATCGCCTGCAGGGCGAGATCCGGCGCACGCAAAGCCCGCTTCCTGGCACGTGCGGGGCCCTGGAACCCCGCATCCGCGCGATCGGCGGTGCCTGCGAAGCCTGTCACGCCGAGTACCGCTGAGCGCCGCGCATGCGCGGTCAGATGCCGACCCGGCCGCGCAGCACATCGACGAACATCCGCCAGTCGCCGAGCAGGCTGTAGAGCGGGTGGCGGAAGGTCGCGGGACGGTTCTTCTCGAACCCGTAGTGGCCGACCCAGGCAAAACCGTAACCTGCGACCGGCGCCAGCAGCAGCCACAGCGGCTGGCGTGCCCACGCCGCGGCGATCACGATCGCGAGCACCAGCCAGCTGCCGATGAAATGCAGGCGCCGGCACAGGCGGTTGCGGTGCTCGCCCAGGTAATACGGATAGAACTCGCGGAAACTGCCGAACTCGCGCATCGCATCCTCCCGCCCGATTGAACCGCGCCACAACGGCAAGTGAATGTTGCATCAATTTGCCGCAGAGCGTGCGTGAACCGAAGGCGTCGAGCACGCGTCCAAGGTCCGTGCCTCACTGCATGGGAGGGCTGTCATGAAACAGCTGTCGATCCTTGCCGGCGCCCTGTTCCTCGCCGCGCCGCTGGCGCATGCCTCCGGCCTGGCGCGGCAATTGTCCGGCAGTGGCGCCTGGACCACCGCGGCGACCGCGCCCGCCGCCCTGCAGCAGCAACTCGCCGGCGCGCAGGGGCTCGACTGCCAGCTCGAACATTACGCCGCGGGCAGCACCCTGGACTGCGTGGTACGGCGCCCGCTGTCGGTCATGGGCATGACGGTCAGCGAGTTCTACGTCAGCACGGACGCCGCCGGCAGCCGCCAGCTGCGGCTGGTCCTGATGCCGCCGGCCGCCCGCATCGAGCGGATCGCCGCGCGCGCGCTGAAGCTGACGTTCACCCCCGGCGGCAGCGATCACTGGACCGGGTCGCCGCCGGGCGA
Organism: Lysobacteraceae bacterium; assembly: GCA_028870665.1. GTDB lineage: Bacteria > Pseudomonadota > Gammaproteobacteria > Xanthomonadales > Rhodanobacteraceae > Metallibacterium. The sequence goes on from JAGWPB010000043.1 coordinate 9,217, forward strand.
CGCAGATCGCCGTGTCGAGATCGGTCCGCGCGAGGACGGCCGCGGCGAACTGGCCTTCGTCATCGACGAACCGCTCCCGGCAGATGTCGCCGCCGCCGGCGCAACCGACCGCACCGGAGTGATCGAGGGCGCCATCGCCATTCCCGACCGGTTGCCGGCGATGCGAGTCTGCGCGATCGACGCTCGCGGCGAAGCGGCCTGCCAGGCCGTTGCGGCGGGTGCCAACCGCTATCGCATCACCGGCGTGCGCCCGGGCACCGACTGGGTGATCGGCTATGCCAGCGGCAGCCCCGTGCATCCGGCCTATGCCCGAGACTTCAACGCGTGCCCGGCGGGCAGGCCGGGTTGCCCCAACGGCATCCTGAGGACGATCGCAGTCCACGCCGGCCAGGTGCTGCGAGTCGACTTGGAACAGCGCTTCGAGCAGCTGCCGGCCAACCTGCGCCGGATCGACGTTGCACCGACGGCGTCACGTTCGACCTGAGACGCGGCGAACCGGCGCACACGGCACGCCGGCTCAGCGATCGGGAAGCGGGATGCCCTCGGTCTCGCCGGGCACGCCGCCGAAACGGCGGGCCGACCAGTCGCGCTTGGCCTGCTCGATGCGCTCGCGCGAAGCGGCGACGAAGTTCCACCACACGTGCGGCGGCGGGCCGAAGGACGCGCCGCCGAACAGCATCGCCCTGATCGGCGTCAACGCGCGCAGGCAACCGGGCGCGGCGCCGAACTCGACCGCCAGCTGGCCGGCCTCGATGCGCAATCCGTCCAGTTCCGCACTGCCTTCGAGCACATAGATCGCGCGCTCGGCATGTTCCGCCGGCAGCGTCAGCTCTGCGCCGGCATCGGCCTCGCAGGCGATATCAAACAGCGGAGCGGGCACCGCGACCGGCGCGGCACGCCCGTAAGCGCTGCCCGCGATCAGCCGCAACCGCATGCCTTGCTGCTGCCAGTGCGGCAGGCTGGCCGCCGGATGATGCTGGAATGACGGCGTGCATTCGGCCTGCGCCGGCGGCAGGGCGACCCAGGTCTGGATGCCGTGCACGCGATGACCGGCCGCACGCGGCTCGGGCGGCGTGCGCTCGGAGTGCACGATCCCGCATCCGGCGGTCATCCAGTTGACGTCGCCGGGAAGAATGTCCTGCACGCAGCCAAGGCTGTCGCGATGACGGATCGTCCCGTCGAACAGATAGGTCACCGTGGCCAGGCCGATGTGCGGGTGCGGGCGCACGTCGAGGCCGCGACCGGGCGCGAAATCGACCGGGCCGAGGTGGTCGAGAAACACGAATGGCCCGACCATGCGCCGCTGCGCGTGCGGCAGCAGCCGGCGCACCATGAAGCCGTCGCCGAGATCGTGCACGTGACCGGTCAGCAGCAGGCGTTCGGCGGTATCCATGGCGGGCTCCGGCGGATGGCGCGGGCGCAGCTTACGCGATGCCGCTCACCAGGCCCGCTGGTACTGTCGCGGCGGCGCGATCTCCGCGCCCAGCTCCCTGGCCGCGCGCCGCGGGAAATAGGGATCGCGCAGCAGCTCGCGCGCCAGGATCACCACGTCGGCCTGGCCGCTGGCGAGGATCGTCTCGGCCTGCGCCGGCTCGCTGATCAGGCCGACCGCGCCGATGGCGCAGCTGGTCTCGCGCCGTATCGTCGCGGCGAACGACACCTGGTAACCGGGCCCGGCATTGATTTTCTGCGCCGCGGTCAGCCCGCCCGAGGAGACGTCGACCAGGTCCACGCCGATGCGTTCCAGTTCGCGCACCAGCTCGATGCTCTGCGCGAGATCCCACCCGCCCTCGGCCCAGTCGGTCGCCGACAGGCGCAGCCAGAGCGGCAACTCGGCCGGCCAGGCCGCGCGCACCGCCGCTGCCACTTCCAGGGTCAGGCGCATGCGGTTCGCCAGGCTGCCGCCGTAGTCGTCGTCGCGGCGGTTGCTCAGCGGCGAGAGAAACTGGTGCAGCAGATAGCCGTGCGCGGCATGCAGCTCGATCAGGCGGAAACCGGCATCGTGCGCGCGTCGTGCCGCCGCGACGAAGGCAGCGGTGACAGCACGGATGCCGGCCGCATCCAGCGCTTCGGGTTGCGGGTAATCGCCGGCATAGGCCAGCGCGCTGGGCGCCACCGGCGTCCAGCCGCCGGCGTCCGGCGCAACCGCCTTGCCGCCATCCCACGGCGCCGCCGTGCTGCCCTTGCGGCCAGCGTGCGCGAGCTGGATGCCGGGGATCGATCCTTGCGCGGCGATGAAGCGCGCGATCGGCGCCCAGGCATCGCGCTGAGCGTCGTTCCAGATGCCGGTGTCGGCCGGCGAGATGCGCCCGCGCGGCTCGACCGCGGTGGCCTCGGCGATCACGACGGCGGCGCCGCCAACCGCGCGCGAACCCAGATGCACCAGATGCCAGTCGCCCGGCGTGCCGTCCTTCACGGTGTACTGGCACATCGGCGACACCACGATGCGATTGCGCAGGGTCAGGCTGCGCTGGATCAGGGGCGAGAACAGCTGCACGGGCGACTCCACCAGCAAGACGATCGCGGCAGGTTGGGGGCGCGTCGGCGCCGATGCAAGCGAGTGCGCGGCAACGCGTCGCCCGCGCTACCCTGCCGCGCGCCGTCAGCCGGGGCCGATGCGGCCGATCCAGGACACGATGCGCGCCGCGATCGGCCCCGGCGTGGCCAGCCAGCCGAAATGGCCGATGCGGGTCGCGGCGAACTCGGCCGCTGCCAGCACCTGCGACTCGCGCACGGCGTGCGGCATGCAGGCGAGCAGGCCGGCCAGCGACGCCGGGGGCACCATGCGATCGTCTGCCAGTCGCAGCCCCAGCACCGGCAGCCGCAGCGCGGCAAGCGCCGCCTGCAGGTCATCGTCGAGTCCGCGCGCCGCATAACGCCCGCGTGCGCCGCTGGCGGCCCAGTCGGCGATCACGCCCCGCGCCTCGTTGCCGGCGAAGCCCAGACGGCGGCCGGGATAATGGCCGTACAGTCGTGCCAGCAGCGGTGCGCCGAAATACAGGCCGCGCAACGGCAGCCGCCAGCGCGGCGGAAACGCGCGCCAGTCCGGCACGCCGCTGGCCACAGCGACCAGGCCCATCGCCATGGCCGGCGTGCGCGCTGCCGCCAGCGCGGCCAGCTGCGCGCCGAGACTGTGGCCACCCAGCAGCCACGGCAGACCGGGACAGGCGCTCGCGGCCGCGGCATGGCTGGCCGGGATGTCGAGCGTGAGCAGCTCGCGGTAACCCCAGTCGCAGCGGCGCCCGGCGCGGCGATCGCTGCTGCCCAGACCGCGCCATTCGTGCAGCGCCACGGCGACGCCCTGCCGCGCCAGTTCGGCGGCCAGCGGCAGATAGTGTCGCGCGGCGACACCCAGCGCCGGCAGCCACAGCAGCCCCGTGCGCGGCTGCGCCGGCGCGACCACGATCAGCTCGCAACCGGCGCCGTCGGCAGCGCGCAGCGGCAACGTGCACGACGCGACCGCGGCCGCCGTCGCCGGCAGGTCATGCGCCGATGGAGTGATCGCGTTCACGCTTGGCGCCCGTGTGATGTTCGACAACGATGGCTGGCATGGTCGCTGCTACGCAAGCCCGGTGCGGCGATCTTGCGCCGCCTGCAGGGGAGCCGGATGCCGATCCAACGTCGCCGCGCGGTCCGCGGCCTGCTGCTGAGCCTGCTGATGCTGCTGAGCCTGCCGGCCTGCGGCACCCCGGCGCCGGCGCCGACCGGCGACTGCGGGAAACTGCAGGCGGCCTGGCTGAGCCCGGCGCCGGGCCAGAGCCCTGCGACCATCCGTTCCGGCACCGCCATCGGCACCCTGCACGCGTTCGATACGCGGCGTCTCTGGCAACCGCCGCGCAACCCCGACGGCGTCTGGGTGCGGCTGCTGCCCGCCTGCGGACGCTGGCTGCCGGCACCGCGCGTGCTGGTGATCCGCACGCCGGGGCTGGGCGTGATCCGCCTGCTGCCGGCACAAGGCCCGGCGATGCACGACGCGCTCGAAGACAGCGACCGCGGCCGATGGCACGCGGCCGGCATGGTCGCCTTTCCGTTGCAGGTCATGCCCGCAGGCGCCGATCCGCTGTGGCTGCATTTCGAGCCGACCCGCGCGCTGGGCAGCCCGGTGACGCTGCATCTGCTCGACGGGCCTGCGTTCCAGCGCACCCAGCTGCGCTGGGTGGCCTACGTCAGCGCGGCGCTGGCGATCCTCGTCGGCATGGCGCTGACCGCGCTGTGCTTCGCCGTGCTGCTGCGCGACGGCGCTTATCTGCTGTACGCCGGCTACGTCGGCAGTTACGCCCTGCTGCAGGCGCTGGCCAGCGGCTACCTGTTCCAACCGCTGGGCCTGGGCTGGGCGGTGCCGGACCCGGTGGCGCTCGGCCGCGTCGCCGGCGCGCTGTCGGGCCTGTTCAGTATCCTGTTCGCCTGGCGGCTGATCGATCTGCCGCGGCGCATGCCGCGGCTGGCGCCCCTGGCGCTGCTTGCTGCCGCCCTGTTCCTGCTGATCGCGGCCTGCGCGGTGGTTCCGCTGCACGCGGTACAGGCGCTTGCGGGCCACTTGCAGAACCCGGTGGTCCTGTTCGCCGGCCCGACGCTGCTGATCCTGTGCCTGCTGGCGCTGCTGCGCGGCAGTCGCTACGCCGGATTCTTTCTCGCCGGCTGGCTGCCGCTGGTCCTGCTGACGGTGATCGCCAGCGCGCAGCAGTTCGGCGTGCTGCGCGACTGGACCTGGCTCGACCCGGCAACCCTCGGCGCCGCCGCATTCGAAGCGCTGATCCTGTCGGCGGCACTGGCCGACAAGACGCTCGCCGCGCGCCACGAGCACAGGCAGCTGAGGCTGCTGGCCGAGACCGACGCGCTGACCGCCGTGTTCAACCGGCGCACTCTGCTCGATCGCCTGCAGTCCCTGATGGCGGAAGCCGTCGTCGCCCGCCAGCCGCTGGCGCTGCTGTTTCTCGACATCGATCATTTCAAGGCGCTCAACGACCGCCATGGACACCGCATCGGCGACGATGCCCTGACCGCGATCGCGCACACGCTACGGCAGATCCTGCGCGACGACGGCATCATCGGCCGCTACGGCGGCGAGGAGTTCCTGATCGTGCTGCCCGGTCGCGACGGCACGCAGGCGCAGGCGATTGCCGAACAACTGCGGCTGGCGATCGCGGCGCGCGGCATCGGCGGCACGGGCAGCCGCAGCCTGACCGTCAGCATCGGCGTCGCCACCCGGCGCGACGGCGACAGCGCCGACACGCTGATCGAGCGCGCCGACCAGGCGATGTACGCCGCCAAGGCCGGCGGCCGCAACCGCATCGCGACCGGCGCACCGACCCCCTGATGGCGCACTGCAGATGCGGAGGCCGGCTTGCGCCGGCCTCCGGGGCGCCGAACGGCGCCTGCCGCCGATCAGGCCGGCATCACCTCGTCGGCCTGCAACCCCTTCTGACCCTGCACCAGCTTGAAGCTGACCTTCTGGCCTTCCTGCAGCGACTTGAACCCGGTGCCCTGGATGGCGCGAAAGTGCACGAACACATCCGGGCCGTCGTCGCGACTGATGAAACCGAACCCCTTGGCATCGTTGAACCACTTCACGGTGCCGACCTGACGATCCGACATAGCTGCTCTCCACGTATACGTTTGCGGCAAGGCATCCCGGGCGGGATGCCGGCTTACTGGTTGCATGGAACAGCAGCGGAACGATGGAGCGGATCGTGGATCGGCGCCGCATCGGACCCCACGCGAGGACCGTGCAAACACAGTGTTTCGAGCATACATGCTCACCCGCGGGGCAACGCAAGCATCGACGGTCATGGCCCTGCCCCCGGTGCCCGCAGGTGCCGCCACCGCGATCTCTCCCGTCGATCGCGCAGGGTCGCCGCAGCCCCGCCCCGCCGACCGGGGCCCTTGCCCGATGCCCGGGTGCTCGGGGTCGGCCCTGCGCACCCGGGCCGCGGAATGCGCCAGAGCGACCGCTGCGTGAACGACTGCCCGCAGCGCATGCGCGCAACCGCACCGGTATGCCTACACTGGACAAACCGTGACCGCGGGTCACTCATCGGGGATCCACCATGAAATCCAGCCTCGTACTTGCAGCTGTCCTCGGCCTCGCCGCGACCGCATCCGCCCTGCCTGCCGCTGCCGCCGGCGACGTGATGGTCAACCGCAACGGCTCGATCTGGGTACGCTGCTACGACTGCGGCGTGGTGCGCAGCGTCGAGACCATCCAGACCCAGACCGCGGACCACAAGGTCGCCGGCACCATCCTCGGCGGCGTCGTCGGCGGCCTGCTCGGCCATCAGGTCGGCGGCGGGCGCGGCAAGACCCTGGCCACGGTCGCCGGCGCGGTCGGCGGCGGCTATGCGGGCAATCGCCTGGGCCAGTCACACGACAACGTGACCTACGTGGTCAATGTGCGCATGGCCGGCGGCAATCTGACGCGCGTGCAGGTCAAGGATGCCGCCAACATCCGCCAGGGCGACGTGGTGCGCGTGGACGGCAACGGCAACGTCGCCGTGGTCGGTCACCAGTAAGCCCGGCCTGCGACCCGCGGTCAGCCCGTGCGGCGGCCGCGGTCCAGCCAGACGCCCAGCCCCTGGGCGTTGAGCTCGATGTCCATGGCCAGCCGTTCGCGCACCTGCGCCTCGGGCAGGCCGCAGCCGTGTGCCGCGGCGCGGGCGGCGTAGAGATCGGCCAGGCCGGCTTTCAGGCGCTCGTGCCGATCCGCCAGCCCGTCGACGGCGCGGCTGATCGCCGTCATCGCCGCGATCTGCTCGATCAGGCCGGCACCCAGACGCGCCACGTCGCTGATCCGGCCGTAGTGGGTCAGCAGCATCGCCTGCGGATCATGGCCCAGCATGCGCTCGATCGAGGCGCGCAGGGCGTCCGGCTCGAACTGCACCGGGCTGGTGGTCGGCAGGATGAAGGGTCCGTTCGGGCCGTCGAACTCGCGATAGGACAGCCCGAAGGTATCGCCGGGAAAGAACGCGCGGCTGGCTTCGTCCCAGATGCTGATGTGATGCCGCGCATGGCCCGGCGTGTCCAGTGCGCGCAGCGGCCGCCCGGCCAGTTCGATCACGTCGCCGTCGCGGGCCTCGACGATGCGGTCCGGCGCGATCGGCAGCAATGTGCCGTAGGTGCGCTCGACCGCGTCGGCGCCATAGACCGCCGAGGCGCCGGCCACCAGCTGCGCCGGGTCGGCCATGTGCCGCGTGCCGCGCGGATGCAACCACACCCTGGCCTTGGGCAGCTGTCGCAGCAGTGCGCCCGCGCCGCCGGCGTGGTCGAGGTGCACATGGGTCAGGATGATCCAGTCCACCGCGTCGCGCGCCACGCCCTGACGCTGCAGTTCGGCCAGCAGGATCGGTACCGAATGATTGGTGCCGACGTCGATGAAGGCGGCGCGGCCGCGCTCCACGATCAGATGACTGGCGTCGAACTGCGGGCGGAAGAAACCCGTGTCGATCGCGGTGATGCCGTATTCCATGTCGGTCTCGCTGAACCGCGTCAAGCCGCGATGATCGCAAAGCCGGCGCCCGGCGGCCATGTTCGCGATGGCGTCGCGGCAAGCGCAGAATCCGTACCCTGCCCGAAGGAGATCCGTCATGCCCACCGACGCCTGTCACCCGCACGCCCCGCACGAGAAGCTGCGCGTGCCCGACTGGTACGTTTCCAGCCTGATGCTGGACCGCGCGCTGGACGCGATCCTGCGGCGGGTGAAAAAACTCGACCACGGCCATGACGTGCCGTATCTGGCCGGCTACAGCAACGACGGCAAGACCATCTACATCGATCGCCACCTGCCGCGCACGTTCCGCTACCGCGGCAAGGACATCGAGGTCGACCGCTATCTGATCCTGCACGAGGAGGTCGAGAAGACCCTGATCGACCAGCTCGGCCTGCACTACCTGCACGCGCACCAGATCGCCACCCGCGCCGAGGAAGCCGCGGTGCGCGCCGACCGCATCTCCTGGCGCGCCTACGACCGCTTCATGCAGAAGTACGTCAAGTCGGTCGGCGACGAGCGCCTGACCAGGGTGCCGGCCGATCTCGACCTCACGCCCTACCGCGATTACCACGATTACGACCTGATGCAGCGCATGCTCAAGGGGATCGATGCCGGCAAGGGGCCGCGCGGACTCAAGCGCGAACGCATCGAGGGCGAGCTGGCGGTCTACGCGACGTCGTTTCGCGAGCAGAAACGCGAGGCGGCGTTGCAGGCACGCAGGGCGGCGCCGGCCGGCGCTCGCAAGCCCCGCCGCAGCGGCGGCTGAGCGCTCCCGCATCGTGCCGCCGCCGCGCCGCGTGCGGGTCGCGTGCGCGACACCGCTGCCCAGCCGCATGACCTGGCCGAACGCCGCCGCTGCGGCGAGCGCGAGCGTCTGCGGCTGGTCGCGCCGACTGGCCGCGGCCGATTCCCGCGCAAGGCGGCGCGGCCCAGTCCCGCAATGATCGCCAGGCCGACCGGCCGGCCGCGGCGCACGCTCGAACGTCTGCGCTGCGGCACCTGCCGGCATCGGCTGCTAGAGCCAGAAGCGTTCGATCCACGCCGCCAGCGGCTCCAGCGGCAGCTGCTCGCCCCACTGGCGCAGCCACGGCAGTTGCCCGACGTCGTCCATCGGCACGTCACGGCCGGGTGGAAAGTACGGCGCGTAACGGGCGTACTGATCGTCACCCAGCAGCATCCGGCACTGGTAGTCGGCGATGCCCATGACGCCGTCCATCATCAGGTCGATCAGCTTCGGCGCCCACTGCGCATAGCCCCAGTCGAGCGTGGCGCCTGCAACGAAGGTGCGCGGCGTACCGGTACCGAACGCCAGCAGTCGGATGTCCGGCCACGGCACCGGGCCGCCGCTGCGTGCGTCCTGCGTCTGCGCCAGCGCGCACATCGACGGATTGTTGGCGAACACGCCGCCGTCGATGGAGCCGTCGTAACTCGGGAAATAGGTGGGCGCGGCCGTGGTCATCATTGCCGCCTGCCAGGCCGACACCGCGCCGTCGGAGTCGCCGCCCGGCAGGTTGTGGAAGATCTTCGGTTTCCACTGGCGTTGCTGCGGGTCCGGCGACGCGTTGTCGAGATCGAACGCGGTGACCATCACCGCGCCGCCGAGGTCGGCCAGCCGGGTCTGCTCGCCGAGCACGTCGCGAAACACCGCCGCCCGCGGTTCACCGTCGTACTCGGCGCCCGCCAGCTTGCCGAGGCTGCGCAGGCGCCGCAGCAGGCCGGCACTGAAGATCTCGGCGCCGCGTTCGAGATACAGGTCGCGCAGCGCGGCGGCGGTCAGACCCTTGCGCAGGCCCAGTGCGATCAGCCCGCCGGTCGAAGTGCCGGCCATCAGGGCGACATCGTCGAGCAGGGTCGGGAACCGCCGTTGCAGCCGCTCCAGCAGTACCGCGGTCACCACGCCGCGCAGGCCGCCGCCGTCGAAGCTCAGGATCCGGTATCGGGGCATGATGGCCTCCGCCATCGCAGTGCCGGGATCGATCCTATTCCGAACTTTCGGTGCCGGCGCGTGCCACTCAGGCCTGGCCTTCCAGCGCCTCCCAGCGGCGGTAGGCAAGATCCAGTGCCGCCTGCGCCGCGGCGATCTCGGCCTGCACGGCGCGCATGGCCGCCGGCTCGCGGCGATACAGCGCCGGATCGTTGAGCGTCTCCGCCAGTTCGGTCAGGCGCGCCTCCAGCGCCTCGATGCGCGCCGGCAGCTGCTCGAGCTCGTGCGCGTCCTTGTAGCCGAGCTTGCGCCGTACCGGTGCGGGTGCAGCAGGCTTGCCGATGCGCGCGGTGGCGGTGGCAGCGGCCGGCGCGGCACGCTGGCGCAACCAGTCGCTGTACCCGCCGACGTACTCGCCGACGCGGCCGCCGCCCTCCAGCACCAGGGTCGCGCTGACCACACTGTCGAGGAAGGCGCGATCGTGCGATACCAGCAGCAGGGTGCCGGCGTAGTCGGCAAGGCGCTCCTCGAGCAATTCCAGCGTCTCCACGTCGAGATCGTTGGTGGGTTCGTCCATCACCAGCAGGTTGGACGGACGCGCGAACAGCCGCGCCAGCAGCAGGCGATTGCGTTCACCACCCGACAGCCGCGTGATCGGCGCCCGCGCGCGCTCCGGTGTGAACAGGAAATCCTGCAGATAGCCGAGTACGTGCTGGCGCTGACCGTCGCGCTCGATGAAGCTGGCGCCGCCGGCAACGTTGTCGAGCGCACTCAGCGACTCGTCGAGCTGGTTGCGGTGCTGGTCGAAATAGGCGATCTCGAGACGGGTGCCGTGGATCACCGCGCCCGAGCCCGGCGCCAGCTCGCCCAGCAGCAGCCTGAGCAGGGTGGTCTTGCCGGCGCCGTTGGGGCCGATGATGCCCACGCGATCGCCGCGAAACACGCTGGTATCGAGATCGCGCACCAGGGTGCGCCCGCCGATCGCGTAACCGAGACCGCGCGTCTCGATCACCTTGCGCCCCGACGCCGGTGCCGCCGCCAGCGCCATGCGCACGCTGCCCGCGCGCTCGCGCCGCGCGGCGCGTTCGCGGCGCAGCGATTCGAGCGCGCGCACGCGGCCCTCGTTGCGGGTGCGCCGCGCCTTGATGCCCTGGCGGATCCAGGCCTCCTCCTGCGCCAGCTTCTTGTCGAACAGCGCGTCGGCCTGCGCCTCGGCATGCCAGCGCTCCTCGCGCCGGCGCAGGAAATTGGCGTAGTCGCCGGGCCAGCTGGTCAGTCGGCCACGATCGATCTCGAGGATGCGCGTGGCCAGCGCGCGCAGGAAACTGCGATCGTGGGTGACGAAGACGATGCAGGTCTCGAGCGTGCGCAGGAACTCCTCGAGCCAGGCGATGGCCTCGATGTCGAGATGGTTGGTCGGCTCGTCCAGCAGCAGCAGATCGGGACGATCGACCAGGGCGCGGGCCAGCAGCACGCGCCGTTTCATGCCGCCCGACAACGCGGTGAACGCGGCATCGGCCGGCAGATCCAGCCGCGTCAGCACCTGCTCGACGCGGCGCTCAAGATCCCAGCCCTGCACAGCCTCGATGCGCGCCTGCACCCGCACCAGCGCCGCCGCATGCGCCGGCACGGCCGCATCGCCATGGCTGAGCCGGTGGAACTCGGCCAGCAACGCGCCGGCCTCTCCCATGCCCGCCGCCACCACATCGAACACGCTGCCGGCCGTATCGTGCGGCACCTCCTGCGCGAGGCGCGCGATGCGCACGCCGGACTGCACGCGACGCTCGCCCTCGTCCGCCTGGATTTCGCCCGCGAGCAGGCGCAGCAGGGTCGACTTGCCGGCACCGTTGCGGCCGACCACGCAAATCCGCTCGCCGCTCTCCAGCGCCAGATCGACATCCTCGAGCAGCGCGGGACCGCCCACGCTGAGTCCAATCGCATTCAATTGAATCAGTGGCATATGGTGATCATGTGATAACAATTCGAGCTTCAGGGCCCGCGCACGTCACGGCCCGACAGCGGGTGATCACCGGCGCGGACTCAATGCGTGTGGCCGCCCGCGCCATGCACGTGCCCGTGCAGCACCTCTTCGACGCTGGCCGCGCGCACCGCCGTCACTTCGACATCGAAATGCAGGGTCTGCCCGGCCAGCGGATGATTGCCGTCCACGGTGACGCTGTCGCCGTCGATCGCGGTGACCACCACCGACAGCGCCCCCTGGTCGCCGCTGGCCTCGAACTGCATGCCCGGCTCCAACCGCGCCACGCCCCGGAAGGCGGCGCGCGGTACCACCTGCACCATCGATTCGATGCGCGGGCCGTAGCCGGCTTCCGGCGCGATATCGACGCGAAAGGC
>JAGWPB010000044.1 GCA_028870665.1 Lysobacteraceae bacterium
GTTGGCCTGCTTGAGCGACTCGGCGGCACGTTTGCGGTCGAGCGCGTTGGCGATCTGATAGCTGACGAAGGTCAGCAGATCCTGGTCGCGCGCGGTATAGCGATGCTCGGGCGTGTAACTCTGCACCGTCAACACGCCGACCGTGCGCTCGCCGATGATCAGTGGCACGCCCAGCCAGCATTCGGCGGTGGCGCCGCTGGCGACGATCTCGCCGCTGGCGTGCATGCGTTCGATGTCGCTGCGATGGGCCAGTTGCGCGGTGCCGTGCTGCAGCACGTATTCGGTCATGCCGCGACCGAGCCGGCGCGGCCGCCGGCTCGGGTCGCGCTCGTCCACCGAATAGGGGAAGGTCAGCCCTTCGCCGTCGTCGGAAAGCAGGGCGATGTAGAAATTGCGCGCATAGAGCAGGCCGCCCACGACGCGATGCATGGCCGCATAGAACGCATCCAGGCTCTCGGTGGTTCCGGCCAGCTCGGCGATGCGAAACAGCGCCGCCTGCAGACGCTCGCCGCGCTGGCGTTCCAGCACCTGCTGCTGCAGCACTCGATTGGCCTCGCGCAGAGCCTCGGTGCGCTCGATCACGCGCCGCTCCAGCTCGGCCTGCGCCTCGCGACGTTCCAGCGCCGTCTGGATGTGCTGCGCGACATAGCTCAGCAAGGCGCGGTCCTCGTCCAGGTAGCGGGCATCCTCGCGATAGCTCTGCACGGCGATGCAACCGACGATTTCCTGCCCCCGCAGCAGCGGTACGCCGAGAAAGTCGACACAGGTCGGACCATTGGGCAGGAAGGGGCCCTGTACTGCGGCGGCGATGGCATCCAGCGGGCCCATCAGCGCGCGGCCACCGCGGATCAGGTGCCAGGTCGCGCTGTGACGCATGCCGTCGAGCGGATAGGACTGCTGCGGGTCCGGCGGCTCGCGATCGGCGACGTCGGCGTAATAGGCGAAGCGGACGCTGTCGCTGCGGGCGTCATGCAGCGCGATGAAGAAGTTCTCGGCGTAGGTCAGCGAGCCGACGATTTCGTGCAGGGTGCGCAAGACTGCGCTCAACTCGCGCTGGGCGCTGGCTTGCTCGGCGATGGCGTACAGCGCACGCTGCAGGCGGTCGGCCTTCTCCAAGCGTGACACGGTAGCCTGCAGGCGGTCCCGCCGCAGCATCTGCTCGCGTCGCTGCTGCGCCAGGTCCCGCAGCCATTCCAGCAGGGCGGGCGCCCTGGTCGCTGCTGCGGGCGGCTGCAGCTCGGGCAATGCGTCCGGGGTGGCGCCGGGCATGGCGCGCGTCCCCGGTACCCAGGCGTTGGCGGCCTGTCCCAGCGCGATGGCCAGTTCGGCGACATTATCGGCCCGCAACAGGCCCAGCAGGGCGTCGTGAGGAGAAGCCGCAGCGATCGGGGCGTTCGACAACGGCACGGCCTGGCCAAAGTGAGAAAGGGCTAACAGTCTGGTCCCGAGCGCGGGGTCAGGCTGTTAGTAAATCGTAAATCGCTGTAAACTGACAGCGCCAAGCATACGGAACTGTAGTCCCTCGTCACGGTCCCACCGAAGCCGTCACTCCTCTCCAGCCATGCGTCGTTTTTTCGCCACCTTGATGACATTTTTGCTCGCGGGCGTGGCCGTGTGGCCGGCGTTCGTGCTGGCGGCGCCGGCCGACACCGCGGCTGCCGAATCGCGCCGGCTGGCGGATGAACTGCTCAAGCAGGCGCCAGCCCAGGTCGCCGAAATCGCACCCGGCGTGGTCCTTCCGCTCTGGCGATCCCCGGATGGCCGCCTCCTGGCGATCGTGGCTTCGTCGTCTCAGCCGCAGTGGATTCCATTGCGCGCCCGTGCCCCGCTGTTCAACTCGGCGCTCGATTTCCGCGCCGTCGATGCCAGTACCTTTCTCTATAGCGGCCTGCGCTACGAGCTTCCCGGCGGCCTGCATGCCGGTGCGGCACTGGTCCAGCATCAGCTGCAGCTGCCCGGTTGCGTGGCCGCCCAGCCGGGTGTCCGCGGTTCGCTGTGCTTGCAAAATCACGCGGTGGGCGGCGTGATGGGCGGCGAAGTCAACGCCGGCTTCAGCCGCGGCGCGGCCGGGGTCAACATCGCCCTCGGTCTGTCGCGTCCTTCCGGCAGCTCGCTGCTGGGCGGCACGCCGACGCTGGCCCCGCTCTATGGCGCCTACATGGCCGAGCCGCTGGGCGGCCTGCCGCTGGGGCTGCTGGGCACCAGCACCACCGTGCGCGCGCAGGGGCACATGACGCTCGGCGAAACGCGCCTGGAACTCGGTGCCGGCTATGGCCAGCTGCAGCCTCGCAGCGATCTGCCGCTGACCTTCAGCGGGCTGACCGAGCGCTCGTTGAGCTTCGGCGTAGACCGCGGCGCCATCAGTGGCGTGATCACCGGTCGCGTGCTGCAGCCCAATGCCCTGATCGGCATTCCCGGTGGTCCCTATCAGCACTGGAGCACCATCGACCTGGGCATCACCTGGCGCCTGCCGTGGCAGGGCGCCCTGAGCGTCGGCACCCAGAACCTGTGGTCGTTCGGCACCCCGCCCGCGATCGCCGGCCAGCCCGCCGACGCCTCGCGCATCCCCTACGTCCAGTATCACCAGGATCTCTGAGACCACTGCGCGGTTTGCTGCGCGTTTCCCGCTCGCGGCCCTCACGGCGCGCAGCGCGCGTGCCGTGTGGCCGGCGCCGCAGACCATGCGATCGATCGCATGGTGGGTGACTGCCTTGCTGCCGTTCTTGGACTGCAGCCGACGGATCCGATCTTCGGGCGAGGTGCCCGCCGGACCCTGCGTTCTGCCAAGGGCGATGACCCCGTGGCCGGACCGCGCAAGCCGCGTGCCGGCATGCGCGCCCGTACGTGAAGCAGGGGTTCCCCCGGGGTTAGAAAGTTGTTAGAGTCCGACGCTACCAGGGCAGAGGTGGGCCACCGCGGCCGTTCCAGGATGGATCACTTGTCCCCGAAACGTGTCACCACACCGAACGTTGGAGAGAGTATGAAACTCGACACGAACAAGCTTTCGTCGGCGGTCCGCCTCGCCCTTGCTGTGGGCGCCGTGGCTGCTGCCGGAGTTGCGGTCCCTGCCTTCGCGCAGGACACCGGCAACGCCGCCGCCAATCCCCCCAGCGACAAGAAGGCCCAGCAGCTCGAGACGATCGTCGTCACGGGTTCGCGCATCCGTCGCGTCGACATCGAGACGGCCAACCCGGTCTTCGCGATCGATCGCCAGACCATTACCCAGAGCGGTGCGGTCACGCTGGGCGATCTGGTGCAGCAGACCCCGGCGATCGCCGGTCAGGCCACCAACACGCAGGTCAACAATGGTGGCGGTGATGGCGCAGCCACGATTTCGCTGCGCGGCCTCGGCGTCAAGCGCACCCTGATCCTGATCGACGGGCACCGCATGGTGCAGGATCCGTCCCAGGGCGCCCCGGACATCAACACGATCCCGGCCGCCATGGTCGAGCGTGTCGAAGTGCTGAAGGACGGCGCGTCCTCGGTGTACGGTTCCGACGCCATCGGCGGCGTCGTCAACTTCATCATGCGCAAGAACTACCAGGGCGCCGAGTTCAGCACCAATTACGGTGTCTCCGATGCCAGCGATGGGGCCCGTCAGGGCTGGTCGGCGCTGTTCGGCCAGACCTCGGACAAGGGCAGCATCGTTGCCGGGATCGACTACAACAAGTACGACAGCGTCTCCTCGAACAACCGCAGCTTCTCCAAGAACGCCCTGTATCTGTATTACGGTTCGGTGTTCGCCGCCGGCTCCAGCCGCAATCCCAATGGCCGCATCTTCCTGCCGGCCGGCAACTCCTACGGTTGCGGTTCGGTCACCAAGCTGCCGGGCACCGACGGTACCGCGACGTCGGACTACCGCTGCTACAACGGCAAGACGGACGCCTACAACTACCAGGCCGTCAACCTGCTGATGACCCCGCAGGAGCGCGTCAGCTTCTTCACCATGGGCACCTACCAGCTGACGGACAACATCCAGGCCTACATGGATGTGTTCCACAACAAGACCACGTCCAACTACGCGATCGCTCCGTACCCGTTCGACGCCAACAGCGCGGGCGTGACGATTTCGCAGTACAACATGTACAACCCGTTCGGCGTCACCTTCGGTCCCGGCGGCGCCACGCAGCCGGGCGGCCAGGTGAATTTCATGCAGCGCTTCCTGGGCCTCGGCCAGCGCGAGCAGCAATACGCCACGACCACCGATCAGGTGTTCGCAGGCCTGCGCGGCGGCATCGGCGAGACCTCGTGGCAGTGGGATGCCGACCTGAACTACGGACACACCAGCCAGGGCACCCACACCTCGGGCTTCGTCAACACGGCCAACATGGGGCCGGCGCTGGGCCCATCGATGCTGGTCGGTGGTGTGCCAACCTGCGTGGGCACCCCGGGCGACCCGACCACGGCGATCGCCGGCTGCACCCCGCTCAATATCTTCAACATCAACGATCCGGCGCAGACGGCACTGCTCCGCAACTACATCGCGGCGCCGTTCACGCAGCAGATCTACATCTCGCGTGAAGCCTCGGTCAACGCCAACGGCAACCTGTTCGAACTGCCGGCGGGTACGGTCAGCCTCGCGGTTGGTGCCTTGTATCGCAAGGAATACACCAACCAGACCGTGAGCACCTCGATCCAGACCAACCCGCTGACGTTCACCTGCCCGCTGGGCACCGGTTGCACGTCGCCGGTCCAGGGCGGCTTCAATGTCAAGGAGGCCTACGCCGAGGTGCTGATCCCGGTGCTCAAGGACATGCCCTTCGCCAAGTCCCTGAATGTCGACCTCGGCAGCCGCTACTCGAAGTATTCGTCGGTCGGCAACACCACCAACAGCAAGATCGCCATCGAATGGCGTCCGATCGACGACCTGCTGCTGCGCGGCACGATTTCGCAGGTGTTCCGTGCGCCCAGCATCAGCGAGATCTACGGCGGTCCGGCCAGCGATGCGCCGACCTTCCAGGATCCCTGCATCGGGTATTACCCCGGAACCAGCCCGGCTTCGCAGAATGCAGCCTGCGGTGCGTCGACCGGCGCCACCGCGATTCCGGTGGGCGGCATCACCCCGAGCGGCGTCTCGCAGACCAACGGTGTGGTCTCCGGCGCCAACTATGTGGGCTATACGCTGAAGCCCGAGGCCGGCAAGAGCTTCGACTGGGGCTTCGTCTATGACCCGAGCTGGCTGCCCGGCTTCTCGACCAGCGTCGATTTCTGGCGCATCTACCTGAACAACACGCTGACGCGCATCACGGCGCAGAACGTGGTCAACATCTGCTTCGCCAATCCGACCAGCCCGTTCTGTTCGTTCATTCACCGGTTGGGTAACGGTCAGATCCAGGTTATCAACGAACCCAATGTCAATCTGGGTCGTCTGGATACCTCGGGCGTGGACTTCGGCTTCAAGTACCGGCTGCCGCAGTTCAACGTGTTCGGCGTCGATCCCGGCAATTTCGCCGTCAACTTCGACAGCACCTACATCTCGACCTACAACAACAACGCGGCTCCGGGCACGAGCGTCGCCACGCTGCACAATGCCGGCGTTTACACCAGCCAGTTCGGCAACTTCCCGCGCTGGCGTGCGCTGGGCGCGCTGAACTGGAACCGCGGCGCATGGAATGCCTCGTGGCGCCTGCGCTACATCGGCACGGTCAAGATCGGCAGTGCGGACCTGGCACAGCACCTGTCGGCTGATGGTGGCATCCCGGGTACGGTGCGTTACCTGCCGTCCGTGATCTACAACGACCTGTCGCTGGGCTACAACATCGCGCCGATCAACACCAAGCTGCAGATCGGCGTGAACAACGCCTTCAACAAGCTGCCGCCGCTGTTCTATCAGAACGTGGTGATCAACGCGAACACCGACGTCAATACCTACGACGTGATCGGCCGCTACTACTGGGCCAGCGCAACCGTCAAGTTCTGATCGAAACGGTTGTTGTGACATCCTTGCCGCGCGGGCTTTCCCGCGCGGCATTTTTTTGGGCGGCAGCATTGCATGACCACACCTGAGCTCGAATCGATCGAAACGATCACGGCCCGTCTGCAGGCCGGCCACGTCGATGCGGCGGAGCGATCCGCGCGCGCGCGTCTTGAACGGCATCCCGAAGAACCCCAAGCCACGCTTTTGCTGGCCGTGGCGCTGGGCATGCAGAATCGGGTCAACGAGGCGCTTTCACTTTACAAGCGGCTCACCGAACTGGAGCCGATGCAGCCGGCACATTGGAGCAACCTGGCCACGGCGCAACGGGAAATCAACGAGCTGGTCGCGGCAGAGGCGAACTACCGTCACGCGCTGAAGCTCGAACCGGGCAATCCCGTGCTGCTGAGCAATCTCGGCGTGCTGCGCTGGCAGCGCGGTGATGCCGTCGAGACGCGCGACCTGATGCTGGCCGCGTTCCGGCTCGATCCGAGCCTGCCGGAGCCGCGCATCTACGGCGCGCTGGCGAGCTACGAATGTGCGGAGACCTCGGTTGCCGAGAACCTGCTGGCCGATCACGCGCAATGGCTCTATCTGGGCCCGGTGCTCGAGCCGGATCTTGCTGCCGCGCTGATGCAGTTGGGGCGCACCGTGGAGGCCGAGCAACGACTGCGGTTCCTGATACAGCGTCACCCCGAGGCGGCGCCGCTGGCCCGACTGCGGCTGGTCGCCCTGCTCGAACGGGTCAATCGACTCGACGATGCGGAGGCGATGCTGGCGGCGCTGGTGCCGGGGAGTGTCGACCGCGAGGAGGAATTCGCGGCGCGCGCAGCCTTGGCGGCGCGGCGGGGTCGTCATGCGGAAGCGGTGAAGCTGTATCGATCGCATCTGCAGGGTTCGCAAGTGCACGTGAGTCGGGCACCGCAATGGTTCGCGCTGGCCAAGGCCTGCGATGCGGCGGGCGATGTGCTCGGTGCCATGCAGGCACTGGCGAAGGCGCACGAATTGCAGCTGCAGCATGCGACGCAACTGGTGCCGGAACTGCTGGTCCCCGATGCCGAACCGTTGAATATCGTCCGCTACAGGGTCGATGCCGGGTCGCATGCGCGCTGGCTGGAAGACCCCGCGGCACCATCCGCGGCAAAGTCACCGATTTTCGTGCTGGGATTCCCGCGCTCCGGAACAACGCTGCTCGAGCAGATGCTGGACGCCCACCCGGGCCTCCAGGCGATGGATGAGCGCGCGTTTCTCCAGGATGTCATCGAGGCCATGCAGTCCCGTGGGCTGCAATACCCCGATGACCTCGATCGCTTGAGTGAGGCTGACCTCGATCGCCTGCGATCGGTGTACTGGAAGCGCGTGGCCGAGATCGTCAGCCTGGCGCCTGATGACCGGCTGGTCGACAAGAATCCATTGAACATGCTGCGCCTGCCGATGATTCACCGCTTGTTTCCGCATGCGCGCATCGTGCTGGCGCTGCGGCACCCCTGCGACGTGATTCTCAGCAATTTCATGCAGAGCTATCGCGCACCCGCATTCCAGGTGCTGTGTGCTTCGCTGGATCGTCTTGCGCGCGGCTATGTCAACGCCATGCAGTTCTGGCTGCATCACGCCGATCTGTTTCGTCCGGCCGTACTCGAGCTGCGCTACGAGGACCTGCTCGCTGATTTCGCGACCCAGAGCCGACGTGTCGCGACGCATCTCGATCTCAGCGATGTCGATGCCATGGCGAAATTCCAGGCGCATGCGCGCGCCAAGGGATTCATCAGCACGCCAAGCTATGCGCAAGTCGTCGAGCCGTTGAACACGAAGGCCGTGGGTCGCTGGCAGCGTTATCGCGAATACCTCGAGCCGGTACTGCCGGTGCTGCTGCCGATGATCGAGCGCTGGGGCTATACGGCCGAGTGACGACACGCCATGTCGAATCAGCTGGTCGTGCGCATCTTGGACGCCATGAAGGAAGCGCGTCACGCGGAAGCGCTGGACCTGGCGCGAACGCTGAGCAAGAGCATGCCCGGCAACGAGAGCGCACTGTCGCTGCTGGCCGCGTGCGAGCAGGGAATGGGCCATCTGAAGGCCGCGCAGGACATCCTTGTGCGACTGGCACGCAAGCATCCGCAGACCTGGCAGCACTGGAACAATCTGGGCAACGTCGTCCGGGCTCTCGGTGACCCGGCTGGCGCCTTGGCGGCCTATCAAACCGCCCTGCGGTTGCACCCGAACAGCGCCCGCCTGCAGGCGAATATCGGATTGCTGCATCTCAACCGAGGCGAGTACCCGCAGTCACGCGAGCACCTGCTCGCTGCCTGTGCGCTCAAGGATGCCGAGCCCGGCATGCGCCTCTGGGCGGCAGTCGCCAGTCACGCCTGCTCCGACGAGGCGGTCGCGCTGAAGCTGGTCCGCGATTGGCGGCAATGGCCGCGTCAATCCGATGAAGCGATGCTGGAGCTGGGCTGGCTGCTGGTCCAGCTGGGCGTTTTCGCGGAGGGTGACGAAATCCTGCGCGGCCATTTCCAGGACGGGAGCAGTCGCATTCGTGCCGGCGCGCGCAGGGTGCTGGCCCATGAGCGCGTCAATCGTGTCGAAGAGGCGCGTGCGCTGCTGCAGGCGCTGCCGGAGGCCGAGGGTATCGCCGACCCGGAGGCACGGCAGGAGCGGCTCAATGCGACCGCGGTGATGGCATTGCGCGGCAAGGACTATGCATTGGCGCGCCGCTGCTATGAGGCGGCGCTCGCGACCGATGTGGCATGGCGTGACCGTACGCCGCTGTATTTCGGTCTTGCCCGTGCATGCGACCAGCTCGATGATGCGGCTGCCGCACTCGAGGCACTCGCGCAAGCCCATCGCCTGCAACTTGGCGTGGCAGGCCCGGCGTGGCATCCCGGAGAGGCACACACGGGACCGCTGCAAATCGCCGACCGGCAGCTGGCGCCTGCCGAGGCAGTCGCCTGGCATCATGGCGCGCTGCCTGATGCAGGGGAATCGCCGGTGTTTATCGTCGGCTTCCCGCGTTCCGGCACCACGCTGGTCGAGCAGATGCTCGCCGCGCACGAAGGTTTCGTCTCGACCGACGAGCAGCCCTTCGTGCGGCGCATGATCGAATGGATGGACGCGCGCAAGCGACCCTATCCAGGTGGCCTGGCCGCGCTGTCGGCCGCGGACCTGGACGCGTTGCGCGCAACCTATTGGAGTTCCGTGCGCGAGCTGGTGACTCTCGGACCCGGCGTGCGACTGGTGGACAAGAACCCGTTGAACCTGCTCGCCTTGCCCATGATGCAGCGTGCCTTCCCGCAGGCACGGATCATCTGCTGCCAGCGTCACCCCTGTGATGCCATTCTCAGCTGCTACCTGCAGCAGTTTCGCGATCCCGATCTTGCCGCGATGTGCGCCACGCTCGAACGGCTAGCCCACGAATACGCGGCGTTCCATCGGCACTGGATGCATCATGTTGAAATCCTGCATGCCGACGTGCTGACATGCCGTTACGAGGACCTGGTGACCGATGTCGATGCCGGGCTGGCCCGACTCGGCGCGTATCTGGATGTCGAGAATGTCGCGATGATGAAGGACTACCGCGCGCGGGCGCTGGCGCGCGGATTCATCAGCACGCCAAGCTATGCCCAGGTGGTCGAACCGTTGCGCACGGATGCGATCGGGCGCTGGCGCCGCTATCGAGAAGCTTTCGCGCCGTTGCTGCCGATCCTGCAGCCGGTCCTGGATCACTGGAACTATGACGCCTGATCTCGAATCCATCCCCGCGGCACGCGCCGGCGACCGGCTGCAGCACTACGTGCGCTGGTACGACAACGCCTTGCCGGCAGAGCTGTGCGCCGGGTTGATTGCCGGCTTCGAGCAGATGCAGACCCTGCAGGAAGCCAATGGGCGGGGCCTGCGCGCCGGGCTGGATCAGAGCGCCTGGACCGAGCTCAATCTGACACGGCTGGCTGATCCTGCGATGCAGGGATTCTTCTTTGCGCAGGTCGACAAGCATCTCGCACGCTACAACGCCGAGGTGTCGCTGACGCTGCCGATTCCCCCGAGCCATCGCACCGCCGATCTGGTCATCAAGCGCTACCGGAAAGGGACGGAAGAGCGCTTTCAGCCGCATTTCGACTCCATCAATGAAGCAGCGAATCGCTACCTGGTGTTCCTGTGGTATCTCAATGACGTCGCCGAGGGCGGCGAGACCGAGTTCTGCGACCTGCACGTGCGCGTGCAGGCGCGTGCCGGCCGGCTGCTGATGTTTCCGCCCTACTGGATGTATCAGCACGCCGGCCTGCCGCCGCTCTCCGGCGACAAGTACATCCTTTCGACCTATCTGCTGTTCCAGCCGTCCGCGGTTCCATCGGTCCGCTGAGCATCGTCGATGCGCGTCGGCCCGCGCACATGCGCAGGCTGCGCCAACGCGAATAGCTGGCTGCCGAGCAGATGGATCGGGATCCGGCGCGGTCGAGTGGCGATGGGGACGCCGTCGCCGTGCAGAACCGGTGAGCCGATGCTCCGGAAGTCAGCCGCTCGCCAGCGCGCGAACGGGTGCGGTCGGAGCGGCCAGCGCCGCCGCGATGCGGTGCTGCTCGGCGCGCAGCCGCGCCGGCAGCCGTGCGCCGTAGCTGTCGAGATACTCGCCGATACCGGCAAGCTCGGCGCGCCAGCCGTCGCGATCGACCGCGAGCAGGGCATTCAGGGCGGCGGGATCGACGGCGAGCCCGTCGAGATCCAGGTCCTGCGGCCGCGGCAAGCGGCCGATCGGCGTTTCGGCCGCACCGGCCGTGTTCTCGCAGCGGCCGAGGATCCATTCCAGCACGCGCAGGTTGTCGCCGAAGCCGGGCCACAGGAACCTGCCGTCAGTGCCCTTGCGGAACCAGTTGACCTGGAAGATCTTCGGCAATCGGGCCCCCGGTCGGTCGAAGCTCAGCCAGTGCGCGAAGTAGTCGGCGAAGTTGTAGCCGCAGAAGGGCTTCATCGCCATCGAGTCGCGGCGCAGCACGCCGACGGCGCCGGCGGCGGCGGCGGTCGTCTCCGAACCCATCGCCGCGCCGAGCAGCACGCCGTGCGCCCAGTCGTGCGCTTCCACGACCAGCGGCACCAGGTGCTCGCGGCGGCCGCCGAAGACGATGGCGCTGATCGGCACCCCCTGGGGGTTCTCGCCGTGCGGCGAGAAGCTGGGGCACTGCCGCGCGCTGACGGTGAATCGCGAGTTGGGATGGGCGGCCGGGCCGTGGGCCGCGTCATGGGGTCGACCCTGCCAGTCGAACGCGGGCTCACCCGGCAATCCCTCCCACCATGGCTGGCCGTCGGCGGTGAGAGCCACGTTGGTGAAGATCGTGTCGTGGTCGAGCATGGCCAGCGCGTTGGCGTTGGTCCTGGCGCTGGTGCCGGGCGCCACGCCGAAGAATCCAGCTTCGGGGTTGATCGCCCACAGCCGGCCGTCGGCGCCGGGTTGCATCCAGCAGATGTCGTCACCGACGGTCCACACCTTCCAGCCCTTGCGGCGCATGCCTTCCGGCGGGATCAGCATGGACAGATTGGTCTTGCCGCAGGCGGACGGGAAGGCCGCGGCGACGTAGTGCGTCTGCCCCTGCGGGTTTTCGATGCCGACGATCAGCATGTGCTCGGCCAGCCAGCCTTCCTGGCGTGCCTGCCATGAGGCGATGCGCAGGGCGTGGCATTTCTTGCCCAGCAGCGCGTTGCCGCCGTAACCCGAGCCGTAGGACTTGATCGTCAGCTCTTCGGGGAAATGCATGATGAAGCGGCGCTCGGGATCGAGTTCGCCGATCGAGTGCAGGCCCTTGACGAAGCGGCCCTCGCGCTCGATGCGCGCCAGGGCCTGCGCTCCCATGCGCGTCATCAGGCGCATGTTGGCGACGACGTACGGGCTGTCGGTGATCTCGACGCCGCAGCGCGCCAGCGGCGAGTCGATCGGGCCCATGCAGTAGGGCACCACATACAGCGTGCGGTCTTTCATGCAGCCGGCGAACAGCGCGTCGATCTTCGCGTGCGCCGCGTCCGGCGCCATCCAGTGGTTGTTGGGGCCGGCGTCGTCGCGCTCGCGCGTGCAGACGTAGGTCAGGTGCTCGACGCGTGCCACATCGCCCGGATGCGACCGGTGCAGATGGCAGCGCGAGTGCGTGGCCGGGTTGAGCGCGATCAGTCCGCCCGTGGCGTGCATCTGTGCCACCAGCGCGTCGTACTCCTGCTGGGTGCCGTCGCACCAATGAACCTCCGCAGCCTGGGTATGACGGGCAACGTCCTCGACCCAGCGGTTGAGGGCGGCGAGCGAGCTGGTCATCGGTACAGCTCCATGCGTCGGACTCGGAACCTTAACGGTGAGGTGCGGCGAGGGGCACGCCGCAGTGCAGCGCAGGCGGGGCGGTGCGGGTCCGGTCAGTCCGGAACCAGCGCGGCGATGACGTGCTCGACGTAGGCCTCGTACTCCTCGTGGCTCAGACGCGGCACGCTGAGGTTGAGGTTCATCTGCAGGAAGCCGACATAGGCGGCGTAAGCGAGTCGCGCCCGGTGCTGTGCGGCGGCGCGGTCCATCCCGGTCTGGCGGTAGGCATGGGCGAGGAAGTCCATGCGCCGCTGGGTGACCTTCTGCATCAGCGGAATCACCAGCGGATGGTCCAGCGCCTTGAGCAGGGCGGCGTAGATGCGGTGCGGCTGCACTTCGCGGGCGACACGACGGAACAGCTCGCAGAGCCGCTCGCGCGGCTGCGGAATGGTGTCCACCTGCGCCAGCAACACCCGCTCACCCTCGTCCTCCCAGCGCTCCAGCGCGGTGCTCAGCAAGGCTTCGCGACTGCGGAAGTGCCAGTAGAAGCTGCCCTTGGTGACACCCAGGCGTCGTGCCAGGGTCTCCACCGCCAGCGCGCCCACACCCTGTTCGGCGATCAGCTCGAGAGCGGCATGCTCCCAGTCCGCGGCGGTCAGGCGCGCGCGGTCGGGCCGGGTGGCGGTCATGGCAGGCGTCGGTTGCGGCATGCAGTCATGGTAACGGCTTGCCGGTCCGGCGCAATCGCGCAGCCGTGGTCCGTCATCCGTGATCAGCGGTGCGACTCAATCCATACGCATGCGTATTGACAGCAGGGGGTGCGGCTTTACATACTCGCAAGTATGGTATCGATCCGTCCGAACACGGCACCGGTGGCACGCGAGCGCGTGGCATTCGCCGCCGCTGACGGCACGACCTTGGTCGGCGATCGCTGGGGTGGCACGGCAGCGCCGGGCGTGCTGTTCGCCCACGGTTTCGGCCAGACCCGCCAGGCCTGGTCCGGTGCGGCGCAGGCGCTGGCGGAGTCGGGGTGGCAGGCGATCACCTTCGACGCGCGCGGTCACGGCGAGAGCGGTCGCGCTCCCGGTGGTGCTTACCATCTCGACCAGTTCATCGACGATCTCGACGGTCTGGCGCGTTCGCTGCCGCGGCCGCCGGTGCTGGTCGGCGCCTCGATGGGCGGCCTGCTCGGCATCACCGTGGCCGGCGCCAGCAAAGACCCGCCGCTGCGCGCGCTGGTGCTGGTGGACATCACGCCGCGCTGGGAGCCAGCCGGTGTCGAACGCATCCTCGCCTTCATGCGTGCGTTTCCCGATGGATTTGCTTCGTATGAAGCGGCCGCCGATGCGATCGCGGCGTACCTGCCGCAGCGTCGCGAGCGTAAATCCGCGGCGCAGCTGGCGCCGTTGCTGCGTCGGGGCGACGACGGCCGTCTGCGCTGGCACTGGGATCCGGTGCTGCTGGATGTGGTCGCCGCCGAGGGCGAGCGTCATCAGCCGCAGCTGCTTGCGGCCGCGCGTCGTATCGCGGTGCCGACCCTGCTGATCTCCGGCGCTTCCAGCGACGTGGTCTCCGTCGATACCGTCAACGAGTTCCTGGATCTGGTGCCGCACGCGCGCCACGTCGCCATCGCACGCGCCACGCACATGCTCGCGGGCGATGCCAACGAGGCCTTCAGCGGCGCCATCCGCGATTTTCTAGCCACGCTGCCGATCGGCGCCCCTGCGCCCGCGAGGTCTCTGCCATGATGAATCTGCTTCCCCTGCTCGCCATCGCGACGGTATCACTGCTGGCGGCCTACGCCGGCGCCCGGCTGCGCACCTGGAGTCTTGCCGCCGCGATCGCGACCGTCGCGACGGGCTACGCCGCGGGCGTGGCGGATGCCGGCTGGATCACGCTCGCCGTGTTCGCGCTGCTGGTGCTGCCGCTCAACCTCGCACCGCTGCGCCGTGCACTGATCAGCGCGCCGCTGCTGCAGGTATTCCGGCGCGTGATGCCGGCGCTGTCGGACACCGAGCAGACCGCGCTGGCCGCCGGCACGGTCGGTTTCGAGGGCGAACTATTCTCCGGGCGCCCCGAATGGGGCACGTTGCTGGCACAGCCCAGGCCCGCGCTGAGCGCCGAAGAGCAGGCTTTTCTCGACGGGCCGGTGGAACAGTTGTGCCAGATGCTTGACGACTGGCAGATCACCCACGAGCTGGCCGATCTGCCGCCCGAGGTCTGGGAATTCCTCAAGAAGCACAAGTTCTTCGGCATGATCATTCCCAAGCGCTACGGCGGCCTGGAGTTCTCGGCGCTGGCGCATTCGGCGGTGCTGCAGAAGGTGGCCAGCATCTGCGCCACCGCGGCCTCGACGATTGCGGTGCCGAACTCGCTGGGTCCGGCCGAGCTGCTGCTGCATTACGGCACCGAGGCGCAGAAGGACCATTACCTGCCGCGCCTTGCCGACGGGCGCGAAGTGCCGTGCTTTGCGCTGACCGGGCCCTACGCCGGCTCCGATGCCACCTCGATTCCGGACCACGGCACGGTCTGCGTGGGAATCTGGGAAGGCGAGACGGTGCCCGGCGTGCGCCTGACCTTCGACAAGCGCTACATCACCCTGGCGCCGGTGGCGACCGTGATCGGTCTGGCGTTTCGCCTCCATGATCCCGACAACCTGCTCGGCGACAGCCCCGCGGGCGGCGACCGCGGCATCACGCTGGCCCTGTTGCCGCGCGAAGCGCCGGGGCTCGAGATCGGTCGCCGCCATTTGCCGCTGAACATTCCGTTCCAGAACGGACCGGTGCGCGGCACCGACGTGTTCGTGCCGCTGACCCAGCTGATCGGCGGCCCGGCGATGGCCGGCCACGGCTGGCGCATGCTGGTCGAGTGTCTGTCGGTCGGGCGCGCGATTTCGCTGCCCTCCAACGCCACCGGATTCGCGCGCATGGCGGTTGCCGCGACCGGTGCCTACGCGCGCATCCGCAAGCAGTTCGGGCTGGCGATCGGCCGCTTCGAGGGGGTCGAGGAGGCGCTGGCGCGGATCGGCGGTTACAGCTATCTGATCGCCGCGCTGTCGCGCGCGACCGCGGCGGCGGTGGATCGCGGCGAGAAGCCCGCGGTGTCGTCGGCGATTGCCAAGTACCACACCACCGAACTGGGTCGCGAAGTGGTCAAGGATGCGATGGACATCCACGGCGGCAAGGGCGTGATCCTCGGTCCGTCGAACTATCTCGGCCGCAGCTGGCAGGGTGCGCCGATCAGCATCACCGTCGAGGGCGCCAACATCATGACGCGCAGCCTGATGATCTTCGGTCAGGGCGCGATCCGCTGCCATCCGTTCGTGCTGAAGGAAATCGGCGCGCTGGCGATCGCCGATCGCGGCGAACGCATCCGGGCGTTCGATGCCGCGCTGTTCGGGCATCTCGGTTTCGGCCTGCGCAACGCCGCGCGCAGCCTGGTCACCGGGCTGTCCGGCGGTCGCCTGGGTGCCGCACCGGCGACCACGCCGATGCTCCGGCGCTACTACCGCAAGCTCAACCGCTACTCGGCCGCGCTGGCGCTGACTGCCGACGTCGCCATGGGCGTACTGGGTGGCAAGCTCAAGTTCAAGGAGAAGCTGTCGGCACGTCTTGGCGACGTGCTCAGCTATCTCTACATCGCCAGCGCCCTGCTCAAACGTTACGAGGACGAAGGCCGCCCCGAGGACGAACGCGCCCTGCTGGCATGGTCGTTCCACGAGTCGGTCTGGCGCATGCAGGGCGCGCTCGACGGGGTGATCCGCAATTTCCCGGTGCGCCCGGTAGCGTGGCTGCTGCGCGCGCTGGTGTTCCCGCTGGGGTGCCGCGAGGTGCCGCCGTCCGACCGCCTCGGCCATCGCGTGGCGGCGCTGCTGACCGCGCCCAACGCGGCGCGCGACCGCATGCTGGACTGGTGTTTCATCACGCCCAGCGCCAACAACGCGGTCGGGCGCATGCACGCGCTGCTGCCGGACGCGGTCGCCGCCGAGCCGGTCGAGCGCAAGTTCGTCAAGGCGCTGAAGTCGGGCGCGATCAAGGCGCGCGACTATCCGGATCAGCTGGCCGAAGCCGAGCACATCGGCGCGCTCAGCGCCGATGAGCATGCACTCCTGAAGCACGTGCGCGAGGCCGCGGCCGAGTTCATCGCGGTGGACGATTTCGATCCCGCGGAACTGCGTGCGGCGGTGCAGACCGTGCACCAGGCGGCACTGCGCTCGGTGGCTTGATGCCCGGGCAGGCGCGATCGCGTGCCGATATCGGCATGGCGGCATGTCGCATCGGCGCGGCAGTCAGATCGTTCGGGCCGTGCTCTCAGGATGACATCCCTTTTGTCAGCTGAGCACGGCGAAGGATCTGGCGATCGACACCACCTCCGACCGCGTGTCGCCAAGGTGTCGGCAGGGTGGTACGTCGAACCGGCGCTTGCAGTCAGCCCCTTCGGCCTGCGCCCTCAGGACGACCAACGCGACCGAAGGAAGTCCCTTTTCGGGACGACCGAAGGAAGTCCCTTTTCGGGACGACCGAGGAAGTCCAGCGGGGAAGTCCCCAAGGGATGACAACGGAGTTGTCACCCTGAGCGCAGCGAAGGGCCCGGCCTCACGATGATAAAGAGGGCGACACGGCGCCGGCGTGCTCGCGGGTCGCGGCGAATGTCGCCTGCGGCCAGCGTTCAATCGCCAGCTGCAGGTTGATCCGCGAGGGCGCCAGATAGACCAGCGCGCCGGAGGCGTCCAGCGCCAGGTTCATGGCGTTGCGCTCACGGAACTCCTCGAGTTTCTTCGCGTCCGCGCAGTGCACCCAGCGCGCGGTGGCCACGGCAACCGCCTCGAAGGCGCAATCGACGCCATATTCGTCCTTCAGGCGGTAGGCGACGACGTCGAACTGCAGTACGCCCACCGCGCCGAGGATCAGGTCATTGGACATCAGCGGGCGAAAAAACTGCGTCGCACCCTCCTCGGAAAGTTGTGCCAGGCCCTTCTGCAGCTGCTTGAGCTTCAGCGGGTCGCGCAGGCGCGCGCGGCGGAACAGCTCGGGCGCGAAGTAGGGGATGCCTGTGAAGCCGAGCGCCTCGCCTTCGCTGAAGGTATCGCCGATCGCGATGGTGCCGTGGTTGTGCAGGCCGATCACGTCGCCCGGATACGCGCTGGCGACGATCTCGCGGTCCGAGGCCATGAAGGTCAGTGCATTGGCCAGCTTGACCTCCTTGCCGGCGCGCACGTGCAGGGCCTTCATGCCGGCCTCGTAGTGGCCGGAGCATACGCGCAGAAACGCCACGCGGTCGCGGTGCTGCGGATCCATGTTGGCCTGGATCTTGAACACGAAGCCGCTGAAGGCTTCTTCCTCGGGTGCGACATTGCGCGTGGTGGCGGCACGCGCGCGCGGCGCGGGGGCCCGCGCGACGAAGAAATCCAGCAGCGGCTGCACGCCGAAGTTGTTCACCGCCGAGCCGAAGAACACCGGCGCCTGGCGGCCGCCGAGATACGCCTCGGGATCAAAGGGGTGCGAGGCGCCCTGCACCAGCTCGAGCTCCTCGCGCAATTCGGCCAGCGCCGCCGTGCCGATGCGCATCGCCAGCGCGGGGTCGTCGAGGCCTCTGAAGATCGTCGAGTCCTGGCGCGTGAAGTTGCGCCCCGGCTCGTACAGGTGCACCTCGTCGTCGAGCAGGTGGTACACGCCCTTCAGGCGGCTGCCCATCCCGATCGGCCAGGTGATCGGCGCGCACTGGATCTGCAGCACCGATTCGACCTCGTCGAGCAGCTCGATCGGAGCACGGCCCTCGCGGTCGAGCTTGTTGATGAAGCTCATGATCGGCGTGTCGCGCAGCCGACAGACCTCCATCAGCTTGATCGTGCGCTCCTCCACGCCCTTGGCGCAGTCGATCACCATCAATGCCGAGTCGACCGCGGTCAGCACGCGGTAGGTATCTTCGGAGAAATCCGCGTGGCCGGGCGTGTCGAGCAGGTTGACGATGCATCCGGCATAGGGGAACTGCATCACCGAGCTGGTGACGGAAATGCCGCGTTCCTTTTCCAGCGCCATCCAGTCCGAGGTCGCATGCCGCGCCGCCTTGCGGCTCTTGACCGAACCGGCCATCTGGATCGCGCCGCCGAACAGCAGCAGCTTTTCGGTCAGCGTGGTCTTTCCGGCATCCGGGTGGCTGATGATGGCGAAGGTGCGCCGGCGACGCGTTTCGGTCAGGTGATCGGGCATGGGCGGCGCCGCGGACGCGGCTGGGAACGGGAGGGCGATGCGCGATTATACGGGTCCGGCGCGTGGGGCTGCCCCATGCTGCTGGCTCCGTTCGCGCGTCGGTTCCTTCGACAGGCTCAGGACGGGCCCTTCGAGAACCCCAGACGGGCTCTTCGCCAAGCTCAAGCCCGACCCTTCGCTGCGGCTCGGGATGACCAACCACGTTGTCATCCCGAGGGCAAAGCCCGAAGGATCTGGCCATCGGCACCAGGCCTCCAGGTGCCTGCGGCCACGCCATCCTTGGCGCGGCGTTCGCGCGCACGAAGGCGCCCACTCACCGCTCGCTGCGCCCGGATGACAACACTGGACGCAACGGGCTGCGATGCCGCGTTCAGTGCAGTCCAAGGCATCCGCACGCTTCCAAAAGAAAAGACGTATAAACGTCTAGATGTCTATTGACATGCATGCGATTTGCCATTTACATTCACCGCACAGCTCATCGAGACCGGCTGAGGGACAGGCCCTTTGAAGCCGGGGCAACCCGCGCGACGCGATCGCGCACGGTGCCAACTCCTGCGGGGATGCACGCATCCGCCGAAAGATGAGCGCGTCCGCCCGGCCGCGACCGGGCAGCGCGCCCGTCGCCGGTTCCCCGCAGCGCATGAGTCCCGCCGGAGAGCCGTCATGTCGCTGCTTGCCGCACCCGCCCTTCCGCCGCTCGATGCCGTCGCATGCGAGCCGACGCTCGCGGCCGCATCTGCCGCGGCCACGACCACGGCCGTCAGCGTCAGCGTCTGCGAGGGTGAAACGCTGATTCGGCTGCAGCCCCGTCACGGCATCGGCGCACGCGACGTGCTCCTGCGCTGGCGCCTGCATGGATCGGCCGGCGCGCCGTTGCTGGCGGTGCTGGGCGGCATCTCGGCCGATCGCCGCGTCGTCGGCGATACCGATGGGCCGGGCTGGTGGGACGCGCTGGCGGGTGCCGGCCGGGCGATCGATCCCGCGCACCTGCGTATCCTCGGCATCGACTGGCTGGACGCGCGGGACCTCGATGCGCCTGCAGTCGACAGCGCTGATCAGGCCGACGCGTTGGCCGCGTTGCTGGATGCTCTGGCCCTGCCGCGGCTGCACGCACTGGTGGGGTCCTCGTATGGCGCGATGGTCGGCCTGGCCTTTGCGACGCGGCATCCGAGGCGCCTGCGGCGACTGGTCGCCATCGCCGGTGCGCACCGTGCCCATGCACAGGCTGCGGCATTGCGCGCGGTGCAGCGTTCGATTGTGCGTTTCGCGCTCGAACGCGGAGACGTCAAAACCGGCCTGGCACTGGCACGCCAGCTGGCGATGATCGGCTACCGCAGCCCGCGCGAGCTGGCCCGGCGCTTCGACGTGCCGGCCATGCTGCGTCATGGCCGCGTGCGCGTCGCGGCGGAAGACTGGCTGGACGCCACCGGCGCGCGCTTTGCGCAGCGCTTCGGCGCGGAGCGTTTCCTCAGCCTGTCCGAATCGATCGACCTGCACGCGGTCGATCCCGCCGCAGTGCGCGTGCCGACCGCGCTGGTCGGCTTTGCGAGCGACCAGCTGGTGCCGGTGGCCGACCTGTGCGCGCTGCAGCGTGGCTTGGGCGCGCCCTGCGAGCTGCATGTGCTCGATTCCGATTACGGCCACGACGCCTTCCTCAAGGAGGCCGTGGCGCTGGGCGCGCTGCTGCGCGAGTGTCTCGCGACTTGCGGGAGTTGAGATGAGCGAATTCGAACTGGCGACCCGCGCCGCTCGCGCCGGGCTCGAGCGTGATACCCAGTACGGCGCCGTGGTGCCGCCGATCCACCTTTCCAGCACTTTCAGTTTCGCCGGCTTCGCACAGAAGCGTGGCTATGATTACACGCGCAGTGGCAACCCCACGCGCGATCTGCTGGCCGGCGCGCTGGCCGAACTGGAAGAGGGTGCCGGCGCCGTGGTGACCGCCAGCGGCATGGCCGCGATCACGCTGGTCCTGGAGTCCCTGCCCATCGGTGCTCGAGTCCTGGCCGCGCATGATTGCTACGGCGGCACCTGGCGTCTGCTCGATGCCTGGTCGCGCTCGGGCCGGTTGCAGGTGCGGTTCGCCGACCTGACCGACGCGCGCGCGTTGGCCGCGGGCCTCGCCGACAGGCCGGCGCTGGTGTGGATCGAGACGCCGTCCAATCCGCTGTTGCGCATCACCGACATCCGCCACGTCACCCAGGCCGCGCACGCCGTCGGCGCGGAGGTGGTCGTCGACAACACCTTCCTCTCGCCGGTGTTGCAGCAGCCGCTGCAGCTGGGCGCCGATCTGGTGGTGCACTCGACCACCAAATACCTCAACGGTCACAGCGACGTGGTCGGCGGCGCGGTGGTGGCGCGCACGCCCGAGCGCGCGCAGCCGCTGGCGTGGTGGGCCAACTGCCTGGGCCTGACCGGTGCACCCTTTGACAGCTGGCTGACCCTGCGCGGCCTGCGCACGCTCGGCGCCCGCATGCGCGCGCACCAGGAAAACGCGGCCCGGATCGCCGATCTGCTCGCCGCGCATCCGGCGGTGGCCGCGCTGTACTACCCCGGCTTGCCGGCACA
>JAGWPB010000105.1 GCA_028870665.1 Lysobacteraceae bacterium
CTGTTCATGCACCTGACCCTGGTGCCGTTCATCAAGGCCGCCGGCGAGATCAAGACCAAGCCGACCCAGCATTCGGTCAAGGAACTGCGCTCGATCGGCATCCAGCCCGACATCCTGCTGTGCCGCTCCGAGCAGCCGCTGCCCGAGGGCGAGCGGCGCAAGATCGCGCTGTTCACCAACGTGCCCGAGCAGGCCGTGATCAGCGCGGTCGATGTCGAGGTGATCTACCAGCTTCCGCTCTGGCTGCACCAGCAGGGACTGGATCGGATCGTGGTCGATCGACTGCGCCTCGACGCGCGGCCCGCCAACCTGGCCGAGTGGGAGGCCGCCGTCGACGCCATGCAGCACCCGCGCGACGAGGTCACCATCGCCATCGTCGGCAAGTACGTCGAACACAAGGACGCCTACAAGTCGCTGGGCGAAGCGCTGCGCCACGGTGGCATCAAGCAGTCCGCACGCATCAATCTGCGCTGGGTCGACTCCGAGCAGATCGAGGCCGAAGGCAGCGATGTCGCGCTCGGCGACGTCGACGCCATTCTCGTCCCGGGCGGCTTCGGCAAGCGCGGCTTCGAGGGCAAGGTGATGGCCGCGCGGCATGCGCGTGAGCGCGGCATTCCCTACTTCGGCATCTGTTACGGCATGCACGCGGCCGTGGTGGATTTCGCCCGCCACGTTGCCGGCCTGGCCGGTGCCGATTCCACCGAGAACGACCGCCAGACCCCGCATCCGGTGATCGGCCTGGTCACCGAGTGGACCACGACCGCCGGCGAGGTCGAGCATCGCGACGAGGCGTCCGACCTCGGCGGCACCATGCGCCTCGGTGCGCAGGAGTGCCGACTCAAGGCCGGCTCGCTGGCGCGCGAACTGTACGGCCAGGACGTGATCCGCGAGCGCCATCGCCACCGCTACGAGTTCAACAACCGTTACCGGCAGGCATTCGAGGATCTCGGTCTGGTGATCGCCGGCAAGTCGATGGACGACCTGCTGGTGGAAATGATCGAGCTGCCGGTCGCCAGGCACCCATGGTTTCTGGCCTGCCAGTTCCATCCCGAGTTCACCTCGACGCCGCGCGACGGCCACCCGCTGTTTGCCGGCTTCGTGCGCGCCGCGCGCGAATATCGCGTGGTGCGCCTGGGCGAGCGGCTGGCGCGCGAGGCCGCGGCATGAAGCTTTGTGGATTTGAGGCCGGCCTTGAGCACCCGCTGTTCCTGATTGCGGGGCCCTGCGTGATCGAGTCGGAGCAGCTGGCGCTCGACACCGCGGGCCAGCTCAAGGAGATCACCGCGCGCCTCGGCGTGCCCTTCATCTACAAGTCCAGCTTCGACAAGGCCAACCGCACCTCGGCGTCGGGCCACCGCGGCCCGGGTCTGGAGGGTGGCCTGCGCGTCCTTGCCGAGGTCAAGCGCCAGATCGGCGTGCCGGTGCTCACCGACGTGCACGAATACACGCCGCTGGCGGAGGTCGCCAGCGTGGTCGACGTGCTGCAGACGCCGGCCTTCCTGTGCCGGCAGACCGACTTCATCCAGAACGTGGCCCGCGCCGGTCGACCGGTCAACATCAAGAAGGGCCAGTTCCTCGCGCCCTGGGACATGCAGCACGTGGTCGCGAAGGCGCGCGCGGTCGGCAACACGCAGATCATGGTCTGCGAGCGCGGCGCCAGCTTCGGCTACAACAACCTGGTCTCCGACATGCGCAGTCTGGCGGTGATGCGCGCCACCGGCTGTCCGGTCGTGTTCGACGCCACCCACTCGGTGCAGCTGCCGGGCGGGCAGGGCGCGCAGTCCGGCGGCCAGCGCGAGTTCGTGCCGGTGCTGGCGCGCGCCGCGGTCGCGGCCGGCATCGCCGGCCTGTTCGCCGAGACCCATCCCGATCCGGACCACGCGCTCAGCGACGGCCCCAATGCCTGGCCGCTGCCAAAGATGGCGGCGCTGCTCGAAACCCTGGTCGAGCTGGATCGCGCGGTCAAGCGCGCCGGCTTCATCGAGCAGGCGCCGTGAGCCGATCCCTGGGACTTCATTCCGAACTGCATCCGTGACCTGACCATGATCCGCATCAGCGACATCCACGCGCGCGAAATCCTCGATTCCCGCGGCAACCCCACCCTCGAGGCCGAAGTCACCCTGGCCGACGGCAGCTGCGGCCGTGCCGCGGTGCCCAGCGGCGCCTCCACCGGCACCCGCGAAGCGGTCGAATTGCGCGACGGTGACAAGTCCCGCTACGGCGGCAAGGGCGTGCGCAAGGCCGTCGCCCACGTCAACGACGAGATCACCAGAGCCCTGACCGGTTTCGACGCGGCCGACCAGGCCGGACTGGATGCCCGCCTGATCGCGCTGGACGGCACGCCGAACAAGGCGCGTCTCGGCGCCAACGCCATCCTGGGCGTGTCGCTGGCATCGGCGCATGCGGTCGCGGTCTCGCGCCGGCAACCGCTGTGGCGCTCGCTGGCCGGAGCGAGCGAGGTGCTGCTGCCGGTGCCGATGATGAACATCATCAACGGCGGTGCGCACGCCGACAACAACGTGGACATGCAGGAGTTCATGATCCTGCCGGTCGGCTTTGAAAGCTTCTCCGAGGCGCTGCGCGCCGGCGCGGAAATCTTCCACGCGCTCAAGGCGGTACTGAAGGCGCGCGGCCTGAGCACGGCGGTCGGCGACGAGGGCGGTTTCGCCCCCGACCTCAAGTCCAACGAGGCGGCCATCGAGACCATCCTCGAGGCGATCGGCAAGACCGGCTACGTCGCCGGGCGCGACGTGTTCCTCGGGCTCGATGCCGCCGCCTCGGAGTTCCATGCCGAGGGCCGGTACGACCTTGCCGGCGAAGGCCGCAAGCTCGATGCCGCGGGCATGGTCGAGCTCTATTCCGACTGGTGCGAGCGCTATCCCGTCATCAGCATCGAGGACGGCATGGCCGAGGCCGATCGCGACGGCTGGGCGCAGCTCACGGCCACGCTGGGCGCGCGCGTGCAGCTGGTCGGTGACGACAATTTCTGCACCAACCCGGCGATCTTCCGCGAGGGCATCGCTGCCGGAATCGCCAACGCGATCCTGATCAAGGTCAACCAGATCGGCACCCTCTCGGAGACGCTGGAGACAATCGCGATGGCCGAACAGGCCGGATATGCCGCGGTGGTTTCGCACCGTTCGGGCGAGACCGAGGACACCACCATCGCCGACATCGCGGTGGCGACCACGGCAACGCAGATCAAGACCGGTTCGCTGTGCCGCAGCGACCGCATCGCCAAGTACAACCGGCTGCTGCGCATCGAGGAGCAGCTGGGAGCGACCGCGCGCTATGCCGGGCGCGGCGCGTTCAAGCGGCCGCTGTCCGGCTGATCGCGACGCACGGACCCGCCATGCTGCGCTGGATCGCCGTCGTCCTGCTGGTGCTGGTGGCCCTGCTGCAGTTGCGCCTGTGGACCGGCGCCGGCGGCATGCGTGCGGTCAGCCAGCTGCGTACCCAGCTGACGGCGCAGCAGGCCGAGAATCTGCGCCTGCAGCAGCGCAACCAGACGCTCGGCGCCGAGGTCGAGGATCTCAAGCACGGCAACCAGGCCGTCGAGGCGCACGCGCGCTCGGAGCTGGGCCTGATCAAGCCCGGCGAGACGTTCTACCAGGTGGTCAATCCCGATCCGCGCGCGGCGACCGCGCCGGCGACGAGCACCAGTGCCCGTGGCGGCTGACGCGCTGTGGTGCGTGGTGCCGGCGGCCGGGCGCGGTGCGCGTTTCGGCGGCGCGGTGGCCAAGCAGTATGTCGACCTGCTCGGCCGGCCGCTGCTGCTGCGCACGCTGGAGCGTCTGGCCGCGCATCCGCGCGTGGCCGGCCTGATGGTGGTGCTGGCGGCCGACGATCGCCGCTGGCCGGGGCTGGCCGCGATCGCCGGCAAGCCGGTGCTCACGGCCGCCGGCGGCGCCGAGCGCGCGGCTTCCGTGCTGGCCGGCTTGCG
>JAGWPB010000106.1 GCA_028870665.1 Lysobacteraceae bacterium
CAAGCAGACCTTTCTCGCGCTCAGCGGCACTGCGGTAATCGTTGTCCTTCTTTCGTTCGTGCCTGTCGTTGAGGCCTTGTCTAATTACTTCAAGCGGATTGAGCTTGCCAAATATGTCCCACCAGCCAGGAGATTCGAGTCGTACAGCCTTAAGAACTAGCCGGCTTCTGGTAGGTGTTTGCGCCGTAAGCCGCAAATCTCTCGCGTTGAATCGACCTGTTGGGCCACGAAACGATCCTAGCAAGGCCGGTCGCCTGTGAGGCGGAAGCTCCCAGTAGGGATATCGTGGCCAGTCACGTATTGCATCTACTGCGGTGAAGAAAAGCGATATACCGCTGTAGGTCTCTTCTAACGCGCTTAAAAATCCTGACACCTGTGCAAGACGTACGTCTCCATTTCCGTGAAATCGAATTAGCGCTGCTTCTTGATTTGGCAAGCCTGTCTCCCTATAAGCGGTCTAACTACTATTCGGTTGTGATGTGAAGCCTAGTTCCGCCACCTAAATCTGCGTGTGCGGACGGCGACGATCCGAGCCGCCCTACATGAATCAACGGCTTCCAGCCATCGCACCGTCTAAACCCGCCGCCTAATCGCGCAGCCTGTTCCCCTGCCGCGACGATAATGATGACCGCATCCTCCCACCCCGAATCTGCAACGGCAAGTTCGCCCGGCACCGCGCCGCCGCCGCGCCTGTTCGATGTGATGCGTGCACGCATGCGTCGACTCGGTTTGTCCCTGCGCACCGAGGAGGCCTAGGTGGGCTGGGTGCGGCGTTTCATTCGAGCGCATGGCCAGCGCCACCCGCGCACGCTGGGCGCGCGCGAAGTCGAGGCGTTTCTCACCCTGTTGGCAACGCGCGATCAGGTCTCGGCCTCCACGCAGAATCAGGCGCTGGCGGCGCTGCTGTTTCTGTATCGCGAGGTGCTGGAGCAGCAATTGCCGTGGATGGACGACATCCGCCGCGCGAAACGGCCCGAGCGACTGCCGACCGTGCTCAGTCGCGACGAGGTTGCCGCTCTGCTGACGGAAATGAGCGGGGTCACCTGGCTGATGGCGGGGCTGTTGTACGGCGCGGGCTTGCGCCTGATGGAGTGCCTGCGCCTGCGCGTGCAGGACATCGATTTCGCGCGCCGCGAAATCACGGTGCGCCACGGCAAGGGCGGCAAAGATCGGCGCACGATGCTGCCGGCCATGGTCACCGATGCGCTGCACGGCCAGCTTGCCGAGGCGCGGCGACTGCACGAACGCGATCTGGCGGCTGGCTTCGGCGCGGTGTGGCTGCCGGATGCGTTGGCGCGCAAATATCCGGGGGCCGCGCGCGAGTGGGTGTGGCAGTACGCGTTCCCGGCCAGCACGCGCAGTATCGATCCGCGCAGCGGCGTGGAGCGCCGGCATCACCTGGATGAAACGGTGCTGCAGCGCGCGGTGAAGCGGGCGGTACAGCGCAGCGGCATCAGCAAGCCCGCGACCTGCCACACCCTGCGACATTCGTTTGCCACGCATCTGATCGAGGCCGGCTCGGATATCCGCACGGTCCAGGAGCTCCTGGGTCACAGCGACGTCAAGACCACCGCCGCTCCTGCGCATCCCTGCGCTCGCGGCATTCGTACATCCATGTACAGCAGATCTATACCCACGTCCTCAACCACGGCGCCGGCGGGGTGCGCAGTCCGCTGGATCGGGCGGGCTGAGCCCGCGGGCTCAGGCGATCACTTCGACGTGATCGCCGTAGCGCGCCAGCAAGGCATCGGCGGTGAGCAGGCGCAGCGGCTCGACGCGCGCCTGGGCGATCAGCATGCGGTCGAACGGATCGCCGTGATGATCCGGCAGGGCGGCCACCGCGGCGGCATGCCGACTCGAAATGGGCAGCTCGATGCAGCCCGTGGCAGCGATGGCATCGGCCAGCGCGGCGGGATCGGCCTTGATCTTGCCGAGCCGCGTCTTGATCGCGATTTCCCAGATCGATGCCGACGACACGTAAACCGCATCGGCCGCTGCAATCAGGCGCCGCGTCTCGCGCTTGAGTCGCGCGCTGTCGCTCACCACCCAGAGATAGACGTGGGTATCGAGCAGCAGGCGCATGTCAGTCGCCCGTGAACGCAGCCAATACCCCGGCTGGCAACGGCGCGTCGAAATCCCTGCCGATGCGCAGCTTGCCCTTGAGCACGCCGAAGCGAATCGGCTGCGCCGATTCACTGATGCGCGTCAGCCGCGCGACGGGGCGTCCGCTGCGGGCAATCACCACGTCGTGCCCGGCCTCGGCCCGATCGATCAGACTCGAAAGCCGGGTCTTGGCCTCGTAAACGTTGACTTGTGCCTTGGCCATGGTCGTTGCGTCCTGTTGACCAAGCTTAGTCTAGCAGCGAGTCGGATGGTTTCAGTGCTTCGCCGCCGTCACGCGGCGCGCGAAGTCGCCGTTGGGACCGGGGAACACCACCGGGCTGGCGTAGCCGTCGGCGGACACCGCGCTGACGCCGAAGAACCAGTCGTCGATGTTGACCTTGTCCAGGGTGAAGCCGAGCACGCCGTCCTTGTCGCGGGTGGCGGCATCCGCGGCCACCCAGCGGCTGTGCTGCCACGCGGGCGCGGTGGTGTCGCGCCACCACACTCGGTAGCCGACGGCGCCGGGCACCGGCTGCCAGCGGACCGTGGTGTCGACGCTGACGGCGCCGCCGATGGCCACGCCCGCGGGCGGTGCCGGCGCGCGCGCCAGCGCGGCCATGGCCACGGCGTTGAGCGCGGTGACCTTGGCCAGATACGGAAAGTCGACGCCGGCCAGCACGTCCCCGTACTGCTGGCCGTCGACCGTGCGCACATCCTGGTGCTCGTGCGTGTAGTTCTCGCTGCGCTCGGTGAAGCGCACCGCGGGGTAGCCGGCGTCGAGGAACTCGACCTGGTCGCCGCCGCGCTCGTAGCGGTCGGTGCGGTAGATCAGGCGCACGTGCAGGTTGTCGACGTAACGCGGCGCCAGCGTGGCGATGAAGCGCGCCAGGTTGCGCGAGGGCGAGTCGACCTCGCCGCCGGTGTAGTTGAGCAGGCGCAGCTGCCGCGGGGTCAGCGTGCTCTTGAGGCCCTGCGAGAACAGGCGGATGGTGGTGTTGTCGATCACGCCGTCCTCGCCGGTGATGCCGCCGATGATGTCGTTGTTGAGGTCGGCCTCGACCTGCCAGCCGTGCGCCACGGCGTAGTCGGCCAGCACCTTGCCGCCGTACAGGCCCTGCTCCTCGCCGGAGTCGACGCCGAACACCAGGGTGGCCGGAAAGCGGTACCGGCTGAGCACGCGTGCGGCCTCGATCACCGCGGCGGTGCCGGAGCCGTCGTCGTCGGCGCCGGGCGCGTCGGCGGTCGCGTTCATGATGTCGGTGACGCGCGAGTCCAGATGCCCGGTGATCACGATCACGCGCTGCGGATCGGAGGTGCCGCGCAGGATCGCGACCACGTCCTGCACCGCGGTGGGCCGGGGGATGCGCGGACCGGTGACGACCTGCGACGGGGTGACGATCTCGAGGCAGCCGCCGCAGTCTTTCGAGATCGCCTCGAAGCGCGCCTTGACCCAGCGCCGCGCGGCGCCGATGCCGCGCGTGGCCGAGGTGGTCTCGCTGAGCGTATGCCGGGTGCCGAACCCCACCAGGGTGGTCAGCGTGTCTTTCAGCTCGGCCGGACGGACCGCCTGCGCGATCGCGCGCAATTCGGGGTGGACGTCGGCGGGCGGTGGCGGCTCGTTCGCGGGCGGCGCGACGGGCGCGGCGATCGCGGCGCCGGCGGACAGGGCAAGCGCGAGGGCAAAGGCAGAAGCGGTGCGACGCATGGCGAAACTCCGGAGCGACCAGGCAGGCGCGCACCATCGCGCGGCCGCCGCGCGCGCGCAAGCCGGGAGCCGGCCGCCGG
>JAGWPB010000045.1 GCA_028870665.1 Lysobacteraceae bacterium
ATGGGCGCCAATCGCGCCATCCACGTGGTCAGCGCCGGCGCCGTGCAGCCGCTGACCGCGGCGCGCGTGCTGCTCAAGCTGGTCGAGCGCGAGCAGCCCGGGCTGGTGATCCTCGGCAAGCAGGCGATCGACGACGACAACAACCAGACCGGGCAGATGCTGGCCGCGCTGTGGGGCCGGCCGCAGGCGACCTTCGCCTCCAGGGTCGAGGTCAGCGGCGACGTCGCGCGCGTCACCCGCGAGGTCGATGCCGGCCTCGAAGTCCTCGAGATCGACCTGCCGGCGGTGATCACCACCGACCTGCGCCTCAACGAGCCGCGCTTCATCAAGCTGCCCGACATCATGAAGGCCAAGTCCAAGCCGATCGAGACCATCGAGCTGGCAGCGCTGGGCGTGGAATCCGGTGACTACCTCCGGGCCACCGCCACGGCGCCGCCGCCCAGGCGGCAGAAGGGTGTGATGGTCAAGGACGTGCCCGAACTGGTCGCCGCGCTGAAGGCCAAGGGACTGCTGTGAGCAGGTCGCGCCCGCGCCGGTGGCCGGCATCCCGGGACGCTGCCGTGCCCACGACGCCGGCATCCCCAGGACGCTGCCATCCTGAGACCGAAGGTCGAAGGATCTGGCTGCGATGACCTCATCCCCAGGAACGACGTCTCCATGCACGAAAGACCCTTCGCTGCGCTCAGGGTGACACGATCCCGGCCCTCACCACTTCCGCACCACTGAAGACCCACTCCATGAACACCATCCTGATCGTCGCCGAACACCGGGACGGCAAGCTCAATCCCGCCACCGCCAAGTGCGTGTCCTGCGCCAGGGTCATCGGCGGCGCGATCCGCGTGCTGGTGCTGGCCGACCGCACGGGCGCCATCGCCAGCGAGGCCGCCCGGCTCGACGGCGTCGACAAGGTGCTGACCGTCGAGCGTGCCGAGAACGCCCACGCGCTGGCCGCGGTGCTGGCGCCGCAGGTCGCCGCAGCGGCCAGGGACTGCACGCACCTGCTCGCGCCGTCCACCACCTTCGGCAAGGACCTGCTGCCGCGGGTGGCCGCGCTGCTGGGCGTGGCCCAGGTCAGCGACATCATGGCCGTCGACGGCGCGCACGCGTTTCAACGCCCGATCTACG
The DNA here is from genome assembly GCA_028870665.1 of Lysobacteraceae bacterium. GTDB lineage: Bacteria > Pseudomonadota > Gammaproteobacteria > Xanthomonadales > Rhodanobacteraceae > Metallibacterium. Next base: position 1,126 of record JAGWPB010000045.1, read on the forward strand.
CCGGCAACGCGGTCCTGCACGTCGAGGCGCCCGCTGACGCCGTCGTGATCGGCAGCGTGCGCGTGGCCTCGTGGCCGGCGGCCGCCACCGCCGCGCAGACCGCGCCGATCGAGGCGCTGGCGCTGGCCGTCGAACTGCCCACGCACACGCGCTTCATCGAACTCCGGCAGGGCAAGAACGACCGCCCCGACCTGCAGAGCGCCCGCCGCGTGGTCTCGGGCGGACGCGGCGTCGGCTCGGCGGAGCACTTCGCCATCATCTTCAAGCTCGCCGACCGGCTGGGCGCCGCGGTCGGCGCCTCGCGCGCCGCCGTCGATGCCGGCTACGTGCCCAGCGACATGCAGGTCGGCCAGACCGGCAAGATCATCGCGCCCGAGCTCTACGTCGCCATCGGCATCTCCGGCGCCATCCAGCATCTCACCGGGATCAAGGACGCGGGCACCATCGTGGCCATCAACAAGGACGCCGAGGCGCCGATCTTCGAGGTCGCCGACTTCGGCCTGGTCGGCGACCTGTTCAAGATCGTGCCGGAACTGGAGCAGGCGCTGGGGTGAGCCCGGGCCGCTCCTGCCCCTCACCCGCGACGACGCATGAAGCGCAGCTTGTCACCCGGAGCGCAGTGAAGGGTCTTCCCCACGGCCATGTTTCGGCCCCAGGGACGGCTCCCGCGGAGAAGATCCTTCGGGCTGCTCCCTCAGCAACTTCGTTGTCACCCTGAGCCACGCGAAGGGCCAAGCAGCTTGTCACCCTGAGCCACGCGAAGGGTCTTCCACACGCCGCCTGTCCTCACAGTTCCCTTTCATGGCCGCACTTCTTAGGATGGCGGTATACCCCGCATTGAAGCGACCATGACCACGCCCATCTGGGAACCCAGCGCCGAGCGCATCGAACGCTCCAACCTGAACCGCTTCATGCGTTTCGCGCAGGAACAGACCGGCAACGTCGACATCCGCCGCTACGCGCCGCTGTACGAATTCTCGATCCGCCAGCCGGAGAGGTTCTGGCCGCTGGTATGGGATTTCTGCGGCATCCGCGCCGGCGGCGAGCACGAGCCGGTGCTGGTCGACGGCGACAGGATGCCCGGCGCGCGCTGGTATCCGAACGTGCGCCTGAACTTCGCGCAGAACCTGCTGCGCTATCGCGATGAGCGCACCGCGCTGGTCTTCCGCAACGAGTGGGGCCACGCGCGCCAGCTGAGCTACGTCGAGCTGCACGACGCCGTGGCGCGGGTCGCGCACGCGCTGAAACAGGCCGGCGTCGGCAGCGGCGATCGCGTGGCGGGCTTCCTGCCCAACATGCCCGAAACCGTCATCGCCATGCTGGCGACCACGGCCCTGGGGGCGACGTGGTCATCGACCTCGCCGGACTTCGGCGTCGAGGGTGTGGTCGATCGCTTCGGCCAGATCGCCCCCAAGGTGCTGTTCTGCGCCGATGCCTATCCTTACGGCGGCAGGCGTTTCGACTGCCTGGACAAGGTGCGCGGCATCCTGGCGCGGATCCCCGCGATCGAGCGCACGGTGGTGGTGCCCTATTCCGGCGCCGCGCTCGATCTGGCCGGGATTCGCGGCGCGGTGGCCTGGCCCGATTTCGCGGGAGCCGAGGAGCGTCCGCTCGAATTCGAGCCGGTGCCCTTCGATCATCCGCTCTACATCATGTATTCGTCGGGCACCACCGGCGCGCCCAAGTGCATCGTCCACGGCGTCGGCGGCACCCTGCTGCAGCACCTCAAGGAGCTGGTACTGCACACCGACCTCAAGCGCGACGACCGCATCTTCTACTACACCACCTGCGGCTGGATGATGTGGAACTGGCTGGTGTCCGGCCTGGCCGTCGGCGCCACCGTGGTGCTCTACGACGGCTCGCCGTTCCATCCCGACGGCAACACGCTGTGGAATCTTGCCGACGCGGTCGGCATCAGCATCTTCGGCACCAGCGCCAAGTGGATCTCGGCGATCGAGAAGGCCGGCATCAAACCGCGCGAGACGCACAAGCTGGCGGCCCTGCGCACCGTCCTCTCGACCGGTTCGCCGCTGGCGCCGGAGAGTTTCGACTACGTCTATCGCGACGTGAAGCCCGACCTGATGCTGGCCTCGATCTCGGGCGGCACCGACATCGTCTCCTGCTTCGCGCTGGGCTGCCCGCTGCGCCCGGTGTATCGCGGCGAACTGCAGTGCCGCGGCCTCGGCATGAAGGTCGAAGCCCTCGATGACGCCGGCAACCCGGTGCGCGGCGAACCCGGCGAGCTGGCCTGCCTGGCGCCCTTCCCGTCGATGCCGGTCGGCTTCTGGAACGACCCCGACGGCGAGAAATACCGCAACGCGTATTTCGCCAGGATCCCCAACGTCTGGTGCCACGGCGACTACGTCGAGATCACCACCCATGACGGCGTGATCATCCACGGCCGCTCCGACACCACACTCAATCCCGGCGGCGTGCGCATCGGCACCGCGGAGATCTACCGCCAGGTCGAGCAGGTGCCGGAGGTGCTTGAGTCCGTCGCCGTCGGCCAGCACGTCGACAGCGACGAGCACGTGCTGCTGTTCGTGCGCCTGCGCGAGGGGTTGATCCTCGACGACGCCCTGCGCGAGCGCATCAAGCAGCAGATCCGCGCCAACACCACCCCGCGCCACGTCCCCGCGCGGATCCTGCAGGTCGCCGACATTCCCCGCACCCGCTCCGGCAAGATCAGCGAGACCGCCGTGCGCGACGTGGTCAACGGCCGGCCGGTCAGGAACACCGAGGCGCTGGCGAATCCGCAGGTGCTGGATCTCTACGTCAGCGCTACGCCGCAGCCATACTGAATCAATCACGGAAGACTCAGCGCTGGCTACTGCTTGGCAACTTGCGCGGATTGCTCAGCCAAGGATAATCGTATGCAAAGCCACCATGCGCGGAGACTCCGGCGCCATCGGCTCGTCGATGCGCGGGTGGATAACCCTGCAGTGATGTGTAGTGCGTCACATAAGATTTACGCGTGCGGGCAGGATCTCGGATAGCCGTGCCCTCGTGTACAAGATTACCGTGCCAGATCAGCACGTCGCCACGTTTGGGCAGGAAGATTTCCCGCTCGATCGCGCACGCACGCATCCGCGACCACAGATAGTCGGCGAACTCCCTCGGCGTTCTCTCGCTCCCGGGCTCCATCAATATACTGCCCTGCCCCCAGTCGAAGAACCCCGAGAGTTCCGTGCGGTGCGAGCCCGGATAATAAGCCAGTGGCCCCGAATCCGCATGGATGTCTTCTAGTGGGATCCAGCTGGCGGCAAGATGAGCCAGCCGGGTCTGGCAGCGCACATACGGATAGTCGATGTGTGCGGGTTGCTGGCTGCCACGATAAAACGTCAGCGACTGCAGCACGCACGGCGGTGACTTAAAAATGTGCCGGAGGAACGCCGTGACCTCGGCAGTAAGACTCAGCATTGCTGCGGCGTGCGAAATGCTGTGAATACTGTTGAATTTTACGCCATCTGAGTCCAGGTCAGCCGCGCTGAACTCGGCAATCGACCGCTGTACACCCTTTATTTCGGCGCCGAGTTCGAAATCACGGTGATGCTTGCGCAGATATTCAACGTCATCGAGCAGAGCGTCAATCAGTGACACATCGACAGCACGTTCAAAAATAACTACCCCACGCTCGCGCCACTCCTGCAATTTGCGCTGTAAGTCATGTCTCGCTCGCCCTGAAACCTTTTCGACATAACCGTGCACATCGGCGAACTCGCGATCGATCCACGGACGCGATTCGATCCAGTCTTGCGCGGTCGTCACTGGCATGGCCATATCACCTACGAAGGCCTACACAGCGTCATCGCAACACTGGCAATGCCAGTGCCACTAGGCCAGGATACCCTCTGGGCGTATGGGGCTGCGCCGTATCGGTTCCGGCGGAGCCCAGGCAAGCGATCCCCTCGATGGGATCGCCGCTCGAATCTGCGCGGAGTCCGCACCAGCCGCCGGGACCACGGGTTAAGGGTGTCGCGAGCGTTGCTGAACATCGGGCTTCCTCTCGCCATTCGGGTCTGTGACATCAATCGAGCAACGCCGCGGTCATCCGGTGCCGATCGATCGTCGGTATCTGAGGCGTAGCCAGACCGAATTGTTGATACAGCTTCTGTGCATAGTCCACCGCCTTGTCTCGGGCTTCCGCTGCCAGGGGGTGCCGTTGTCTGATCCAGCGTTGCGCGCGCATGACTTCGAGCAGGTGTGGCCACTGGTCAGAACCGAGGGTCACGCTCCGGGAATGACGCCGATGCAGATTCAGGCTGCGGGGATCGAATGCAACGCTTCCGCAGGAGAGCACCGCCACATAGGCCAGCCAGTCGCCAGCAATGCGATACTCCCGCATCGATGGCAGCGCGTCCGCCAGCGCCTGCTGCAGCGCCGAACGTCGGAATACCACCGCGCTGACGTTGGGAACCGTGTTCTTCACCGCCAGATAGCGTCGTATCTCGTCCTCGCCCTCGTTGCGGTAGGGCTGGCGCCAATGCGTCGCTGAGACCTCGTCGGTATAGGCATGGTAGTCCCCCGCCAGAGTGCGGCCCTGCGCATCGATCTGACAAGACTGGCAATAGCTCATCACCACATCGGTATCATCGAACGCTGGCACGACCGTCTCGAGAAATCCCGGTTCGGCCAGATCGTCGGCCTCGGCAATCCAGACAAAATCTCCCCGGGTCAACTCGACGCCGCGCGCCCACTGTTGGAAAACCGAGCCCGAGTTGGTGGCATTGACCACGATGCGAAGATCAAGTCCGAGTTCCTGCGCGGCTGACCTGGCCACAGCAATGCTGTCATCGGTCGATGCGTCATCAAGCAGGATGACTTCGAAAACCGGAAGCGACTGTCGTGCGATCGAAGCGAGACGCTCCCGCAGATAGCGGGCATAATTGTAATTGGGAATAATCACCGATACCCGCGGCAGCGAACGACCGGCAAAACCGAGCAGATCGTACAGATAGGCGCGGAAACTGAAATCGGACGCTATCCGTGCCGCACCGACAGCGCCGAGGCGCGCCGCCTCCCGCCGGTCGCCGAGCAATTCGAGAACGTGATCGGAAAACGCACCGACATCGTCTTGCGCCACCAGGCGCCCCGCCCCTTCCAGCAGCGCGGCAAATCCGCCGCTGCCGGCAAATGCCACGACCGGCACTCCGACCTGAAGCGATTCCAACAGCACCGAGGGGAACGGATCCTCGCGCGAGGTCAATGCATAGATATCGGCTCCGGCGTAATAGGGATCGGTATCGGCCTGGCGTCCGGGAAAATGGAAGCGGCTCTGATAGCCTGACGCGGTGATCGCGCGCCGCATCGGTTCTTCGCGGGTGGTATCCCAATGCCCGACCCAGACACAATGCGCACGCGCATCGGCGCGCAGTACGCGTATACCCGCCTCGATGAAGCGGTCGATCCCTTTGCGGTGATCGGCGTAACCGACGCCAAGCACGATGCGGGCATCCGCATCGATACCGAGCCGCGCACGCAGCTCGGCACGAGCATCTGCAACACCGGCTGCCATGACATACCGGTTGCGCTTGTAGACGCCCTGCGGGCATACATGGGCCACACCCGGCGCAAGCGGCGCGATGCTGGCAAACGCATCGCGGACCTCGACGGCCGCGAAGACCACCGCATGCGCGGACTGCGCCAGCATGCGTGCGTGTCGCTCCAGCTTGAACTGCGCAATCACTCCCGGCAGTTCGTGCACCAGGGCGACGACGCGGATGCCTGCCGCGCTCAGCGTGCCGGCGAACAGGCCCGATACCGTCGTGTTGCAGAACGCCAGATCAAAACCGCGCGCCGCCAGGTCGGCCGCCAGCGACCGCGCCTCGGGGCCTTCCGGGTCACGTCCGGCCAGCGAACGAATCGGCGCCGCGGCGGCGAACTCTGCGCCCAGAATGCCATCGCCCAGCAGCACGATCTCGACCGCGGCGGCTAAGCCCGCAGCCAGATGGCGCGCCATGTGCAGCGCGAGGTACTGCGCACCGTGTGGGTGAGCGTCATGCGATACCACGACGACGCGACTCATCGGCTTCGGCACACCGGAGTCACCCGATGACACCAGCGCCTCGCGGGTCGCCTGCAGATAGGCATAGCCATAACGCCGGTCGGGCTCCAGATAGGCCCCCTCGGCCCACTCGTTCCACGCGTTGATGAACACCAACCGTTCGCCGGCCACGGGATGGGCCTGCGCATAATCGCCGGCAAACTGCAGCCATTCGCGATAACGCGCGGGCGTGGAGCCGAGAAAGGTGTAACCGCGGGCAGGCTTGCGTGCCTCGTTGTCCCAGGACGGGAATACGCCGCGGATCAGCGGATAGTCCGGCGACGGTCTGGCGCGCGCGCGCGCGACCACTTGCGCGTAGTCCACAACATGACCCGCATAAGCGGGGTTGATGATCGCGACATCGGCGTTGATCGCCGGCAGGTCGCGCGCGATGACATGCGGCGGAAACTCGATCGCAGCATCGAAGCCGAACCGACACGGGTCCTCGACATCAAACTGGGCCATGGCGAGAAAAATCTCGCCAATGCCCGCCATGCGGCAATGCTCACGCCAGCGCTGCACGGTGGCACTGGCATCCGGCAGCAGCGTGGGCCGATAAACGACCAGCAACGGACGCCCCGCGATGCGGATGTAACGGGCGTCGACCAGCAGCGGCTCGAGGGTGCGGATGAACGCGAGGTCATCTTCCGGCGAGTGGTTTTGCGCCATCAGCACATCCTGCTCGTGGCCATCCCAGCGCCGCGTCCAGTTTTCGTTGGCCCAGCAGACACAAAACGGGAAATCGAGTTCGCGCATCGCCACAAACTGTTCGAGTGGACGCTCCAATAGGCGCCTGCCGCCAAACCAGTAGTAATGGAAACAGAAGCCGCCGATGCCGTAGTGTCGTGCAAGCTCGACCTGCCGCCGCATCACGTCGGGCACCCGCAGGTCATAGAACCCCAGCTCTCCCGGAAGCCTGGGCTGATAGTGTCCGACGAACTGCGGAACCGCCTTGCTGACGTTGGTCCACTCGGTGAATCCGCGTCCCCACCAGCGGTCGTTCTCGGGAATGGGGTGAAACTGCGGCAGATAAAACGCAATTGCGCGAACCCGCGGCGCAGTCGGAATCGACGACCCCTCGTCGAAAGAGACATGATCGTCGCCGAGATTCGAAGACGCCATGCCAAGAACCTGCGCGGTGTACTCTGCGTGGCCGAGTCGCGGCACGGTCGTGGCCACCGACGCCGCATCCCACGCTCGCGTCAAGGGCTCGGCTTGCTGGAACGTCTGCCAGCGCCGATAGGGCCCAGTGCGCGAAAGCACCGGCGCGCATATCTTGAACAGAGCACCTTTCAGACGAAACCGCACCGCATCGCTGACAGGAAGACTGCGGTAGAAGCCCCGGATCAGCAGAAACAATGAACGCTTGATCACGTTGCGCCACATCCATGCAGAGCGTTGCCGCAGATTGCGCAACGGCGCGGTAACACGCCAGCTTCGTGATGCCCGGATCCGAGCCAGCTGCGCCTCAAGCATCCGTCGCTGCTGGGCATCCGCCTCGCGTTCGCGTTGTGACTGATCGCGAGTTACGCGTAACTGTTCGACTGATTCCCGCTGAAGTTCTCGGCTTGCTTCAAGCTCTTCGCGCAGCCGCCCGCATTGCGTAAGGCTGGCATCGAATTCGGCTTGCAGGCGCTCGCCCTGCGCCTGACTGAACCGCAGCTCGGCCTGCAAACGTTCACCTTCGGCGCGCCATAGCGCAAGCTCGACGGCCGTCTGGTTATGCCGTCGCAGCATGCCTGCCACGTCGATGCTGCCCTTGCTGGCAGCGCCCGCCTCGCGGGGGGTAATCTCATCCGTCGTCGCCAGCGCATCGGTCAGCAGTCGTTCGGCACGCTCCGCCCTCTGCACGTGCACCTGAACGTGCTCGAACTGATCACGCAACGGCGCGCGCACTATTGCGGCCAGGGTGCGGAAGCGTGCACTCAACTCGGCAATGCGCTGACCTTGCTGCTCGCCGAACTGCATGTCGACCAGTGCGTCATGCAGTTCGTGGACGACCGCTGCTAGCGGATCGTTGCGGTCGTCATGCACTGTCGTGACTGCGCGGTGATGTCTTTCGGAAGCATCCAGAAAGCGCCCGACTGCCTCCTCATCCAGCGCCGGCCAGACTGCCGTTGCAGCGAAACCGGAAGCCACGGCGATCGCCTGCAATGCCGGCCGCCAATCGGTGAGGAAACCGGCGTAATCAATGACCACGCAAGGCCGCCCCTGCGACGCCTCCAGCGCAGCCAGCAGGTACTCGCCCCATAGCATGAAGGCATAACCACGTGACAGGCCGTCGCGTGCATACAGCGAAGCGGCAACCTCTTCGGGATGGCGCACCACCACCACGCAGGTGGTCGTCATCCCCATCGCATCGATGGCTCTCAACCAAGCCGGCGCCAGCAGGCACAGTCGCGGATCCTTCAGTGCCCACAAGGGCGCATCGGCAAATTCATGTTCGATCAGCGTACGGATCTGCTCCATGGCTTCGGTCGTCGCCGAGGCATGCATCCAACCCTCTGGCAACGGTCTGAGATCGAACCATGTGCGGCCAAACCAGTGCAGCAGGCGCTCGTTGAGCGCGACCGCGTCCAGGTGTTCCCAGAACCCGTGGGTATTGTTGCCTTCGATGCCCCCCATGAGGCTTGCACCCAGACGTGCCCCGGCGAGATTGAGCACTCGCGTGACCGCCGAGGTGCCGCTGCGATGCATGCCAAGCACCAGCAGGGCTTGTTGCGGCGATTTCTCTGCTTCCGTCATGCTCGATACCCTGCATGCGCATGGATACGTGAACGGTGCCCGCTACCATTCCGGATCAGAGCGGGCAGACGTTTATGACTCATGCCAGCGCGACTTCCAATTCACCACGCAGATCCTCCAGATCCTCCACCCCCACCGACAACCTCACCAGTGCATCGCTGATGCCCAGCCGCTTGCGTTGTGCGGGCGGGATAGAAGCGTGGGTCATGATCGCCGGGTGCTCGATCAGGCTCTCGACGCCGCCGAGCGATTCGGCCAGCGCGAACAGCTGGCAGCGCTCGAGCATCTTGCGCGCCTTCTTCAGCCCGCCCTTGATCTCGAGGCTGATGATGCCGCCGTAACCGGCCATCTGCCGGCGCGCCAGGTTGTGCTGCGGGTGCGACTTGAGGCCGGGATAGATCACGCGCTCGACCGCAGGATGCTGCTCCAGCCAGCGCGCCAGCTCCATCGCGTTCTCGCAGTGCGCGCGCATGCGCAGATGCAGGGTCTTCAGGCCGCGCAGGGCAAGGAAGGCATCGAACGGTCCGGCCACGGCGCCGACCGAGTTCTGCAGGAAGCCCATGCGGTCGGCAAGCTCCGTCGTGCCCGCCACCACCACGCCGCCGACCATGTCGGAATGGCCGTTGAGGTACTTGGTGGCCGAATGCAGCACCAGATGGGCGCCGAACGCGAGCGGCTGCTGCAGCAGCGGCGAGCAGAAGGTGTTGTCCACCACCAGGATCAGGTCGTGCTTTCTGGCGAAGCTGCCGACGCGTGCCAGATCGACCAGTTTCAGCATCGGGTTGGTCGGCGTCTCGGCCCAGATCATGCGCGTGCCGGGCTTGAGCGCGGCCTTCAGCGCGGCGCCGTCGTTCAAGTCGATGAAACTGAAATCCAGCCCCGCCGAGCGCCGCCGCACGCGCTCAAACAAACGATAAGTGCCGCCGTACAGATCGTCCATCGCGATGACATGGCTGCCGGAGTCGAGCAGGTCGAGCACGGTGCTGGCGGCGGCCAGTCCGGAGGCGAAGGCGAAGCCGGCGATGCCGCCCTCGAGATCGGCCACGCAGCGCTCGAAGGCCATGCGCGTGGGGTTCTGCGTGCGCGAGTATTCGTAGCCCTTGTGCTTGCCCGGGCTCTCCTGCACGTAGGTCGAGGTGGCGTAGATCGGCGTCATGATCGCGCCGGTCGATGGATCGGGTGCCTGCCCCGCGTGGATGGCGCGGGTGCCGAGGCCGAGGGCTTGCGAGGTCTTGGTCATGGGGGTGCCGGTTACTTCGAGGGTGGTCACGAGGCCTCGCAGTCCGGGGCCTGCCGCATCGGTCGGTATTCTACTGATCGCCACGCCCCACGCGCCCTGAACGCGCGCGGCCCGCGCCGGGCTTACGAGACCGTCATCCCGGCGCGGTCAGGCACGCCACCCAGCACATGCAGCAGCGCGTCGCGCGCCCGCTGCGGTGAAAAATGCCGGCGCACGTTGTCGAGTCCACCCCGGGACAGGCGCAGCCACAGGGTCTCGTCGGTGTAGGCCCGGATGACGGCATCGGCAAAAGCGTCGGGCGCGTCGGCCAGCAGCACGTCGTCCCCGTCGCTCAGGCCCATCGCCTCGGCGGCGACGGTGGTCGCGACGACCGGCAGGCCGCGGCTCATCGCGGTGTTGATCTTGCCCTTCACACCGGCGCCGAAGCGCAGCGGCGCGACGGAGACGCGGCAGCGATCCAGCCAGGGATCGAGGTCGTCCACCCTTCCGTGCATGACGATGTCATTGCACGCCAGCGCTCGCCGGCTGTGCGCATCGGCGGTTCCGATCACATGCAGCAGCACGCCCGGCAGACGTTCGCGCAGCAGCGGCAGCACGGCCTCGGCGAACCAGCGCACGGCGTCGGCATTGGGCGGATGCTGAAAACCACCGATGAACAGCAGATCGCGCCGCTCGGCAAAGCCATGTCGAGGCTCGCGCACGTGGTGGATATTGGCCAGCAGTTGCAACTTCGCCGCGGGAAGAGCCTGGCGCACCAGGTCGAGCTCGACGCTGCTGGTGAGCAGCGTGCAGTCGCTTGCGGCGATCAGGTCCAGTTCGCGCCGGCGCGATGCCGCGGCGCGCTTGCCGCTCGCGCCGGACACCGCCGCTGCGCGCGCTTCGCGCAGGTGATGCAGATCGACCGTGTCGAAGATGATTCGAATCCCCGGCGCCAACGCACGCACCGGCGGCAGCCATACGGATGCCACCGCGTAACGGCTGAGCAGTACTGCAGCGTAGTCCCGCGCGTGCTCGCGCAGCCAGGCACGCGGCGCACGCGGCGTGACGACGGCCACGCCCGCCGCGCCGAGGCGGGCGGCGAGCACGACGTCCGCGCGACCATCGTCGGGCAGCAGGGTCACGCTCCAGCCGAGGCTGCCGGCAAGACGCAGCATCTCGATCAGACGCACTGAGCCCGAATCGCGCGTCGCGTCCGGCAGGGTGCTCTCGATCACCAGCAACGCGGGACTGCGGCGGTCGGCACGCCGCAGCGCCCGCTCGACGGGCACGCCCGGTTCCGGCTGCGCACGCAGGGCCGCAGCCCACTTCACCGCAAATCGTTCGCAATTCACGGCCTGATGGCGCTTGACGCCACGCTCGGGATCGGTGCCTGCCGTCGCGCCCTCGCGATGGATCACCGTACTCGCCGGCTGCACCAGCGCCCGGCGCCCGGCCGCACGCACCGCGAAGGCAAGGTCGGTGTCCTCGTAATAGGCCGGTGCGTAGCGCGCATCGAAACCGCCGATCTCGCGAAACAGGGCTGCGGGAATCATCAGCGCGGCGCCCGAGACGTAGTCGCATTCACGTCGGTACAGATAGCGCAGGTCGGATGGTTCCTCGAAGCGCCCGCAGTTCCAGGCGCTGCCGTCGGCAAACACCAGCGCACCGCATTCCTGCAGGCGGCCGTCGGGATAGAGCAGGCGCGCGCCGGCGATGCCGCAGTCCGGCACGTCATCGAAGCAGGCGCGCAGCGCGTCGAGCCAGCCGGGCACGACCTGGGTATCGTTGTTGAGGAACAACAGATAACGTCCGCGCGCCATCCCCGCGCCCGCATTGCAGGCGCCGACGAAACCGAGGTTGTGCGGCAAGGTCAGCAGCCGCAGCCCGTCGATCCGCGCCAGCGTGGCAGCGCTGGCATCCGGCGAAGCATCGTCGACGACGATCACCTCGAGCGCCGTGTCTGCACCGCACGCCGTGATCGAACGCAGGCAGGCGAGCGTGTACGGCAGCTGCCCGTGCACCGGAATGATCACCGAGACCTCGGGTACGGCGACGGTCGGCAAGCTGAAAGGTTCGAACGCCCAGTCGAGCGGCAGCAACGCGATCGGCAATGCCCGGGACGAGTTCGGCCGGAACTCCTGCACGATCCGGCGCAGCGTGCCGCGCCAGCCGCGCTGCGACAGGCTGCCGTGCAGACGCCGCAGCAGGGCCTGCAGGCGGCGCCAGCGCCAGACGGCGGCATGGTTGTTGCTCAAAGGCACTTCCTTGCGAGCCGCATCCTCGACTCCAGCGCGGACGAGGCGTCAGTTGACCCGCCGCCGCAGATAGTTGAGCAGATCGATGCGGGTGATCAGGCCGAGGAACTTCGGCCCGTCCATGACGATGGCGACGTGGCCGCGGTCGAACAGCGGCATCAGCTGCGTGACCGCGGTGCGCATGTCGACGAATTCGAGCTTGCTGACCATCGCGGTCGAGACCGGGTCCGCGAATCGCGCGCCGTCGGCATGCACGTGCAGCAGCAGGTCGGACTCGTCGAGGATGCCGACGATGCGCTCGCCGTCCATCACCGGCAGCTGCGAGACGTCGTACAGCTTCATGCGCTGGTAGGCCACGGTCAGCGGTTCGTGCGGGCCGATCACCACGGTGTCGCGCTGCGCGTAGGGGCGCAGGATCAGGTCGCGCAGGTCGCCATGCTGCGGACGCTCGAGAAAGCCGTTGTCGAGCATCCAGTAGTCGTTGAACTGCTTGGACAGGTACTTGTTGCCGGTGTCGCAGACGAACACCACCACGCGCTTCGGGCGGGTCTGCTCGCGGCAGTACTTCAGCGCCGCCGCGAGCAGCGTGCCCGAGGAGCTGCCGCCGAGGATGCCCTCCTTCTGCAGCAGCTCGCGCGCCATGAGAAAGCTCTCCTTGTCGGAGATCGCGTAGGCCTTCCTGACGCGCGAGAAGTCGGCGATCGCGGGCAGGAAATCCTCGCCGATGCCCTCGACCATCCAGCTGGCCGACTTGGCCGAGAGCGTTCCCTCGTTGATGTACTGGGCGAGGATCGAGCCCACCGGATCGGCAAGGACCAGTTCGGTCGCCGGCGAGGTCGTGGCAAGAAATCGCGACAGCCCGGTCATGGTGCCGGAGCTGCCGCAGCCGAACACGATGGCGTCGAGGCGGCCGTCCATCTGTTCGAGGATCTCGGGTCCGGTGAACTCCTCGTGCGCGGCCGGGTTGTCGGGATTGCCGAACTGGTTGATGAAGTACGCGCCGGGCGTGTCCTCGGCGATCTTCCTGGCCAGATCCTGGTAGTACTCGGGGTGGCCCTTGGCAACGTCGGAGCGGGTCAGGATCACCTCGGCGCCCATCGCCTTGAGGTTGAAGATCTTCTCGCGGCTCATCTTGTCGGGCACCACCAGCACCAGCCGGTAGCCTTTCTGCTGCGCCACCAGCGCCAGACCGATGCCGGTGTTGCCGGCGGTGCCCTCGACCAGCGTATCGCCCGGCTTGATGCGGCCCGCCTGCTCGGCGCGCTCGATCATCACCAGGCCGATGCGGTCCTTGATCGAGCCGCCCGGGTTCATGCATTCAAGCTTGAGGTAGAGCTCGCAGGGACCGGCGTCGAGGCGCTGCGCGCGCACCATCGGCGTGCGGCCGATCAGGGCGAGGACGTTGGACTGGATCATGCGCGCTCCGGATGTGCGACCGCCGCGCGGTGCGCGGCGGTCAGGCGACGGAAGCGGTCATGATAACGCGCGCGCCACGGCTTCGATGACCGCAGGCGCGGCCGATCGTCAGTGCATGCGCGGTCGGTGCACTTCCCACATGCGGGTGAGGCGATCCTTGGCGACGAGCTTTTCCCGCTTCATGCTGGCCAACGTCGTGTCGTCCATGGGCAGCACGCCCAGCTCGGCGTCACGAACCTTGCTGTCGAGCTCGCGGTGACGCTGATAGAGACGACGGAACTCGATGTTGGCCTTCAGAAGAGCCTCGACATCTTCCCGCTGCTGATTCTCGAACATCGTGCGACCTCCTCGTGGCAAAGACGCGCACGTCGACGTCCGCGGACGCCGCCGTCGCGTGGGTGCGGATACAGGGGACCCTGACCTGCACGTTCCCGCACCGGCAACCGGGGCGGGAGTTCGCTGACAGGCCAAGAAGTGCATGGGGGTGCGGTTCTCGCTTCCCGGGGGCGCCAAGCCCCGCGGGACTCCGACGCTACTCCCCCCCACCGGGCTTGGCAAGGCGCCACCGACCACCGACATCGCTACTTTAAAATACTGTTAAATCATGGAGTTATGGTCACCGATCGCGCAGGATCACGACCACCCGGCGGTTCCGGGCGCGCCCTGCGGCGGTGGCGTTGGAGGCCACCGGATCGGCCTCGCCACGGCCCGCCACGTGGATGCGCCCGGCGCGGACGCCGGCGGCGGTGAGCGCATCGGCCACGGCCTGGGCGCGCTGCCGCGACAGCGCCAGATTGCCGGCCGCGCTGCCGGTCGAGTCGGTGTAGCCCTCGATCAGGATCGGCTTGCCGGGGTGCGCCTGGACGAACTCGACCAGCTTGCCCAGGTGCCCGCGGGCCTCCGGCCGCAGCTCGGCCTGGCCCGGCGCGAAGGCGTAATCCTCGAGCGTGATCTGCATGCCGCGCGCGCCGCGGGTCGGCGTCAGCGTGTCCAGCCGCGCACGCATCGCGCGCACCGCCGCTTCGGCCAGGGAGGCCTCCTTTTTCGCCAGCGCCGCGGCCTGCGCCTGCGCTGCCGCCAGCTTCGTCGCCTGGGCCGCCTCCAGCGCCGACTGCTGCGCCTGCTGGGCGTAGGCCTGGCCCTGGACCTGCAGCCGCTGCGCCTCCTCGTTGGCGGCCATGTTCTGCAGGCGCTGCCGCTCGAGTTCCTTGCGCGCGGTTTCGGCATCGCGTCGGCTGGCCTCGAGCAGGATGCGGTCGTGCTCGCGCTGCAACTGCGCCATCTTGGTCTGCGCGTCCTCGACTTCGGCCTCGGTCTGCGCGATCGCGACCCGATGCTCGGCCAGATAGAGCAGGTGCTGGCGCTCCTTGCCGCGGGTACCGAGCAGGCGCTGCAGCGCTTCGCGCGCGCGCGCCTGCTCACCCAGCGCGTAGCGGCCGAGGGTCGGGTCCTGTGCCAGGGTGGCGAGACGGGCGCTGAGGCGCTGGTAATCGAGGTCGGGCTGGTCGGCGGCGCGCAGCGGCGCCGATGCGACGCCCAGCGCGACCAGCAGGGCCAGCGCGGCCCGCGCGTGCAGGCGGTTCATCGGTCACCTCCGTTGGCGGTCGCGCCGGGAGCGCTGGCGGGCGGCGCCGGCAGCAGTACATCGGTGGCTGGCGGCGCGCTGGCCGGCTCGGCCGGCGCCGCGGGCGGGGGCAGCGCGCGCTCGAGCAGATCCTTGCGCAGATGCGCGTTGTCGGCGCTGCGCCGGCGGATCGCGTCGCGCAGCTGACCGAGGCGCGCCTTGGCGCGCGCCAGTTCGGCCGCGGCCTCGGCTTCGCCGGCGAGCGTGGCCGCGTTGTCGTACTTCTTGGCGGCCATCATCGCCTGCGCGGCATCCAGCCGCTGCTCGGCGGCGCCCAGCTCCAGCGGGGCATAGATCGGAGCCTGCGCATCCTTGGCCGCCTGCACCATCGATTCGGCGCCGCGCAGGGCGTCGACAGGTGGCGGCGTGGTCGCGCAGGCGGCCAGCAGCAACACGCTCAAAAGCGGAACGGTACGATAGATTTTTGGCGACGGGCGTGCCATAACGATCCCCGATTCGGGCTGGGTCTATTCTCAGTGTGACGGCTCGGGCTTGGCAACGCGAGGGTGACATGGATATCGGGTACTTCCTGAAGCTGATGGTGGACAAGGGCGCGTCGGACATGTTCCTGACCACCGGCGCCCCCGTGCACATCAAGGTCGAGGGCCGGCTCTATCCGTTGGGCAACACCGGCTTGCCCAGCGGCATGGTCAAGAAGATCGCCTACTCGCTGATGGACGAGGGCCAGGTGCCGCAGTTCGAGCGCGATCTCGAGCAGAACATGGCGATCGCGGTCAAGGACGCCGGCCGCTTCCGCATCAACGTGTTCAAGCAGCGCGGCGAAGTGGGCATGGTGATCCGCGCGATCAAGAGCGACATCCCCAGCATCGACCAGCTCAAGCTGCCGCAGATCTTCAAGGATCTGATCATGGACCCGCGCGGCCTGATCCTGGTGGTCGGCGCCACCGGCTCGGGCAAGTCGACCACGCTGGCGGCGATGATCGACCACCGCAACCAGAGCACGCCCGGCCACATCCTCACCATCGAGGATCCGATCGAGTTCCTGCACCGCCACAAGCGCTCGATCGTCAATCAGCGCGAGGTCGGCCTCGATACCCACGGCTACCACGAGGCGCTGAAGAACGCGATGCGCGAGGCGCCGGACGTGATCATGATCGGCGAGATCCGCGACTCCAACACCATGGAGGCGGCGATCTCGTTCTCCGAGACCGGCCATCTGTGCCTGGCCACGCTGCATTCGAACAATGCCGACCAGACGCTCGAGCGCATCCTCAACTTCTTCACCGAATCGGCGCACCGCAACGTGCTGATGAACCTGGCACTGAACCTGCGCGCGGTGATCAGCCAACGCCTGGTCACCGGCAAGGACGGCCGCCGCCTGCCGGCGGTCGAGGTGCTGATCAACACGCCGCTGATCCGCGACATGATCCGCCGCGGCCAGATCCACGAGATCAAGGAGGCGATGGACCGCAGCCTGCAGGACGGCATGCAGACCTTCGACCAGGCGCTCTATCGCCTGTACAAGGAAGGCAAGATCGAGCTCGAGGAGGCGCTCAACAAGGCCGATTCGCGCGACGGCCTGGCGCTGAAGATCCGCCTTGCCGAGGGCGGCGGCAACGCGCCGGCCGACCTGGTCGAGGGCGACAGCTTCGGCACCGGCTACTGAGGCTCCGCGCAGCGGCCCTGCGCGCGGCGCGCGGCCGGCATCGGCACCCCTCGAGGCAGGCGTGTCAGCGCTTGCGAACCGCCGGCCGCTCCGCGGTCGCGGCGCGCGCCACCGCCAGCCCCTGCACGACGTGCAGCGCCTCGGACAGCCAGTAGTCGTCGCCGGCCAGCTTGCCTTCGCCGCCCTGGGCGCTGCCCGCGGACGCGTCACCGGCGAGATGGTTGGGCAGATCGGCCTCGCGCTGGATCAGCTGCGGCCCGCGATCGAGCCTGACCGTCGCATCGGCGAGGCGGATGTCGGGCTCGATGCCGCGCGCCTGGATCGAGCCGCCGTCCGGCGTGTAGTAGCGCGCGGTGGTCAGCTTGACCGCCTCGCCGCCGGGCAGCGGCAGCACGGTCTGCACCGAACCCTTGCCGAAGGTGCGTCGGCCCATCAGTACCGCGCGGCGATTGTCCTTGAGCGCGCCGGCGACGATCTCGGCAGCCGACGCGGTGCCGTTGTCCACCAGCACCACCAGCGGTGCGCCCTTGAGCAGGTCGCCGCCGCCCTGGGCGGCGAAGGTCATGTCCGCCTGCTTCAGGCGGCCGCGCGTGCTGACGATGGTGCCGCCGTCGAGGAAGTCGTCGGCGACACCGACCGCCGCGGTCACCAGCCCACCCGGATTGGAGCGCAGGTCGAGCACCGCGCCCTGCAGCGGGCCGTCCTTTTTCTGCAGCGCCTCGATCTGGCGCGTCAGCTCGGCAACCGTGTCGTCCTGGAACTGGCTGATGCGCAGGTAGGCATAACCCGGCTGCAGCAGGCGCGAGTGCACGCTGGCGATCTGGATGCGCTCGCGGGTCAGGGTCAGGTCGACCGGCTTGCTGGCCTGCGGGTGCAGCACGCTCAGCGTGATCGTGGTACCCGGCGCGCCGCGCAGCTGGTCCAGCGCGGCGTTGAGCGCGTCAGGATCCACCGCCTTGCCGTTGATGCCGAGGATCACGTCGCCCGGCAGCATGCCGGCGCGCGCCGCGGGGGTGCCGTCGATCGGCGCGATGATGCGCAACTGGCCGTTGACCTGGGCCACCTCGATGCCGAGCCCGCCGTAGCGTCCGCTGGTGTCCTCGTCGAGCTGGTCGAGACCCCTGCGAGTGAGGAACTCGCTGTGCGGGTCGAGCCCGGCCAGCATGCCGGTGATCGCCGACTGCATCAGCGTGTGATCGTCGACCGGATCGACATAGGCCTGGCGCACCAGCTCGAAGACGCGGGTGAAGGTCTGGATGTCGGCGAGGCTGGGGCCAACGCTGCCCGCCGGCGCTGGCGCCGGCGCGGCGGAGGCGGCCGGTGCTGCGACCGCCGGCGGCGCGGCGGCCATCGCGGCGGGCGCGAACCACAGCAGGATCAGGGCAAGCGGGACAAGGCGCATGAGGCACTCCGGCAATCGCCCGATTATGCCTCGCACGCGGGCCGATGACGCGGTCCTGCGCGCCCTGCGATCAGAGCAGTCCGCCGAGACCCGCCAGCACGTTGTAGCTGGTGTGGGCGATGATGCCCGGCGCCAGCGAGCCCGAACGCACCCGCAGCGCGGCGCAGAACAGGCCCAGCGCCGCGATCGGCAGCAGGCCCCACCAGTGCCCGTGCATTCCGAACGCATGCAGCAGGGTGAACACGAGGGTGCTGGCCAGCACCGCGCCGAGGGTCCCCAGCGCGGGCGCCAGGGCGCCCAGCAGGGCACCGCGAAACACCGTCTCCTCCAGCCACGGCGACAGCACGATGCCGATGCCGGTCAGCGACCAGCGCAGCCCGGTCGCCAGCAGCGGGCCCTGCAGCGAAGCCTGCGCCGTCTGGCCGCCATCCAGCCAGCGGCCGAGCAGCGCGGCGGCGATCGCAAGGACGAGGCCGCCTGCTTCGCCGCCAAGCACCCAGCGGCGGGTGGTGCGGCGAAAGCCGTAGCCGGGCAGCGCCGCCTGCGACCACAGCGCCCCCGCCCGCCCACGCAGCCAGACCAGCGTCAACGCGCTGGCGACCAGCTGCGCCAGCACCAGCGCGATGCCGGTGACCAGCTGCGGGTGCCCGCCGAGACGATGCCCCTGCTGCAACCACGCGGCCAAGCGCAGCACGCCGATGCTGCCGACGCCGATCAGGCCGAGGTATATCGACAGCGTGCGCAAGGCATCGCCGAAGCCCTGCCGCGGACTGGCCGCCGCAGGAAATGGACGCAGGGCAGGTACACGCATGGTCACCAGGGACACCTCGACGCCGGCATGGCGCGTGCCCATTAGCTGCCACCGGCGGCCGGGCAACCGGCGACCGCGGCGCGGCATGACCTTTTGTTGCAATCAGGGCATCACCCTGTGACCGGGCGCACGCGGGCGCCGCGCGATGGCTGCGGCGCCCCGCGCAGGCTTCGGCTTCGCGGCTGTCAGCGGCGATCGGTCAGCCAGGCGCGCGCGTCGACGGCCTTGCTGTCATGGCGCAGGCCGAAATAGACACCGGCCTGCCCCGGACCCGGCGCGGCGGCGGTAGCGACGGCCTGACCGGCATCGACCCAGTCGCCCACCCGCACCAGCAGGCTTTCATTGTTGCCGTACAGGCTCATCCAGCCATTGCCGTGATCGACGATCACCAGCATGCCGAA
>JAGWPB010000046.1 GCA_028870665.1 Lysobacteraceae bacterium
TGCAGCCAGCCGCGCCGGCGCCCTTCGGCCGGCACGACCCGCGCGGGCGCCACGCGGCGGGTGCCGAGGCCTGGACCGCGAGCGGGCATGCCGGCGCGCCCCATTCAGCGCACCGTCGCGCGCGCCGGCCGCAGCCAGCCGCCGCTGAATCCGGCACGCTCCAGACCGCGGCGCAGGTCGGGGTCCGCCCGCATCAGGCGCCAGACGAAACCGCTGCGATAGTTCTCCAGCATCAGCAGGATCGGACCCTGGTCGATGCCCAGGTACTCGTTGTCCACCCAGCCGACGCCGGGCACCAGGCGGCCCGTACGCAACGGCACGTCGTAGTCGAAGCTGGGATTGAACGCGTCGACGAAGCCGTACCTGCCGTAGATCCAGCGGCCATAGCGCCGGTCCAGGGCCTCGACCGAGGGGATCACCAGTTCCGGCGCGAAGGCGATCGACGACACCATCGCGGTCGGCGCCAGCGTGCCGTCGTCGAAGCCGCCGCGGATGTCCACGCCGCGCGCGCTGTAGCCGCGGAAATGGCGCAGGTGCCAGGGCGGCATGAAGTGGGTGTAGTTCGCCGGCCCATCGCTCGCGGTCAGGCCCCAGATGTCCTGGTCATAGCCGCGCCAGCCCATGGGGTTGGCGATGGCGTAGGCATGCTGCGCCAGCGTGGCGCGACGGCTGTTCTCGAAATAGTCCAGGTCATGCGCCCGCATCCAGGTGTCGCGGATGCCGCGGAAATCCACCCACGACTGGCTGTACTGGTAGCCGAACAGCGGCCCGAAGCCGAGATAGGTCTGACCCTGGAACCGGCCCCAGGTGCGGTCATAGGTGGCCGTCCACGCCGGCCATGCGGCAGGTGCGACGGCGTGGGTGGGCGAGCCCAGCGCCAGCAGGTACACGATCATCGCCTCGTCGTAACCCTGCCAGTCATGCGGAATGAAACCGCTCTCCGGCATCCAGCCCATCGAGACCAGCGGCGCCCGCGGCGAGGCCCAGCGCCAGTCCACGCGGCGATTGATCGCATCGGCCAGCGTCCGGATCTCGCGCTCGCCGGGCGTGTCGCGGTCGAAGTAATCGCGATCCGACAGCACGCCGGCGAGCAGCAACGCAGTATCCACGGTGGACAATTCCGAGCCCGACGTTCGCAGCCCGCTGCGCATGTCGAGAAAATGGTAGAAGAAACCCTGGTATCCCGTGACTCCGGCCGGCTGCGGGCCCTGCGGCGCGTGGGCGAAGAAGCGCAACGTGACCCGCACGCGTTGAGCGGCCTGCGCCCGGGTGATGTAGCCGCGCTCCACGCCGATCGGATAGGCCGTCAGCGCGAAACCCACCGCCGCGATGCTGCAGGCCGATGGGCCCGGCCAGCGGTCCGGCACGAGGCCGTTGGCGGGATTGGCGGTGTCCCAGAAGTAATCGAACGTGCGCCGCTCGAGCTGCTCGAGGAACGCCGGCATCGGCCGCGATCCCGCTGCGGCCGTGTGCGCGGCCGGGCGTTCGGGCGGCTGCGGCCGGGCGATGGCGGGCGCCGCGAGGCCCGCAAGTCCGAAGGCCAACAGCAAAAGCAGCGATCGCATCAGGAGCCTCGTCGACGGTGGTGGGATGGCGGAGCGGGGAGCAGCCGGCCGATGCCGTGCGGCGGAATCGGGCCCGCATCGGTGCCGGTCGGCGCGTTCGAGCGGCGACCTGCGATCGCGGTTGGCGGTGTCGCGCCGCGAGCGATCCGGCCGACGATCGGGGTCGTCGCGTGCGGACCCGGGAAGCCGGACCGGAATGGATGGTTCATCGCGCCGGCTCACTGCAAGGCCGGCGTGCCGGCGAGCCAGCCGCCGGTGAAGTTGGCGCGCTCGAGCCCGAGGCCGATATACGGGTTCAGGCGCATCACGTTCCAGATCAGGCCCGACCGGTAATTCTCCAGCATCAGGAGGATCGGGCCCTGGTCGATGCCCAGATACTGCGAATCCACCCAGCCCACGCCCGGCACCACCGTGCCCGTGGCCGGGGTGACGCCGCTGTACTGGAAGCTGGGGTTGAACGCATCGTAGTCGCCGTAGGCGCCGAGGATGTAGGCGCCGTAGCGGGCCTGCATCGCCTGCACCATCGGGATCACGATGGCGGGCGCGAAGACGATCGAGCCCAGCGCCGCGGCCGGCGCGATGGTGCCGTCGTCCAGGGTACCGGTGATGGCGGCGCCACGTGCGGCATAACCATAAAATGTGCGCTGCCGACCACTGCCGTCGGTGAGCGTGAAGTTGCCCGGGCCGTCGCAGGCGGTCAGCCCCCACAGCTCGTTGCCGTAACCGGTCCACTGGCCCGGATTGGCGATGGCGTAGTCGCGTTGCGATTCGGTAGCCAGGCCGCTGTTGATGAAATAGTCGCTGCCCACGCTGCGCATGAAGGCATCCTGGATGCCGCGGAAATCGATCCACGCCTGCGAGTACTGGTGCCCGAACAGCGGCGCGAAACCGAGCTGCTGGCGCCCGAAATAGCTGCCCCAGGTGTTCGGGTAGGTCGCCGTCCACGCTGCCCACGCGCTGGCAGATACCGGATGGGTGGGCGAACCCAGCGCCTCGATGTACAGGATCATCGCCTCGTTGTAGCCCTGCCAGTTGTAGGGCAGATAGCCCGACTCCGGCAGCCAGCCCAGGCTGATCGTCGGCGCGGCCGGCTGCATCCAGGTCCAGTTGACGGCGCGGTAGAGCTGATCGGCCAGCGCACGGATCTGGGTTTCGCTGGTGTTGTTCTGGTTGAAATAGCTCTCGTCGGTCAGCACGCCCGCCATCAGCAGCGCCGTGTCGATCGAGGACAGCTCGGATCCCGGCCAGCGCTGGCCGGTGTTCAGATCGAGGAAGTGATAGAAGAAGCCCTGATACCCGCTCTCGCCGCTTGCGGCGGGTCCTTGAGGCGCATTGCCCAGGAACTGCAGCGTGGTCAGCACGCGCTGCTCGGCCTGCGCCCGGGTGATCCATCCGCGCTCGACGCCGATCGGGTAGGCGGTCAGCGCAAAACCGGTGGCGGCGATGCTGGCGTAGGGCGATCCCGGGTAGTGATCGGGCGCCAGTCCGTTGGCCGGATTGGTGGTGTTCCAGAAATACTCGAACGTGCTTTGCTCGAGCTGCGCGAGCGACGCCGGCAGCGCGGGCTCGACCAGCAGCGCGAGTCCGGTGGTCGCGGTCGCGCCGCCGCTGCTGCCGCTCAGCGTCAACGCGTAGGTGCCCGTCGCCGTCGATGCCGCGACGTCGAGCACTTCGTTCTGCTGCCCCGAACCCGCCGTCGTGCCCGCGCCCGCCGACAGCTGCACGCCGGCAGGGGCGTTGAGCAGGGTCAGCGTCACCGGACTGGCGGACGCCGGACTGACGCCGAGCGTGAAGGCGGCCGTTTCGCCGGCCGGCACCGCGAGGCTGGAGGGCATTGCCGAGAGCACCAGCGGGGGCGAACCGGGGTTGCCGCTGCCCGGGTTCGAACTCGTCGGGGGCGGGCCAGAGCCGCCGCCGCAGCCAACCAGCAGGAGCGTCAGCGTCAGAGCCGCGAGCAGGCCGGCGGCGCGGCACCCGCGCGACCTGCGGCCGCCGGGGACAACGATGCGCGCCCGGGACGGCCGCGGAGGGTGGCGGGCGCTCGCGCGCGGCGCGCGCGCCATTCGGGGGATGCCGGACGGGGGCTGCACGTGAGCCTCAGTCGGAGACCGCGCAGTAGCGGTCGATGAAGGCCTGATGCAGAGGCATCAGGTCGACGCAACCCGCGATCACCGAGCCGATGCCCGTGACGAACGCGCGCAGATCCCGCTCCGGCATCTGGTCGACCATCGGATGGTAGGTGCGCGGCATGATGTTCTGTCCGAGCATGACCTGCACCCAGCTGACGTCGGCGAACATTTCCTCGCCATCGCGGAAAAACCGGCCGCTGTCGCTGAACAGGCGGATGTTTTCCTGCAGCGAGTCCGGCACCCGCATCGTGCGACAGTCGTTCCAGAACGGCGAGTCGTCGCGCTCGGTGGCGCAGTAATGCAGGATCAGGAAATCGCGGATGTGCTCGATCTCGAAGACCGACTGCGCGTTGTAGCGGTCGCTCAACACCTGGCTGAAATCACGCTGCGGCAGCAGATTGAGCAGGCGCGCGATGCCCGACTGGATCAGGAAGATGCTGGTCGATTCCAGCGGCTCGAGAAAACCGCTGGCCAGGCCCAGGGCCACCACGTTCTTGTTCCAGACCTTCTTGCGCATGCCCGGCGTGAAACGCAGCAGTCGCGGCTCGCCCAGCGGCTTGCCGTCCAGGTTGGCCAGCAGCGTCGCCGCAGCCTCGTCGTCGCCGAGATAGGCCCCGGCGTACACGTGCCCGTTGCCGGTGCGGTGCTGCAGCGGGATGCGCCACTGCCAGCCCGCCGTGCGCGCGGTCACGCGCGTATAGGGCGTCGGCGGGCCGACCTTTTCGCAACCCACCGCCAGTGCGCGATCGCAGGGCAGCCACTGGGTGAAGTCGGTATAGCCGGTGTGCAGCGCCTGCTCGATCAGCAGGCCGCGGAAACCCGAGCAGTCGATGAACAGGTCGCCCGCGATGACCGTGCCGTTTTCCAGCACGACGGATTCGACGAAACCGTCTTCCGCGCGCAGCTTGACCTGCTCGATCTTGCCCTCGGTACGGCGCACGCCGCGCGCCTCGGCGTAACCGCGCAGGAATCTCGCGTAGAGGCCGGCATCGAACTGGTAGGCGTAGCGGATATCGGCCAGCGGAGAGTTCGCCGGCACATCGGTGGCCGACGGCATGAACCTGCCGCGCGGCGCGGCGGCCGTGTTGAGCGAGTACGCGCCGATGTCGGCGGCGATGCCGAGCTGCCGCGCCTTGATCCAGAACTGGTGGAATGGAAGCAGACTGACATCGTGTCCGATCTTGCCGAACCCGTGGATGTAGCTGTCGCCCAGCCGGCCCCAGTCGTTGAACTGGATGCCGAGCTTGAACGTGCCCCGAGTCTGCTTGACGAATTCGATGTCGTCGATGCCGAGCAGGTTGTTGAACAGCTTCAGGTGCGGCACCGTCGACTCACCCACCCCGACGATGCCGATCTCCTCGGACTCGACCAGATGCACGTGATAGTCGGCGCCCAGCACCTTGGCGCAGGCTGCGGCCGCCATCCAGCCGGCGGTGCCGCCGCCGACGATCACGATGGTCTTCAGGGGCTGCGATGCAGACATCGGTGCGGTGCTCATGCCGGGATTCGGACGGCGGGCGCGGACCGGACAGGAACCGGTCCCGTCTGCGGGGATCGGGTGCCGCGCGATGACGGCGGCGCGGAGGTCCGCAGACCGCGGCGGGCAATCCCGTCGCGGTCTGCGCGCGGCCTCAGAAACTGACGCCCACGGTTACCTTCAGGTAGCGCGGGTAGCCCGAGATCTGACCCAGCGGGTTGTAGCTGACCGGATACTTGTTGAGCACGCCGTTCGAGCCCCAGTTCTCGATGTAGCTGGTGTAGTTGTGCCAGTTGAAGACGTTGATGACGTCCAGCCGGGCGTAGGCGTTGTACCCGTAAAACTTGAAGTTCTTGGTGGCCTGCAGCGAGAAATCGCGGTAGCCCCAGATGCGCCCGCCGAGCAGGAACCGCGATCCCTCGGGTCGCGCCGCGATCGGCACGCAGCCGTTGTTGATCGGGCCGCCGTAGCAGGCCAGGTTGACGTCGGGGATCGGCGAGGCCAGCGTCAGGCGCGCACCCAGCGCGATGTCCCACGGCGCGCTGAATGTTCCGGCCAGCACCAGGCGCTGCTTGGCCACCGGTTCGGCGATGAAGGGATACGCCGCCGGGCTGGATTCATCGAAGGCGTACTGGTCATCGAGGCTGCCGTTGTCGTGGTTCCACTTGGCGTCGGTGTAGGTATAGGCGATGGTGGCACCCCAACCCGACTCGCGCGTCCAGGGCTTGTCGGCCGACAGCAGCAGCTGGGTGGTGCGCGTCTCCTTGCCGTTGGTGCCGAGGATCAGCGGGCCGAAGCCGGGCAGTCCGTAGCTCCACGGCTGGCTGCCGTTCTTCCAGAACGAACCGTCCGGATAGCGGTTGCCGAGGTCGAACAGGAAGCCGTTGTAGCTGTTGATCCGCGCGATCGCCACGCTGGTGTTCCACTCGCCCACCTGGTTGCGCATGCCGAGGGTGAACTGGTCCGAGTACGGGGTCTTGAGGTTGTTCTGGATCATGTCCACCTCCTTGCCCGTCGTGGTGCCGGCCACCAGGGCCTGCAGCGCCTGGATGCCGTAGTAGGACGGGTTGAAGGTCAGGCAGGTCGGACTGGCGACGCAGGGTTCCAGCGGCGTATTGAAGAACAGCGTCGGCTGCGACAGCGCCGACTTGGTCTGCTCCAGCTGCAGGATGGTGAACAGGTTGCGGTCGTAGGCGCGCGAGTAGCCGCCGAAGATCACGTGCTTCTGGTCGCCATTGATGTCGAAGGCGAAGCCGAGGCGCGGCGCGAAATGCCACTTGGCGCTGCGGTTGTGGCCGTTGCTGATGTAGTTGTTGATGTTGACCCCGCCCAGCGCCAGGGTGTCGGCGTAGGTCACGCCGGGCGCCGCTCCGGGGGCCTGGCCGTTGAGCGCCGCGATCACATTGGCGGGCGTCACGTAGTTGAGGTAGGCCGGCGTGCGGTCGTAATCGCCGCGCACGCCCAGGTTGAAGGTCCAGTGCTCGTTGACCGTCCAGTTGTCCTGCAGGTAGGCGCCGATCATGGTGTTGTCGCTGACCGACACCGGGCTGGTGCCGGGTGCGGGCGAGCCGAACTGCACCTTGTAGGGGGTGCTCTCGGTGCCGGCGTTCGGGCTCACCGCGTAATAGAACAGCGCGTTGCTGTCGCCGGCGTCCTGCGCGGTCAGCTGCACTTTCTTGATGTCGAGACCGGTCTTGATGATGTGGTCGCCGTGCCACTCAAGTCCGTCGTAGGTGAAGTCGTCGCGCAGGCCCGGGCCGCGCTGGCCCTTGTTCTGCTGTGCCAGCGGCGAGTTGCCGGTCTGCAGGATGACCGCGTTCTGGTTGTTCGACGGCGTATAGGCGCTGCCGGCGCCCAGCACCACCGGCGTGGGCTGGAAGAACGCGTCCTCGTAGGTGAACTGCAGGCGATTGAACCAGTCGTAGCCGCTGCGATCCCAGCGCAGGTCGGCGGTCTTCTGGAAATTGACGGTGTTGAGTCCGGCCGAGGCCGTGGTCACGCCGCCGATGCCGCCCAGCGAGGTTTCGTTGCGAACGTGAGCCTCGAACACGAAGCGGTCGCGGCTGGTCGGCTCGTAGTCGAGCTTGCCGAACCAGTTGTTTTCCAGGAACGGCAGGTTGGCCGCGCCGATCTGCGATTGCGCGCTGGCCGGCAGCTGGCTGACGTACTGCGCGGACCCGGACGGTGCCACGGTCGTCGGGGTGTTGAACTTCTTGCCCTCGTAGGCGATGTAGAAGTGCATCCGGTTCTGCAGGATCGGTCCGCCGAAATCGAAGCCGTAATCCTTGTCGGTGGAGGGCGTCTTCTTGCCGGCCGCGCTCTCGGCCGGCGTCGCCGCGCGCATGCCGGTGCTGTTGAAGCTGACGAAGGCGTCACCGTGGTACTCGTTGGTGCCGGATTTGGTCAGGGCGGTGACCGCCGCGCTCGACAGCTGGCCGTACTCGGCCTCGTAGTTGGACGTGATCACGCGGTACTCGGCGATCGCCAACTGCGGGAAGGGGTTGCCCTGGCTGGCGTTCTGGCCGGCGATGCCGCCCTGCAGCACGTAGTTCTTCTGGCCGACGCCGTCGATGTAGACGTTCAGCGCGCTGCCGGCCTGACCGCCCGACTGCAGGCTGGTATTGCCGTTGGAGTCGCGCGCGAACACCATGCCCGGCACGGTGTCGGCGAACTGCAGGAAGTTGCGCGACGCCGCGGGCATGTTCTGGATCTGGTGCGTCGAGACGAACGCGCCCACCTGCGAGGTGTTGACGTCCTGCAGGTTGGCCGCGCTGACCTTGACGGTCGAGAGCTTGGTGACGTTGCCCGCCGGGGCCGCCGTGGTCAGGTCGAGGGTGGCCGTCGAGGCGACATTCAGCTTGATCGTGCGTTCGATGCCCTGCCCTGCGCTGACCTGGTAGGTGCCGGGCGGCAGGCCGAGCAGTGTGTAGACGCCCTTGCCATCGGCCTTGGTCTGGCGCGAGGCGCCGGTGGCGATCTCGCGGGCGGTGATCACTGCCCCGGGCGCGGCATGGCCGCGCAAGGTGGCATCCGCGCTCGCGGCGACCGAAACGGTCGGCGCGGCGACGAGGGTCGCCAGTGACGTGGCGATCAGGCTGGCAAGCAGCTTCTTCTTGAAAGTCTGTGGCGTTCTCATGGTTCCCCTGCCTTAGGTCGGGTTGGACGGTGCGGTGCGGGTCGGGCGGTGCTTCGCTGCAGCCGGCTTGATGCGTTCCACGGGGCCGGTCTGCACGCGTTTCTGATCGGGTTCGGCGGGTCGCGGGCTGCCGGCGTCCTGTCCGTGCATGCCGCAGGATGCACGGACCACCAGCTCCGGCTGCATCGTTTCGGTGGTCACCCTGCTTCCCTCGTGCTGGCCGACCGTGGCCAGCAAGCGCTGCAGCGCCCGTCCGCCCAGGTCGGCGATGCGCACGCGCACCGTCGTCAGCGCGGGCGTGATGTAACGGGCGACGGGAATGTCGTCGAAGCCGACCACGGCCATCGTGCGCGGCACTTCCACGCCCGACTGCGTCAGCGCGAACAGGCAGCCGATCGCCATGATGTCGTTGGCGGCGAAGATCACGTCCGGCCGGATCTGCCGCGCCAGAATCTGCTTGCCGGCACGGTAGCCGCCCTCCTCGGTGAAATCGCCGCGCAGGACCATTTCGTCCTGGTCGGGGCGCAGCTCGGCCATCGCGTTGCGGTAGCCCTGCAGCCGCGCGCGTGCATCCAGGTTGTCCTCGGGACCGGTCACGAAGGCAATCCGCTTGTACCCACTGGCCACCAGATAGCGGACCATGCCGTAGGCGCCGCCGTAGTTGTCGATCAGCACGGCCGAGCAGCCTGCCTCGCTGATCACGCTGTTCATCAGCACCAGCGGGAAGCCACGCGGCAGATTGTTGGCGAGCATGCCGGCGTCCACGTAAGGCGACATCAGCAGCAGACCGTCGACCCGGCCCTGCATGCTGCGCAGCGCCGCGGCGGCCTCGGCGGCGTCGCCGTGGGAACTGGAGACCAGCAGGTGCAGGCCACGCGCCCGTGCGCCGGCATCGATGCCGCGGATCAGCTCGGAGAAGAACTCACCGTGCAGGTCGGGCAGCAGCACGCCGATGCTTTCGGTGCGCCTCGTGCTGAGGCTGCGGGCGGCGCCATGCGGCATGTAATGGAGATCGGCCGCGGCCTGCTGCACGCGCTCGCGGGCCGAGGCGGTCACCGATGCATGCCCGTTGAGCGCACGCGACACGGTGGCGACCGAGACCCCCGCGCGCTTGGCAACTTCTTTGATCGTGGTCCCCACGCGGGCGCCCCCTGCGGCTTTCGCAGCATGTCATGGAGACGCAATGTAATCGGTTACACGGCTATTGCACGCTGCAGCGCAACGAAAACATAACAGCGGTGCCTGGCGTCGCGGACGCGACCGCCGCGAGCCGGCTCAGCGGCCGAGTTCAGCGACGAAATCGTAAACGTCGCCGCGATAGAACGAGCGCGTGAACTCCACTGCCCGGCCGTCGGCACGATAGGCGCGGCGTTCGATGTACAGCGCCGCGCTGCCCGCGGGCAGCTCGAGCAGTCGCGCCTGGCCGGCGTCCAGCGCGACCGCTCGCACCCGCTGCAGCGCGCGCACCGGCACGTGGCCTTCGCGCTCCAGCGCGTCGTAGAGCGAGTGACCCACCGCCGCCGGGTCGGCCAGCAGATCGTGCGGCACCGCGGTGCGTTCGACCACCAACGGTCGCTCGCCGGCGAAGCGCAGCCGGTAGAGCCGAACCACTGCCGCACCCGGCGACAGATCCAGCCCCATCGCCTCCTCGGGCGTCGCCGCGCCGACCGCGCGCTCCAGAAAGCGCGAGCGCGAGTCCAGCCCGCGCGCGCGCAGGTCGTCGGAAAAGCTGGTCAGCCGTGAAAACGACTTCACGATGCGTTCGGCGACGAAGGTTCCGGCCCCGCGTCGCTGGGTCAGCAGGCCGTTCTCGATCAGTCCGGCGATGGCGCGCCGCACGGTGACGCGCGAGACGCCGAGCTGCTGCGCCAGCACGCGCTCGCCGGGTAGCGCATCGCCGGACTTGAGCGCGCCGGCGTCGATCACCTCGCTGATTGCACGCTGCAGGCTCAGGTAAACCAGACCGCGCCCGGAGGCATCGGCGCGGCACTGGCGGCGAAAGGCTGCGGGCAAGGGCGGCTTCATACCAGAAGCATACCAACCCACGCCGCCATCGAACCGGGCGTGCCGAGTGCAGGCATCCTGGGCGCCGGCTTTGATCTATTGGTATGTTACTGGTATTGTCGTGACCGCCCCCACTCCCACGTCACCCGCCACGGAACGCCCCATGCAAGCCTTCGACCTGATCATCTTCGGCGGCACCGGCGACCTCGCCCGCCACAAGCTGTTGCCGGCCCTGTTCCAGCGCTTCCGCGATGGCCAGTTCGAGCCCGGGACGCGGGTGATCGCGGTCGCGCGCGAGGCGCTCGACGACGTCCGTTATCGCGACCAGGTGCGCGCCGGGCTGGCCGCCGCCGCGGCCGGGCACGAGGCCGAGCTGGAGTCCTTCCTGGAGTGCGTCGCCTACCAGGCCGTGGACGTGCGCGCAGATACCGGCTGGGATCAACTTGCGGCGCGCGTACGCGCGGCAGCCGCGCCGATACGCGTGTTCTACCTCGCCCTGCATCCGGACCTGTTCACCCCGGTCTGCGACCACTTGCGCGCGCTCGGCCTGCATGAAGGCGAGGCGCGCGTGGTGCTGGAAAAACCGATCGGCAGCAGCCTGGCCTCGGCCAGCGCGATCGCCGATGCCGTGGCGCGCACCTTCAGCGAGCGCCAGACCTTCCGCATCGACCACTACCTCGGCAAGGAGACGGTGCAGAACCTGGTGGCGCTGCGCTTCGCCAACGCCCTGTTCGAACCGCTGTGGAAGGCCGAGCACATCGACCACGTGCAGATCACCGTCGCCGAAACGGTCGGCGCCGGCGAGCGCGCGGCCTACTACGACCGCGCCGGCGCGATCCGCGACATGGTGCAGAACCACCTGCTCCAGCTGCTTTGCCTGGTGGCGATGGAGCCGCCGGTGTCGCTGACGGCCGATGCGATCCGCGACGAGAAACTCAAGGTGCTGCACGCGCTCAAGCCGATCGATGCGCGCAATGCCGGCGCCCTGACCGTGCGCGGCCAGTACCGCGCCGGGGCGATCGCCGGGCGCGCGGTCCCGGGCTATCTCGAGGAACTGGGCCGCGCCGATTCGCGCACCGACACCTATGTTGCGCTCAAGGCCGAGGTCGCCAACTGGCGCTGGGCCGGCGTGCCGTTCTACCTGCGCACCGGCAAGCGCCTGGGTGAGCGTGTGTCCGAGATCGTGATCAGTTTCCGCAGCGTGCCCTACTCGATCTTCGGCCGCGAGGCCGGCGAGCTCGCGCCCAACAAGCTGGTGCTGCGCCTGCAACCCGACGAGGGCGTCAAGCTGTGGCTGATGAACAAGGTCCCCGGACCAGGCGGCATCCGCCTGCGCCGCGTGCCGCTGGACATGAGCTTCGCCGCTGCCTTCGGCAGCCACCAGGCCGACGCCTACGAGCGCCTGCTGATGGATGTGGTGCGCGGCAATGCGATGCTGTTCATGCGCCGCGACGAGGTCGAAGCGGCGTGGCGCTGGATCGATCCGATCATCGCCGCCTGGACGCAGAGCGACGAAGCGCCCAAGCCCTACACCGCCGGCAGCGGCGGGCCGAGCGCCGCGGTCGCGTTGATCGAACGCGACGGCCGCACCTGGCACGAGGACGCATTCTGATGCCGGACAGCGTGCCCCCGCCCGCCCTGCGCTGGCACACGCGAGCCACGCTGACGGCCCTGGCGCCGGTGCTGGCGGATGCCGTCGCCGGCACGTTGCGGCACGCGCTGGCACGGCGCGATCGGGCCACGCTGGCCCTCTCCGGCGGCACCACGCCCGGCCCGTTCCTGGCCGCGCTGGCGACGCACGCACTGGACTGGCCGCGGCTGATCGTCACCCTCGCCGACGAGCGCTGGGTACCGGCCGGCCACCCGCGCGCCAACGCGACCTTGGTGCGCGACATCCTGATGA
This sequence comes from Lysobacteraceae bacterium, assembly GCA_028870665.1. GTDB lineage: Bacteria > Pseudomonadota > Gammaproteobacteria > Xanthomonadales > Rhodanobacteraceae > Metallibacterium. The sequence continues at coordinate 12,215 of JAGWPB010000046.1, forward strand.
AGCGCGCCGCGCCCGGCGCGGCGCGCTTCGTGCCGCTGTACGCCGCCGCGGCCACGCCCGAGGACGGCCTCGCCGCGGTGCGTGCCGGCATCGATGCGCTGCCGCTGCCGCTCGACGCGGTCGTGCTCGGGATGGGCGACGACGGCCACATCGCCTCGCTGTTCCCCGGCGGCGATCACCTCGCCGCCGCGCTCGACCCGCACGCTTCGGCGCGCGTGTTGCCGATGCGCGCGCCGGCCGCCGCCGAGCCGCGCATGACCCTGACCCTGCCGCTGCTGGCCGGCGCGCGGTCGGTGTTCCTGCTGATCACCGGCGCGACCAAGCGCGCCATGCTCGAACGCGGCGTCGACGACGTCCGCCTGCCGGTCCACGCGCTGCTGGCGCAGGCGCGCACCCCGATCGCCGTGTACTGGGCGCCCTGAATCCGGAGGAGCCGCATGAAACTGCACCCGACCCTGATCGCCGTCACCGACCGCCTGCGCGAACGCAGCCGCGTCACGCGCCAGGCCTACCTGGCCCGCATCGATGCGGCCCGGGGCGCCGGACCGAGCCGCGAACGCCTGTCCTGCGGCAACCTCGCCCACGGCTTTGCCGCCTGCGCCGCGCCCGACAAGGCCGCGCTGCGCGAGGGCCGCGGCGCCGACCTCGCGATCGTCACTGCCTACAACGACATGCTCTCGGCGCACCAGCCCTACGCGCGCTATCCCGAACTGATCAAGGCAGCCGCGCGCGCGGCCGGCGCCACCGCGCAGGTGGCCGGCGGCGTGCCGGCGATGTGCGACGGCGTCACCCAGGGCCGCGCCGGCATGGAGCTGAGCCTGTTCTCGCGCGACGTGATCGCGCTGTCGGCGGCGGTCGCGCTGTCGCACGACATGTTCGACGCCGCGCTGTTCCTCGGCATCTGCGACAAGATCGTGCCCGGCCTGCTGATCGCCGCGCTCAGCTTCGGGCACCTGCCAGCGCTGTTCGTGCCCTCGGGACCGATGCCCAGCGGCCTGCCCAACGAGGACAAGTCCAAGGTCCGCCAGCGCTACGCCGAGGGCAAGGCCACGCGCGCCGAACTGCTCGAGGCCGAGGCGCAGTCCTACCACGCACCCGGCACCTGCACCTTCTACGGCACCGCCAATTCCAACCAGATGCTGATGGAGATCATGGGCCTGCACCTGCCGGGGGCCAGCTTCGTCGCCCCGGACACGCCGCTGCGCGATGCGCTGACCGCGGCCGCGGTGCGTCGCGCGGCGGCGATCACCGCGCTGGGCGACGACTACACGCCGGTCGGTCAGGTGATCGACGAACGCGCCCTGGTCAACGGCGTGGTCGGCTTGCACGCCACCGGCGGCTCGACCAACCACCTGCTGCATCTGGTCGCGATCGCGCGCGCCGCCGGCATCGACCTGCGCTGGGAGGACTTCGACGCGCTGGCCGCCGCGGTGCCCCTGCTCTGCCGCATCTATCCCAACGGCTATGCCGACGTGAACCAGTTCCACCACGCCGGCGGCATGCCGTTCGTGATCGGCCAGCTGCTGGATGCCGGCCTGTTGCACGCCGACGTGCGCACCGTGGCCGGCGGCGGGCTCGATGCCTATCGCCGGGTGCCCGTGCTCGACGCGAACGCAGCGCTCGCGTGGCGGCCCGCGCCGCCGGCGAGCGGCAACCGCGGCGTGCTGCGCGCCGCGTCCGAGCCGTTCCGCGCCGACGGCGGCCTGCGCCTGCTCGATGGCAATCTCGGTCGCGCCATCATCAAGATCTCCGCGGTGCCCGAGGATCGGCTGCGGATCGAGGCCCCGGCGCGCGTGTTCGACGACCAGGACGAGGTGCGGCGCGCCTTCGAGCATGGCGAATTGGCGGGCGACTTCGTCGCGGTCGTGCGTTTCCAGGGACCGCGCGCCAACGGCATGCCCGAGCTGCACAAGCTCACCCCGACGCTGGGACTGCTGCAGGACCGCGGCCAGCGCGTGGCGCTGCTCACCGACGGGCGCATGTCCGGCGCCTCGGGACGCGTGCCGGCCGCCATCCACGTCACCCCGGAGGCCGCCGACGGCGGTGCGCTGGCCCGGCTGCGCGATGGCGACCTCATCCGCATCGACGCCGAGCACGGCGTGCTCGAAGCCTGCGTCGACGCCGCAACCTGGGCCGCGCGCGAGCCGGCCACGACCGACCCCACGGCGCATCAGTCGGGTATGGGGCGCGAGCTGTTCGGCCTGTTCCGCGCCGCGGTCAACCGCGCCGACCAGGGTGCCAGCCTCTTCGGAGTCATGTCATGAGCGACACCGGCACGCACGATCCGCAACACGGCCTCGAGGCCATCCTGCGCCGCGGCCCGGTGATGCCGGTGGTGGTGATCGACGATGCGGCACAGGCGCTGCCGCTGGCGCGGGCACTGCTGGCCGGCGGCATCCGCAGCATCGAGATCACCCTGCGCACGCCGGCGGCGCTGGGCGCCATCCGCGCCATCGCCGCCGGCGTCGACGGCATGGCCGTCGGCGCCGGCACCGTGCTCAGTCCCGCCGACCTGGAGGCCGCCGCACGCGCCGGCGCGCATTTCGCGGTGTCGCCCGGCAGCACGCCGGCCTTGCGGGCCGCGACCGCGGACCGGGCGCTGCCCTGGCTGCCTGGCGCCGCCACGGCCAGCGAGGTGATGGCGCTGCGCGAAGCCGGCTACCGCTTGCAGAAGTTCTTTCCCGCCGCCGCGGCCGGCGGCGTCGCGCTGCTCAGGTCGCTGCACGGGCCGCTGCCCGACGTCCGCTTCTGCCCCACCGGCGGCATCAGCGCCGAGACCGCGCCGGACTGGCTCGCACTGTCGGATGTCGTCTGCGTGGGCGGCTCCTGGCTGACGCCGGCCGACCGCCTGCGTGCGGCCGACTGGCGAGCGATCGAGGCTCTGGCGCGACAGGCCGTGGCGCTGCGCCGGTCATGAGCGGCGCATCCGAATCTGCGCGCGCCGCGGCGGGCCGCGCGATCGCTGTGCCTCAGCCGTGCCCGGCAGGCGCGGCACCGGCAATGAAAGCATCGATATGCCGGGCCAAAAGCGGCAGCACCCCGGGGTTGAGATAGAGCATGTGCCCGACCGGGTAATCGAACTCGTGCACCCGGCCGGCCAGCGCGGCGGCGGGCAGACCCATGTGGCGGATGGTGTAGTCGGTGGCGAAGAACGGCGTCGCCATGTCGTAGTAGCCGTTGTTGAGCATCAGCTGCATGCCCGGGTCGTTGTTCATCGCCCGCGCCAGCGCCGGCGCGACGTTGCGCGCCTGCAGGTTGCCCACGCCGCTGCCGACGCTGTTGAGCGGCGAGCGGTACTTCCAGCTCCAGGCCTTGAACACCTTGCCGCTGTCTTGCTTGTACAGATGCGTGCTGGTGTAGTGGAGATCGTCGCGCAGGTAGTGATCGAAGCTGGCAGCCAGCGCGCCCCAGATCGCGGTGGTGGTGGCTCCGGCGTCGCTGCGCCCGGGGACCGGCAGCAACGGCTGCAGTTCCGGCGCGGTGTAGCGCGCGTCGTAGCGCCCGGTCATCGATTCCGAGGCACCCAGCAGCCGGCGCATGAACACCGGCAGGGTCATGCGCAGATCCGCGCGCAGCCACAGCGCCGCCGGAATCCCGGTCAGCCGCGACAGGTGCGCGGCGATCCGGCTGCGCTGGGCCGGCGCCAGCGCACTGCCTTCGAACAGCGCCTGCTGATAGTCCGTGCCGGCGAACTGCTCGGCCGCCGACACCGCCGCCTGCAGGTTGGCCGGCTGCGGCTGCAGGCGATGGTGGTACCAGGCCACCGCCGCGTAGGACGGCAGATAAAGCACGTAGGGCAGATCATTGCCGGCGCTGAAGTTGATCGTCGGCAGGTCGAGCACGGTCGAGCACAGGATCACCCCGTTGACGTACACCCCCTTGGCCACCAGGTCCTGCGCCAGCACCGCCGAGCGCGTGGTGCCGTAACTCTCGCCGAGCAGGAATTTGGGCGAGTTCCAGCGATCGAAGCGGGTGATGTAGCGCTGGATGAACTGGGCGTAGGCGCTGGCGTCGCCCTTGATGCCATAGAACATCTTCGGCGTGCCGGCGCCCGCGAGGCGGCTGTAGCCGGTGCCGATCGCGTCGATGAAGACCAGGTCGCTGGTCTTGAGGATGCTGTCGTCGTTGTTGACCAGCCGATAGGGCGGCTGCTGCGCCTGCGAATCGCCGGGTGCCGGCCAGACGATGCGGCGCGGGCCGAAGCCGCCGATGTCGACCAGGGCCGAGGCGAAGCCCGGGCCGCCGTTGTAGGCGAAGGTGACCGGGCGGGCCGCCGCGTCGTGCACCCCATCGCGGGCATAGGCGATGTAGAACACGCTGGCGGTGGGCTGGTGCTTGGCGTTGTAGAGCAGCAGCGTGCCGGCCGTCGCGGTATAGGCGATGCGCTGACCGTCGATCACGACGTGGTGATGGCTCACCACCGCCCGCTCCTTCGGCACCGGCAGCAGCTTGACCGGCTTGGCGGTTGCCGTGCCGGCCGCGGGGGGCGCCGGCGCCGCCGCCGAGGCGGCCGCGGCGATCACAAGACAAGCACTCACGACGACGAACCGATGAAAACGCATGGCGGGCTCCCGGCAGCGGACCGGCAGACCGCGCCGGGCACCTGACTGCGACCGCGGTCCGGCATCGTTGTTCCCCGGGCGCAGGAAACCCGGTCCGCCGGCCTGGCACGGAATGCTCCGGGGCGTTGTCGCGACGCCGGTGCCTGCTTCGGAAGCCCGCGGCGTCACCGGGACCGCCGCGGCGGCGACCGACCCTTGCCGAGGCTCGCCGGCCCGAAACCGTGCGGCAGCAATTGCGCGATGGTGAACGCCTGCACGTGCGACAGATCGTGACTGCAGCACAACACGCGGATGTCGCGCCGCGCGCGGTGCCCGGCTTCCAGGATCAACTGCCGGCAGCGGCCGCACGGCGTCACCACGGCCGTGGTCTGCACCGCGCCGGAAGCCAGTCGGCGCCCGGTCACCGCGATCACCTGCACGGCGTCGCCCGCGCCGGCCCCGTTGGCTGCGGCCAGCGCCCCCACCTCGGCGCACAGCGTCATGCCGTAAGCGGCGTTCTCGACATTGCAGCCCGTGTACACGGTGCCGGCGCGCGTGCGCAGGGCCGCGCCCACCGCATAACCCGAATACGGCGCGTAGGCGTGTTCGGACGCCGCCAGCGCAGCCTGTGCCAGCGCACGGTCATCCGCATCGAGCGTGGCGAGTGTCCGGGTTGCAGCCACCAGTCCTGCTCCTTCCGAGGTGCCCGGCGGCGCCGATGGACCGCTCGAGCGCGATGCCGGCTGCGCTGTTCTCGTGCAGGGCCGGGCCGATTCGGCACTATCCGGCACCGGCCCGTCCTTGCCACCTTACGATGTCGTCAGTCTACGCGTGACCGCCCACGCGCAGACCGTCCGGAGCGATTGCCCGCCCCGATCCCGGTCGGGCACGGTGCGGATCGGGTTGGCGATCGCAGCGCCGCCGGCATGGCATCCTCCTCCGCACGATCGCGGATGCCGAGCCGGGGCGGCCGCAGGCACGCGCACCGTCCATACCGGTCATTGCCGCTGCCGTTCACGTCCGCTAACGTCGCTCCCTTCGCCGCATCACCGTCCTGCGCGGCGGTGCTCACACCCGGAGTCCGAGCGATGCCGAACGCAGCCTCTGCCTTCCCTTGCCGCAGCCGTTGGCCGAACGCCGTGCTGGCAGCCTTGCTGGTCGTATCGAGCGCGACCGTCGCGGCCGCGACCGCGCCGTCGTTCCTCGACGGCAAGCTGGCCTGGCGCAGCATCGGACCGGATATCGGTGGCCGTGTCGTCGCCGTGGCCGGCGTGCCCGACCAGCCCGATCGCTTCTACATGGGTGCCGTCGACGGCGGCGTCTGGACCAGTGATGACGACGGCATCACCTGGCACAATCTCACCGACGGCAAGTTCCCGTCGGCGAGCGACAGCATCGGCGCGATCGCGGTCGCGCCGTCGAACCCGAAGGTGATCTACGCCGGCACCGGCGAGAGCGACATCCGCGGCGACATGATCACCGGTGACGGTGTGTTCCGCTCCGACGACGCCGGCAAGACCTGGCGCGCGGCGGGCCTGGCCGACACCCACACGATCAGCGCGATCGTGGTCGATCCGAAAAACCCCGACGTGGTCTACGCGTCATCCATGGGCCACGTGTTCAAGCCCAACGCCGAGCGCGGCGTGTTCAAGTCGGTCGACGGCGGCAAGACCTGGAACAAGATCCTCTACGTCGATGCCAAGACCGGCGCGATCGACCTGGTGATGGACCCGAAGAACCCGGACGTGCTCTACGCCGCGATGTGGCAGGCCTACCGCCGGCCGTGGACGCTGCAGGACGGCGGCCCCGGCAGCGGCCTGTACAAGAGCACGGACGGCGGCGCGCACTGGAGCGAGATCTCGCGCCACGCCGGCTTTCCGCAGGGCACGCTGGGACGCATCGGCGTCAGCGTCGCGGCCAGCGATCCGAGCGTGGTCTACGCGATCGTGCAGGCGAAGGGCGGCGGCGTGTTCCGCTCCAGCGATGCCGGCGCGACCTGGGCGCGGGTGAACTCGAACTGGAGCCTGCGCCAGCGCGCGTTCTACTACATGAGCCTCTACGCCGACCCGACCGACGCCAACACGGTGTACGTGCCCGAGGTCGATGCGCTGTGGGTCTCGCATGACGGCGGCAAGACCTTCGCCAAGCTGCACACGCCGCACGGCGACAACCACATCGTCTGGATCAACCCGCACGATCCGAAGTTGTTGCTCGAGGGCAACGACGGCGGCGCGACCGTGTCCACCGACGGCGGCCTGACCTGGAGCGGTGATCACAACCAGCCGACCGGACAGTTCTACCACGTGGCACTGGACGACCAGTTTCCGTTCCACATCTACGGCGCGCAGCAGGACGAGGGTTCCTTCGAGGGCCCCAGCGCCGCCAGCGGCGGCATGATTCCGCTGGGCGCCTGGCATTCCGTGGCCTACGGCGAGGCCACCTTCGTCGCACCGCAGCCGGGTCATCCCAACATCACCTACGGCAGCGGTTACTTCAGCATCCAGTTGCGTTATGACATGGCCACCGGCCAGTTCCGCGAGGTCAGCCCCTGGCCGGAGTACCAGGAAGGCGCCGCGTCCAACCAGCTCAAGTACCGCTTCGGCTGGACGCACCCGATCCTGTTTTCCGCAGCCATGCCAGGCGAACTGCTGCTGGCTTCGCAGTATGTGCTGAAGAGCACCGACGGCGGCGAGACCTGGACGCGCATCAGCCCCGACCTGACGCGCAACGATCCCGCCACCGAACGGCCCAGCGGCGGCCCGGTCGATCTCGACCAGTCCGGCGCGGAAATCTTCCCCGACATCTCGGCGCTGGCGCCTTCGCCGCTGGATGCCGATATCATCTGGGCCGGTTCGGCCGACGGCCTCGTCCACGTCACCACCGATGGCGGCAAGAGCTGGAAGCTGGTCACGCCCAAGGGCATCCCCGGCTGGGCGCAGATCAGCTCGATCGAGCCTTCGCATGTAGCCAGGGGCACGGCGTACCTGACCGCCTCGCGCTACATGTGGGACGACTTCCATCCCTACGTGTTCGAGACCACCGATTACGGCGCGCACTGGACGCCGATCACCACGGGCCTGCCCGCCGACCAGTACGCCTTTGTCGTGCGCCAGGATCCGAACGACGCGCGGCTGCTGTTCCTCGGCACCAAGAACAGCGTCTATGCCAGCTACGACGGCGGTCTGTACTGGCATCCGCTGGCGCTGAACCTGCCCAAGGTGCAGGTGCGCGATCTCGCCATCAACGTGCGCCAGGGCGATCTGGTCGCCGCCACGCACGGGCGCTCGTTCTGGGTGCTGGACAACCTGGC
>JAGWPB010000047.1 GCA_028870665.1 Lysobacteraceae bacterium
GCGCGCCGCGGCCGCGGCCTGCCCCAGCGCCAGCGCGGTGCCCGAGGGCGCGTCCTGCTTGCGCGCGTGATGCGCCTCGATGATCTCCAGATCCCAATCCGGCAGCGCCGCCGCGGCACTGCGCAGCAGCCGCGTCAGCAGCGCCACGCCGAGGCTGAAGTTGGCCGCGCGCAGCAGCGGAATCGTGGCCGCCGCGGCGTCGAGGCGCGCCTCCAGCGCGGCGTCGAGGCCGGTGGTGCCGGTCACCAGCGGCACCCGCGCCGGCAGGCAGGCGTCCAGCGCCGCGGCCAGGCCGGCGGGCGAGCTGAAGTCGATCACCACGGCCACCCCGGCGAGCGGCGGGAAGCGGGTGCCATAGCGCGCCGCGCCGGGTGCCTCGACGCCGCCGATCGGCTGCCCCTCCAGCGCGGAGCCCGCGCCGACGATGCCGGCCGCCACCTGCCACTTCGCATCGGCGCGGGCGCGATCCAGGACCGCGCGGCCCATGCGGCCGGAGGCACCATTGACGACGAGTCGCAGCGGCGTGACGGGCATGGCGTCGGCATCTCGAGATATGGCGGCAGAGCATACGGCGACAACCCGCGCGATCGCGAACGCCGTCACCAGCCCGCGGATGGGTATTTGCATGCCGCCCCCCTAGACTAGCAGTCTGCTGACGCACTCCAGGAGCGGCCTTGCCGCCCTCCGACAGGCCATCGATGGACGTCCCTCCCGCATCCGCCACCGACCCCGCGACGGCCCGAACCCGCGAAGGGCTGACCGCCGCGTCGCGCCTGGCCGATTACCGCGGCCTGCTGTGGCTGATCGCCGCCTCGTTCTTCATGCAGACGCTGGACTCGACCATCGTCAATACGGCGGTGCCGAGCATCGCCGAGGCGCTGCGCATCACGCCGCTGTCGCTGCGCACCGCGCTGACCAGCTACGTGCTGACGCTGGCGATCTGCATCCCGGCCAGTCCGTGGCTGACCGATCGTTTCGGCACGCGGCGCGTGTTCGCCGTGTCGATCGCGGTGTTCACCCTCGGCTCGGCGGCCTGCGGCCTGGCGCAGAGCCTGCCCGAGCTGATCGCCGCGCGTGTGCTGCAGGGCCTGGGCGGCGCGCTGCTGATGCCGGTCGGCCGCTACGTGCTGGTGCGCGCCTTCGACAAGCGCGACTTCGTCGCCGCGATGAGCCTGGTCTCGATCCCCGGCCTGCTGGGCCCGGTGCTGGGCCCGCTGCTGGGCGGCGCCTTCAGCGAATACCTGAGCTGGCGCCTGATCTTCCTGGTAAACGTGCCGGTGGGCATCGTCGGCTGGTGGCTGAACCGCCGCGCGATGCCGGAGATCCGCGACCCGCAACGCCCCTTCGACGGCATCGGCTTCGTGCTGTTCGCGCTGGCCTCGGGCCTGCTGCTGACCGCCGCCGAGTTCGCCAGCGAGGACCAGCTCGCGATCGGCGGCACCGCCGCGCTGGCCGGCGTGACCGCGGCCGCGCTGTACTGGGCGCACAGCCAGCGCACCGCGCATCCGATCAACGACCTCGCCCTGCTGAAGATCCGCAGCTTCTGGATCGCGGTCGGCGGCAGCCTGTTCACCCGCCTCGGCGTGTCCGGCATGCCGTTCGTGTTCGCGCTGTTCCTGCAGGTCGGCTGCGGCTGGTCGCCGCTGGCCGCCGGCCTGATGATGATGCCGCAGGCGCTGGCGATGATGGCGATGAAGGTGTTGATCGATCCGCTGCTCAGGCGCTACGGCTACCGCCGCACGCTGTACGTCAACACCGTGCTGGTGGCGATCCTGCTGGCGATGTTCGCGCTGCTGACCGCACGGACGCCGTGGCCGTGGATGGCGCTGCTCAACTTCGCCTACGGCCTGGTGATGTCGCTGCAGTACACGGCGATGAACACGCTGGCCTTCGTCGATCTGGAGCCGGCGCAGGCCGGGCACGCCTCGTCGATGACCTCGACCGCACAGTACCTGTCGATGAGCTTCGGCATCGCGCTGGCGTCGATGCTGATGAGCGCCTATGTCGGCCCGCACCGGCAGCTGGCGGCGGCCTACGTCAGCGGCTTCCGCTTCAGCGCGGTGGTGCTGGCGCTGCTGACTTTGGTCGGCGCCTTCATCTTCACCCGGCTGCGTCGCGACCGTGCGCTGCGCGCCTCGGTGGACACCCCGGAGACGGCGTCGTAGCGGTCGATCTCGCCGCCGCTGGCGGCGGCCAGCAGATCGCCGTGCCAGTCCTCCATCAGGGTGATCAGGGCCAGCTTCTCGAACTCGCCCGCGAAGCGCTGCGCCACCGGGATCGGATCGGGCATGCAGCGGGCATCGGCGATCAGGCCGAAGTGCACGCGCCCGTTGTAGCTGAGGATCGATAGGCCGATGCCGATCGAGCCGGTCTGCGGTACCCAGAACATCAGCTCGCGCACCTCGGCGCCGGCCAGGTACAGCGGCATCTGCGGCCCCGGCACGTTGGTGGCCACCGCGCTGGCCTTGCGGCTGAACAGCTCCAGCGCCGGCCGCTGCAGTGCCGCCGGCGCCATGCCCAGCGCGGCCAGCAGGCCGAACGACACCAGGGCCTGGCGCGAGCCCTTCATCTCGTTCATGCAGGCGGCGACGCGCTGCAGGCGCCGCAGCGGATGCGCCTCGCCGATCGGCAGTTCGAGGAACACCAGGCCGAAATGGTTGCCGAGTTTCCTGGCATGCTCCAGCGGGCGCAGGTTGACCGGCACGGTGGCGCGCACGGTCACGCCGTCGACCTCCTCGCCGCGCTCCAGCAGGTGCGCGCGCAATGCGCCGGCGGCGGCGGCCAGCAGCACGTCGTTGACGGTACAGCCGAGCGCGCGACCGACCGCCTTGACCTCGTCGAGGGCGATCGGCTCCGCCCAGGCTACGCGCTTGACCACACCCAGCGGCGCCTTCAGCGCGGTCGGCGGATCGTCCGGCAGGGCCAGGGCACGCGCCAGTTCGCGGGTGATCTCGGAACCCTCGCGCGCCAGCTCGGCGGCGAAGGCGGGGTCGCTCCACAGTTGCGCGGCTTTTTCCCAGGCCGCGCCGCCCAGCGCCAGCGCACGCCGCAATCCGGCCTGCGCCGGCGCCAGCAGGCGCTGAAACACGCTGCCGCCATCGCGCCGCAGCCAGACCCGGGCCAGCTCGGCATGCCGACGCGCATCGGGCGCGGCGTCGGTCAGCGACAGCAGCACCTGGACCAGCGCCAGCCCGTCGGCATAGCAGTGGTGCAGGCGCGCGATCAGCGCGCTGCCGCCGGCGTAGTCCTCGATCAGGTGGAACTGCCACAGCGGCTTGGCGTGATCGAGCGGCGTCGAGGCCAGGTCGCCTGCGTAGCGCTCCAGCTCGGACTGGCCGGCCGCGCCCGGCAGCGCCGCCGGGCGCACGTGCCAATCGAGGTCGAAGTCGGGATCGGTTTCCCAGTGCGCCCCGGTGGCGCCGTCGACCGCGCGCTGGCCGAAGCGGCGGTAGGCCAGGAAACGCTCGGCCAGCAGCGCCTTGAGGGCCGCGGCATCGAGCCGCCCGGAGAACACCAGCACGCCGGTGATCATCATCAGATTGGTCGGCGACTCCATGCGCAGCCAGGCGGTGTCGACCCGCGACATCGGCTCGCGACCACCCTCCGCTGCTGACTCCATGTCCCCTCCGATGGCGGATCATCGCCCGCCGGTTGTGTAGCATCCGGGAGCGGAACCCCCGACGCAATGCATCAGTCCCGGAGCACGCATGCACCACGCCGCCGACATCCTGCTGCAGCTGTTCATCGTCTATGCCGCCGCGCTGGTCTGCGGCGAACTGGCGCAGCGCCTGAAAATGCCCGGCGTGGTCGGGGAGATTGCCGCCGGCGCGCTGGTCGGTCCCTCGGCGCTGGCCTGGGTCAGGCCCGACGCGCCGCTGCAGCTGCTGGCGGAGATCGGCGTGGTGCTGCTGCTGTTCGCGGTCGGTCTGGAAACGCGCCTGGGCGAGCTCAGGCGCGTCGGCGCGGCGGCGCTGGCGGTCGGCGTGCTGGGTGTGGTGTTCCCCTTCATCGGCGCCACGCTGTGGGCGCACGGGTCGGGCTTCGGCTGGGATCCGTCGATGTTCGTCGCCGCCGCCTTCGTCGCCACCTCGGTCGGCATCACCGCGCGCGTGCTGCAGGAGATGGGCGTGCTGCAGCGGACCGAGAGCCGCGTGATCCTGGGCGCGGCGGTGATCGACGACATCCTCGCCATGCTGCTGCTGGGCGTGGTGGTGTCGCTGCAGCAGGGCGGCCGCCTCGATCCGCTGCATCTCGGCGTGCTGCTGCTGGAGGCGATCGGCTTTCTGGTCGTGATCGGCTTCGTCGGCACCCGCGCCGCGCGCCTGCGTTCGGACTGGCTGGAGCGGCCGATCAACCCGCTGTCGCCGCTGACCATCGTGCTGGCGCTGTGCCTCGGCCTGGCCTGGTTGTCGACGCGCTTCGGGCTGGCGGCGATCATCGGTGCCTTTCTCGCCGGTCTGATCGCTTCGGAGACGCGTCAGCGCGAACAGCTGGAGCACCAGACGCAGCCGCTGCTGGCGCTGCTGACGCCGTTCTTCTTCGCGGTCACCGGCATGCAGCTCAAGCTGGCGGTGTTCGCCGATCCGCGGGCACTGGGGATGCTCGCCGCGGCGACCGCGATCGCCATCGCCAGCAAGATGCTGGGCGGGTTCCTCGGCGCGTTGTCGCTGCGCCCGCGCAGCGCGCTGATCGTCGGCGTCGGCATGGTGCCGCGCGGCGAGGTCGGCGTGGTGATCGCCAGCCTCGGGCTCGCGGCGGGCGTGTTTTCCGACCGCATCTACGCGGTGATCGTGGCGATGTCGCTGCTGACCGCGATGGTCACACCGCCGGCGCTGGCCTGGCTGTTGCGACGCGCGCCCGATGACGGCCCGGCGCACTGACCCGGCTCACGTCGCACGCATGCGCTGGTAGGCTTCCAAGGCGGCCCTGCGCGAGACCTGCAGATCGACCACCGGCGCCGGGTAGCCGCAACGGCGCAGCAGTGCCGGGTCCTGCCAGGGCTGCTGCAGCAGCGCGTCCGGGGCTGCCGCCAGCTCGGGCAGCCAGCGCCGCACATAGCGGCCGGCGGGATCGAAGCGCCGCGCCTGGATCGCCGGATTGAAGATGCGGAAATACGGCGCGGCGTCGGCTCCGCTGCCGGCGCTCCACTGCCAGCCCTGGGTATTGTTGGCCAGGTCGGCATCGACCAGGGTGTCCCAGAACCAGCGCGCACCGTGGCGCCAGTGCTGGCGCAGGTTTTTGGTCAGGAAGCTGGCCACGATCATGCGCACGCGGTTGTGCATCCAGCCGGTGTGCCAGAGCTCGCGCATTCCGGCGTCGACGATCGGGATGCCGGTGCGACCATGCTGCCAGCGCGCCAGCACCTCGGCGTCGTCGGCCGCCCATGGAAAGCGGTCGAAGCCCGCATGGAGGTTGGCCATGGGCGTCTGCGGAAAGTGATACAGCAGATGGTGCGCGAACTCGCGCCAGCCGAGCTCGCGCAGATAGGACTCCGTTGCCGCGCCGGCCGCGGCACCGCAGTCGCCCTGCGCGAGTTCGCCCAGCCGCCAGGCGATCTGGCGCGGCGAGATCTCGCCGGCATGCAGGTGCGGCGACAACCGCGAGGTGCCGGCGCGATCGGGAAAGTCGCGCTGCGCCGGATACCCGCCCAGCGCCGACTCGCCGAACAGCTCCAGCTGGTCCTGCGCGCCGGCGGCGCCCGGCGTCCACGCCGCGGCCAGCCCGGCGTCCCAGCCCATGCGCGGCAGCAGCCCGAGCGCCGCCAGCGGCAGGCTTGCGGACAGCGCCGGCGACGCGATGCGTCCGGGCGCCGCCGGCGGTGGCTGCAGCTGCAACCTTGTGCGCGCCTTGCGCCAGAACGGCGTGAACACGCGGTAGGGATCACCCTGTCCGCTCTGCAGCTGCCAGGGTTCGAACAGCAGTGCGGCGTTGCTGCTGTGCGCTCCGATGCCGCGCGCGCGCAGGGCATCCTTGACCGCGCGGTCACGGGCCATCACCGCCGGTTCGTAGAGACGGTTCCAGTACACCGCCTCGGCGCCGGTCTGCGCGATCAGGCCGTCGAGGGCGCGCAGGCTCGGCCCGCGCGCCATGTGCAGCGCCGAACCGCGCCGTCGCAGATCGGCATCCAGCGCCGCCAGGCTGTGGTGCAGCCACCAGCGCGCGGCGCCGCCCGCGGCCCACGGCGCCTCCTCGCCGGGCGCGTGTACATACAGCGGCAGCACGCGCTCGTGCGCGGCCTGCGCGGCAGCCAGCGCCGGGTTGTCGGCCAGCCGCAGGTCGCGCCGGAACCAGACGATGGCGACGCTCATGCACGCAGGCCGGTGCTCGGGGCCGCCCTGTCCATGCGTACTCCCGCCAAAAGGCCAGCGTAGCGGGACATGCCGTCGAGGCCTCGTGAACCGCGCCGCGATGAACACGGCGCGGATCGCCGCGCGGCGCGCTCGCATCGGCGCCGGCGCGCCGGCAACTGACGGTCACGACACACGCCGGGTCGCCGCCTTCAGTTGAGCCCGAAGCGGCGGATCAGCAGCGCCTTGACTCCCTGCGCCAGCAGCATGTACGCGGCGAGGATGCCGACCAGATACAGCCAGTAGCCGCCGGGCAGCGGCGCGAAGCCGAACAGATGCGCCAGCGGCGTGAACGGCAGCAGGATGCCCAGCAGGCAGAAGCCCAGCGTGGTCACCAGCAGCGGCAGGCTCGGCGTGCTCTCGATGAACGGCAGGCGCGCGGTCCGGATCACGTACACGATCAGGGTCTGCGACAGCAGCGACTCGACGAACCAGCCGGTCTGGAACAGCAGCGGATGCGCCGAGAATCCCAGCAGCCACCACATCACGCCGAAGGTGACGTAGTCGAACAGCGAGCTGACCGGGCCGAAGGTGAACATGTAGCGGGCGATGTTGCCCATCTCCCAGCGCCGCGGCGTGGCGACGTACTCGACATCGACGCCGTCGGTGGCGATGGTGGTCATCGACAGGTCGTACATCAGATTGTTGATCAGCAGCTGGATCGGCGCCATCGGCAGGAACGGCAGCAGCACACTGGCGCCGATCACGCTGAACACGTTGCCGAAGTTGGAGCTGGCCGTCATCTTGATGTATTTGAGGATGTTGCCGAACACGCGACGGCCCTCGAGCACGCCCTCCTCGAGCACGGCCAGGCTCTTCTCCAGCAGGATGATGTCGGCCGACTCCTTGGCGATATCGACCGCGGTGTCGACCGAGATGCCGACGTCGGCCGCGCGCAGCGCCGGGCCGTCGTTGATGCCGTCGCCGAGAAACCCGACGACGTGGCCCTGCCCGCGCAGGGTCTCGATCACGCGCACCTTCTGCTGCGGATTGAGGCGCGCGAACAGCTGCGTCTCGCGCACCGCGCCGGCAAGTTCGGCGTCGGACAGCGTGTCCAGCTCGGGGCCGGTCAGCACGCGCTGCAGGTTCAGCCCGACCAGGCGGCAGACGTGACGGGCGACCACGTCGTTGTCGCCGGTGAGGATCTTGACCGCGACGCCGTGCCGGTTGAGCGCGCGGATCGCCTCGGCGGCGCTCTCCTTGGGCGGGTCGAGAAAGGCCATGAAGCCGACCAGGGTCAGCTCGCGCTCGTCGTCGCGACCGTAGGCCTCGCGCGGCGGCATCATCTCGCGCACGCCGACCGCGATCACCCGGAAGCCGTCGGCGTTGAGGTCGTGCGCGACCTGGCGCACCTCGGCCAGGCGGTCGGCGTCCAGCGCCACTTCGCCCTCGGTGCCGGCCACGCGCGTGCAGATGCCGAGCGTCTCCGCGACCGCGCCCTTGCTGATCAGCAGATGGCGGCCCTCGGGGTCGCGCACCACCACCGACATGCGCCGGCGCTCGAAATCGAACGGCACCTCGTCGACCAGCGCATAGTCGGCCGCCAGCCGGTGCGTCTCGACACCGCCGACGCTCTCCAGCACGGCGATGTCGAGCAGGTTCTTCAGGCCGGTCTGGTAGTGGCTGTTGAGGAAGGCCAGCTCCAGCACGCGCTCGTTGTCGGCGCCGGCGGCATCGACGTGGCGCTCGAGGATCACCTTGTCCTGGGTCAGGGTGCCGGTCTTGTCGGTGCACAGCACGTCGATCGCGCCGAAGTTCTGGATCGCCGGCAGGCGCTTGACGATCACGTCCTTGCGCGCCATCGCCAGCGCGCCCTTGGCCAGGTTGAAGGTGACGATCGCGGGCAGCATCTCGGGCGTCAGGCCGACGGCCACCGCGATCGAGAACATCAGCGACTCCAGCCAATCGTGCTTGAGCATGCCGTTGACCACGAACACCAGCGGCACCATCACCAGAATGAAGCGCAGCATCAGGCTGACGAAGCGGCGCAGTCCGACGTCGAAGCTGGTCGAGGCGCCGCGCGGTTCGGCGATGGCGCTGGCCAGGGCTCCGAACGCCGTCTCGCGGCCGGTCGCGACGACCAGCGCCAGCGCGCTGCCGCTGATCACGTTGGAGCCCATGAAGCACAGGTTGCGTGCCTCCAGCGGCGACCTGGCAGCGGCGTCGGCACCGGCGAATTTCTCCACCGGCATCGACTCGCCGGTCAGACTGGACTGGTTGACGAACAGATCCTTGGCCGCCAGCAGGCGCGCGTCAGCCGGGAGCATGTCGCCGGCGGACAGGTGGATCACGTCACCCGGCACCAGCTGCTCGATCGGCAGTTCGCTGCGCGCGCCGGCCCCGCCGCGGCGGCGCACCGAGGCGGTGTTGCTGACCATGCGCCGCAGCGAGGCGACGGCCTGGCTGGACTTGCGTTCCTGCACGTAGCCGACGATCACCGCGACCGTGACCATGGTGGTCATGATGCCGGCGCCGATCGGATCGGAGGTGATGAACGACACCACCGCCAACGCCAGCAGCAGCAGGTTCAGCGGGTTGACCAGGCGGTGCAGGATCTCGGCCAGCAGCGATTCCCTCTGCTCGCTGCCGACGACATTGGGGCCGTGCCGCTCCAGGCGCTCCGCGGCCTCGCCGGCATCGAGGCCGTCCATGCCGCTGTCGAGCCGCGCCAGCGCGGCGACGGCTTCGAGCCGGACCAGCTCCAGCAGATACTCCTGCTGGGCAGCCGATACGCTGGCCGAAGGACGCGCGCGCCCGCCGGGGCGGTCCGGGATCAGGCCAAACAGGGCAAGCGGTCGGAACATGGCGGCCTCCGGGTGCATACGCCCGCGCGCGCCAGGCGCGAACGGGTCACGGAGCCGTCGGGGAATGCGGGCTCCGCCGTCACTGCCATCCCGTCACGGGACAGCCGGCGGAAGCCAGGTCGTCAGTCGCGCGGGAACGAATTCAACACTGCAGATCGAGGACAACTGCAAGGGTCCACGCGGAGCGACCTCATCGGGAACACGGGCGCCAGTCTAGCGGCCTGACGCCGCTGCCGGCAACGACCGGACGGTTACAGCGCGCGCAGGCGCGCGGCCAGGGCGTCGAGGAAGTTCTCGGGCAACAGCGCCCGCACCGGCACCGCCCACCAGTGCGGGCGGGCGAAAGCACGGCACTTGATCGCGTCCTTCTCGGTCATCAGCAGCGGCAATGCATCGCCGAAGTCGAGATCGGCGGGCCGGTACGGGTGATGGTCGGGGAATGCGTGCGCGATCACCTCGAAACGCTGCGCGCGCAGGCTGCGGAAAAACCGCTCGGGCTCGCCGATGCCGGCGACGGCATGCACGCTGCGGACGCCGAACTCGGCCAGGGTCACGCGCTCCGCGGGCGCCAGCAGGCGGTAGGCGCGGTCCTCGACCAGACGCAGCGGGATTTCGTCCGGCCGGGCCAGGCCGCCGTTGCAGACACGATAGTCGACCGACGCCAGGCGCTGCGGCGGTTCGCGCAGCGGTCCGGCCGGCAGCAATCGGCCATTGCCGAAACGGCGCGTACCGTCGATCACGCAGATCTCGATATCGCGCGCCAACGCATAGTGCTGCAGGCCGTCGTCGGCGATCACCAGATCGACGCCCGCTTCGACCAGCAGCTGCGCCGCGACGGCGCGTTCGCGGCCGATCGCCACCGGCACGCCGCAGTGACGGCGGATCAGGCAGGGTTCGTCGCCGACCTGCCGCGCCTCGCAGCCGGGCTCGAGCAGCTGCGGCGTGGTCGCGCTGCCGCCGTAGCCGCGGCTGACCACGCCGGGGTGGTATCCGCGTGCACGCAGGGCCTCGACCAGGGTGATCACCAGCGGCGTCTTGCCGGTGCCGCCGACCGTGAGGTTGCCGACCACCAGCACCGGCACCGGCAGGCGCTCGCGGGCCAGCAGCCCACGACGGTACAACGACCGGCGCAGGCGCACCGCGCCGCCATAGAGCGCTGCCAGCGGGCGCAGCACCCATGGCGGCGGAGACGCCGAATACCAGAAGGCGGGCTCGCGCAGAACGGCCATCGCGGTTCAGGCGGCGGCTTCGCGAAACTGCATGCGATGCAGTGCGGCGTAGTGGCCGTCGCGCGCCAGCAGCGCGGCGTGCGTGCCCTGCTCGATCACGCGGCCCTGCTCGATCACGGCGATGGTGTCGGCATGCTCGATGGTCGACAGCCGGTGCGCGATCACCAGCGTGGTGCGATCGCGCATCAGCCGGTCCAGTGCCTGCTGGATCAGGCGCTCGGACTCGCTGTCGAGCGCGCTGGTGGCCTCGTCGAGGATCAGGATCGGCGCGTTCTTGAGGATCGCGCGCGCGATCGCGATGCGCTGGCGCTGGCCGCCCGAGAGCAGCGAGCCGCCCTCGCCGATGCGACTGTGGATGCCGTCGGGCAGGCGGCGGATGAACTCCATCGCATTGGCGGCCTCGGCGGCGGCGAGGATCGCGGACTCGCTGGCGCCGTCCATCTCGCCGTAGGCGATGTTGCGCGCGATGCTGTCGTCGAACAGCACCACGGTCTGCCCGACCCAGGCGATCTGCCGGCGCAGGCTGGCCAGCGTGTAGTCGCCTAGCGGTCGCCCGTCGAGCAGCAAGCGGCCCGACAAGGGCTCGTAGAAACGCGGGATCAGGCTGGCGACGGTGGTCTTGCCGCTGCCGGAACGCCCGACCAGCGCGGTGACCCTGCCGGCCGCGCAGTGCAGGTCCACGCCGTTCAGCGCCGGCACCTCGGCGCCATCGTAGGTCATTCGCACCGCTTCGAGCCGGATGTCGCCCCGGCACTGCTGCAGATCGACCGTGCCGTCGTCGCGCTCGGCCGGCGCGTCGATCACCGCGAACAGATCCTGGGCCGCGACCACGCCGCGCTGCAGGTTGGCCTGCACCGTGGTCAGGCGCTTCAGCGAAGGCAGCATCAGCAGCATCGCGGTGATCAGCGACATGAAGGCGCCGGCGGTGATGTGATGCAGCATCAGCGGCAGCGTGGCGATGAAGATCACCAGCGCCAGGCCCATCGCCGCCACGGTCTGCACCACCGAGGTCGCCAGCGCATTGGTCGCATAGACCTTGACGTTGAGCGCGCGGATGCGCGCGTTGATGTCGGCGAAGCGCTTGCGCTCGTAGGCGCGGCCGCCGTAGATGCGCACCTCGCGGAAGCCGCCGACCGCCTCGTCGATCACGCCGCTGAACGAGCCGATGGTGTCCTGGATGCGCCGGTTCATGCGTCGGTAGCGCTGGCCGACCTTGTAGACCACGACCGCCACCAGCGGCGCCTCCACGAACAGCACCAGAGTCAGAGGCGCGCTGTCGCGCAGCATCACGATGATCATGCCGAGCACCATGAAGCCGTCGAGGATCATGGTCTTGAGCGAGTCGGCGGCCGCGCCGGCGACCTGCTCCGAGGTATAGGTCAGACGCGCCAGCATGTGCCCGCTGGGCTCGCGCGCGAAACGGCTGCTGGGGAACCCCAGATAGCGCTCGAACACCTGGTTGCGCATGACCTCGACGATCACGCGGCCGATGCGTGCCAGCCCGAGGCCGCCGATGTAGCTGGCAAAGCCGCGATAGGCGAACAGCGCGACGATGATGATCGGCAGCCAGAACGTCATCACGGGATCGTGGGCAATGAACACCCGATCGATCATCGGCTTGATCAGCGCGGTGAAGATCGATGCCACCGCAGCGTCCGAGAGCATGCCGAACAGCGCGGTCAGGAATTCGCGCCAGTGCGGTCGCACGTAAACCAGCAGGCGCTTGTAGGTCGGCCACAAGGCCGGCGGCGGCGCATTGACTGACGTGTTCATCGCTCGGCATCACCCTGCGCCGGCGCGGTGGCCAGCGCCAGATGGGCGAAGCCGAGCTGGCCCAGCGCATCCATGGCCGTGACGACGGCCTGGTTGGGCGTCTCGGCGTCGGCACGCAGGATCACCGGCTGGCCGCGGTCGGCGCCGGCAACAGCGGCGATCGCCTGCTTGAGCGGATCGACACCCTGCCCCAATACCTCGCTGCCGCCGACGAAATAGCGGCCGCGGCGGTCGATCACGATCACCAGCGCGTTCCGGGGCGGCACCTCGGCGGGGCTGCTGGCCTGCGGCAGCGACACCTTCAGGCGCGCCTGCTGCACGAAGGTGGTGGTCATCACGAAGAACATCAGCAGGGTCAGCAGCACGTCGATCAGCGAGATCACGTTGATCTCGAAATCGTCCTCGCGACGGCCGCCGCTGATGCGCAACGCAGCGGTCTCAGCGCGCGCCGCGCGCGGCGGCGACGGCCCGGGCCGGCTCGGCGTGCACGGCCAGCTCGTCGAGCAGCGCACTCGCCTGCTTTTCCATCGCCACCACGTAGTCGGCGACGCGGGCGCGGAAATAGCGGTGAAAAACGTAGGCCGGAATCGCCACCACCAGACCGCTGGCGGTGCACACCAGCGCCTCGCCAATGCCGCCGGCCATCTTGGTCGGGTCGCCGGCGCCGTTGACCATCACCGCCATGAACATGCGGATCAGGCCGATCACGGTGCCGAGCAGGCCGAGCAGCGGCGCGATCAGGGCGATCGTGCCCAGCGCGTTAAGGTAGCGCTCCAGGCGATGCACGACGTGGCGGCCGGTGTCCTCGATGCGCTCCTTGATGACCTCGCGCGGGCGGTTGCGCACGGTCAGCGCGCCGGCCAGCAGTTCGCCCAGCGGCGAACCGGTGGCGAGCGCGGCCAGATGCTGCGGATCGAGCGAGCGCGAGCGCGCCCAGGCGCGCACCTGGTCGCCCAGTCCGTCCGGCAGGACCGCCTTGCGGCGCAGGGTCCAGTAGCGTTCGAGGATGATCGCCAGGGCCACGGCGGACGCCGCGAGGATCGGCAGCATCGCCCAGCCGCCCGCCATCAGGATGTCCAGCATTCCCGCACCTCAGGGTTGCCACGCATGCGTCGGAATCATAACAGCGATCCGCGCGCCGCCTGTGCGCGCGGTCGCAGCCGCGCTACTCGCGCCACCAGTGCCGGCGGCGGCGGCGCTCGCCCTCGATGCGCGGCCCGTCGGCGGCGAACGTCAGCCGCAACGCACCCGCATCGGCGGTGTTGAACAGCGGGATCGCCAGCGCGCGATAGCGCTCGACCACGCGCGGATGCGGATGTCCGAAGCGGCTGCGGTAGCCGGCCGAAACCAGCGCCACGCGCGGTGCCAGTGCGCGCAGGAAAGCGTCGCCCGACGAGGTCTTGCTGCCGTGGTGCGGCACCAGCAGCGCCAGCGGCGCGGCGGACGGCGGCAGTGCGTCAGCGACCGCGGCCTCGCCGCGCGCTTCGATGTCGCCGCTGAGCAGGAGGCGGCCGCGGCGTCCGTCGATCAGCAGGACGCAGGAGCCGTCATTGCGTCCCTCCGGCATCGCCAGGGCGGGATGCACGACGCGCACCTGCACGCCATCCCAGCGCCACGACTGCCCGGCCCGGCACGGCGTCAGCGGCAACCCGCTGCGGTGCGGCTCGCTGCCGAGCAGGGCCGCCTGCGGAAACGCATCGTGCACCGCGCGTGCGCCGCCGGCGTGGTCGTTGTCGCCGTGGCTGATCACCAGCAGATCGAGCCGGCGCACACCGAGCGCGCGCAACGACGGCGCCACCGCGACCTCGCCGAGGTCGTAGCCGGAAGGAAACCGCGCGCCGGCATCGAACAGCAGCGCATGGCTCCGGGTGCGCACCAGCACCGCAAGGCCCTGGCCGACATCGAGCGCGACGGCTTCGAACTCGCCAGCCGGCGGCGCCGGCGGCCGTGTCAGCAGCAGCGGCAGCAGCAGCACGACGCCGAGCACGCGCGCCGGCGCGCCGCGCGGCAGCAGCAGCCAAAGCACGCCCAGCGCCGCCAGCGCCAGGGTCCATGCCGAAGGTTCGGGCCAGTACCACTGTGCCAGCGGCCACGCGGCGAGATGCTCGAGCAGCCGCCACTGCGCGCGCATCAAGGCCGCGGCCAACGCCAGCACGCTCGCCCCACCCGGCAGGCTGGCGCCCAGCAGCAGCGCCGCCAGCAGGTCGAGCGGCACGATCACGAAGCTCATCAGGGGCACCGCGACCGCGTTGGCCAGCGGCCCCGCGAGCGAACTCTGGCCGAACAGCGCCACGGTCAGCGGCAGCAGCGCCAGCGTCATCACCGCCTGTGCCCAGCCCAGCTCGAACAGCCATGCGCGCAGCCCGCGCCCCGGGCGCAGGGTATAGAGCAGCATTGCCACGCCGGCGAAGGACAGCCAGAATCCCGCCGACAGCAGCGCCAACGGATCCAGCAGCAGGATCGCCAGCAGCGCCAACGCCAGGCCCTGCGCGGCGCCGACATGGCGACGCAAGCCGATCGCCAGCGCGCCGACCGCGATCATCAGCAGCGTCCGCGTGGTCGGCAGCCCGAAACCGGCCAGCGCGCCGTAGGCCGTCGCCGCCAGCAGCGCGGCCGGTGCCTCGGCGCGCCGACGCGGCAATCGCAGCGCCAGGTCGGGCCACGACCACCACAGCAGGCGCACGGCCAGCGCGCCGGCGATCGCGGCAAGGCCCACATGCAGGCCGGAGATCGCGATCAGGTGACCGACGCCGGTGGCGCGCAGCACGCCCCAGACGTACGCATCGAGCCCGCGCTGATCGCCGACCGCCAGTGCCTGCAGCAGCGGCGTGGTCGCGTCGGCGGGCGGTCGCGCCGCCGCGATCGCCGTCGACAGCCGCGCGCGCAGGCGGTCCACGCACAGGGCATCGCGGCCCAGGCGTTCGGCACTGCGCGTTTCGCGCACATAACCGGCGGCGACGATGCCGCGCTCGGCGGCATGCCGCTCGCCGTCGAAACCGCCCGGATTGACCAGCCCGTGCGGCCGTTTCAGGCGCACCGTCAGCCGCCAGCGTTCGCAGGGCGCAAGCATCGGCGGCGTGCCAGCGTGTCCGTACCAGGCCAGGCGCGCGCCGCCGCGCAACGGCAGCGTGGATGAATCGAGGCGGGCCTCGCGCAGCTCGAAGTCGAAGCGCGTGGCGGCATCGGAGCGCTCGGGCAGGCCCGCGACCGTGCCGGTCACGACCAGATCGCGCCCTTCCAACGCATGCGGCAGGCGCGCATCGAGTGCATCCTGCGCGCGCCACGCCGTCCACGCGAAGCCCAGCGCCAGCAGTGCGAACGTGCGCAGCGGCAGCGGCAGCGCCCGCGGCAGCACCGACGCGACGACCGCGATCGCCGCAAGCGCCAGCAGCACCGGGCGTGGCGGCAACTCCGGCAGCAGCGCCGCGGCCAGCGCGCCGGCCAGCACGGACAGCGCATGCTCTGGGCGCAATCCCGCGGCGGCGACGATCCTTCCTGGCGATGGGGTCGGCAGCGTCATCCCCTCTCCCGGGATGCCGCGCGCGGCTCAGTCCGGCACGTACGGATGCAGTTGCCCGCCGGACAGTTCCAGCACGCGATCCATGCGCGCGGCGAGGCGCGGGTCGTGGGTCACCAGCACGAAGCTGGTACCGATCTCGCGGTTGAGCTGCAGCATCAGGTCGTAGACCTGCGCGGCGTTCTTCTCGTCAAGGTTGCCGGTCGGTTCGTCGCCGAGCACGCAGGCCGGCTGCGTCACCAGCGCGCGCGCCACCGCGCAGCGCTGGCGCTCGCCGCCGGACAGCTCGCCGGGCTTGTGCTCGAGCCGCGCGCCGAGTCCGACGCGCTCGAGCAGCGCACGGCTGCGCTCGCGCGCTTCCGGTACCGGCGTGCCGCGGATCAGCAGCGGCATGGCGACATTTTCCAGTGCGCTGAATTCCGGCAGCAGATGATGGAATTGGTAGATGAAGCCCAGCGAGCGGTTGCGCACGCGACCGCGCTCGGCGTCGCTCAGCCGCGACAGGATCCGCCCATCGACCTCGATCTCGCCGGCGCTGGGCGTGTCCAGTCCGCCGACGATGTGCAGCAGGGTGCTCTTGCCGGCACCCGAGGCGCCGACGATTGCCAGCGTCGCGCCGCGCCTGAGCTCGAAACTGGCCGAGCCGAGTACCTCGGTGCGCAGTCGGCCTTCGCTGTAGGTCTTGGCCACGCCGGTGGCACGCAGCACCGTATCGCTCTGCGAAAGACCGTCGCCTGGCGCCCGCCCTTGGGCTTGTTTTTGCTCGTCCTGGGTCCCGGGCCCCGGGTCCCGAGTCCCGCCGTGCCTATTCATAGCGCAGTGCCTCGGCCGGCTGCGTACGCGCGCCACGCCAAGCCGGATACAGTGTCGCCAGCAGGGCGAACACGAATGCCATCAGGCTGATCCAGCCGACATCGCTCCAGTGCAGCTCGGACGGCAGGTTGCTGATGTAGTAGACGTCCGGCGACAGGAACTGGACGTGAAACACGCGCTGGATCCAGTCCGCGATCGCCTGCAGGTTCCACGCCAGCAGCACGCCGCCGGCCACGCCGCTGGCGATGCCGATCAGCCCCGACACCATGCCCTGGACCACGAACACGCCCATCACCGTGCGCGGCGTGGCACCCAGCGTGCGCAGGATGGCGATATCGGCCTGCTTGTCGGTAACCAGCATCACCAGGGTCGAGACCAGATTGAAGGCGGCCACGGCGACGATCAGCGACAGGATCACGAACATCACCTTCTTCTCCATCGCCACCGCCTTGAAGAAGTTGGAGTGGCTGTCCATCCAGGTCTGCACCATGTAGTCGCCGCCCAGCCGCTGCGCCAGCTCGCGGCCGACCTGGTAGGCGCGCGAGGGATTGTCGAGCTTGAGGCGGATGCCGGTCGGCCCGGACAGCTGGTAGAGCTTCTCGGCATCGCGCATGTTGATCACGGCGAGGCTGGAGTCGTACTCCTCCATGCCCGCGGCGAAGATCGCGCCGACCGTGAAGCTGCGCAGGCGCGGCACCGCGCCGATCGGCGTCGCCGTGACCTGCGGCGCGATCAGCACCAGCCGATCGCCGACATTCACCCCCAGCGCCAACGCCAGATCGCGGCCCAGGGCGATGTTCCAGCTGCCGGGCGTCAGCCGGCCCAGCGAGCCCTGCACGACCTTGCCGGCGATGTCGGAGACGCGCGCCTCGTCGGCGGGCAGGATGCCGCGCACCACCGCGCCCTGGCTGCGCTGGCCGTCGAGCAGGGCGAAATTGTCGACGTAGGGCGCGGCGGCGATCACGTGCGGCGTCTGCTCGGCCAGCCGGACCGCGCGCGGCCAGTCACGGATCGATCCGTCGACACCGCTGACGGTGGCCTCCGCGGTCATGCCGAGGATGCGCGATTTCAGTTCATGGTCGAAGCCGTTCATCACCGAGATCACCGCGATCAGCGCGGTCACGCCGATCGCGATGCCCATCATCGATACCAGCGAGATGAACGAGATGAAATGGTTGCGGCGCTTGGCCCGCGTGTAACGCAGACCGATGAACAGGCTCAGGGGTCGAAACATGGGAAGGCGGCCGACGGGAATGCGGGGCTTGGACCGCAGGGCCGCGGCAGAGTGCCCGAAGGGTGGCGATGCGGCAAGCGGCGGACGGCCTCAGTGTGCGTCGGACGCCGCCGACAGGCGCATGCGCAGACGCCGGCGGCTGTCGGCATCCAGTTGATCGGGCCACAGCCACAGGCCCAGCCGGCGACCGCGCCAGGCCAGCGCCAGCACGATCAGCGGACCCCAGCGGCGACCGCTCAGCGTCGCCTCCACCTCGCTGCCGTCGCGCAGCATCACCCGCACTTCGCCGTCGCCGCGCCAGCGCACCGCCGTCAACGGCGGACGCAGGCGGCGGCGCAGGGCAGCGCCCGCCATCATCAGCACCAGCGCGGCGAGCAGCGTGCGCATCAGACCGTCGAGATCGGCGCCCCAAGCGCCCAGCAGCGCCAGCACCGTCACGGCAGCCAGCAGCGTCAGCTCGCTCGGCGAGGGTTTCAGATCAAAGCTGATGTCGGGTGCGTATCGCATCGATGATCGCCTGCCAGTCGGCGCGCGGCGCAGGCATCCGCGCCATCAGCCAGTCCGAGAGATCGGGATCCTGCTGCTCGAGCAGGCTTTCGAAGGCCGTCCGTTCGGTTTCGCCGGCGTCCGCATAGTCCTCGCGCAGCCAGCTGCCGAGCAGGATGTCCAGCTCGCGCGTGCCGCGACGGCAGCGCCAGGCAAGGCGTTTGCGGGCAGCTTCGTTCATCGGGCTCGGAGCTCGGATTCAGGCTTGTCACCCTGGGCGTGGCGAAGGGCTGTCTCGCCGGCACGCAGGAGCGCTTTGCCAAACGTGACCGCGCGGAAAGATCCTTCGCTTCGCTCAGGATGACAGTTTGCTCTTACCGCTTACCGCTTACCCCTCACCGCCCGCCCCCACACCCGCGCCGCTCACGCCATCCGCCGCTCGACGATCAGTTTCTTGATCTCGGCGATCGCCTTGGCCGGATTGAGGCCCTTGGGGCAGGTGCGCGTGCAGTTCATGATGGTGTGGCATCGATACAAACGGAACGGATCCTCGAGCTCGTCGAGGCGGGCGCCGGTGTCCTCGTCGCGGCTGTCGACGATCCAGCGGTAGGCCTGCAGCAGCACCGCCGGGCCGAGGTAGCGCTCGCCGTTCCACCAGTAACTCGGGCACGAGGTCGAGCAGCAGGCGCAGAGGATGCATTCGTACAGGCCGTCGAGCCGCTTGCGCTCCTCCGGCGACTGCAGGCGCTCGTGGTCGGACGGTGCCGGGCTCTGGGTGCGGATCCAGGGCCGGATCGAGGCGTGCTGCGCATAGAAATGGGACAGATCCGGCACCAGGTCCTTGACCACCGGCATGTGCGGCAGCGGGTAGATCGGGATCTCGCCGCGACTGCAGTCATCCACCGCGTGGGTGCAGGCGAGCGTGTTGGTGCCATCGATGTTCATCGCGCACGAGCCGCAGATGCCCTCGCGGCAGGAGCGCCGCAAGGTCAGTGTCGAGTCGATCTCGTTCTTGATCTTCAGCAGGACATCGAGAACCATCGGGCAGTTGGAGACGTCCACCTCGTAGGTGTCGACGCGCGGGTTGCGGCCGTCGTCCGGACTCCAGCGGTAGATGCGGAAGGTGCGCGGCTTCTTCGCGCCCGCCGCGGCCGGATAGTGCTTGCCGGGCTGGACCTTGGAGTTCCTGGGCAGGGTGAATTCGGCCATGGTGCTGTCGTCGCCTCGATGATCGGAGATCGCGGACCGCCGCGGCGCGTCCGCTGGTGAAGCTCGTTCAACCCGGCATCCGCAATGCCTGTGGTGCTTTGCCTGGCATGTGCCCGCGCCCGGTCACACGCCATGGTGCATGCCCGGTCACGTGACCCGGCTCTCAATACACCCGCTTTTTCGGCGGGATCACCTCGACATCCGCGGTCTGCGTGACCATGTGCACCGGACGGTAGTCGAAGCGGCTCTTGCCCTGGGCATCCACCCAGACCAGGGTGTGCTTCTGCCAGCGGACGTCGTCGCGCTCGGGAAAATCCTCGCGCGCGTGCGCGCCGCGACTCTCCGTGCGCTGCACGGCCGATTCAATCGTGGCCACGGCCTGGTCCAGCAGATTGGCCAGTTCCAGCGTCTCGACCAGATCCGAGTTCCACACCAGCGAGCGGTCGCTGACGCCCACGTCGGCCAGCGAGGCATGCACTTCAGCCATCTTTTTGCAGCCCTCGCGCAGGGTTTCGTCGGTGCGGAACACCGCGGCGTCGCTCTGCATGGTGCGCTGCATGTTGAGCCGGATCTGCGCGGTCGGGGTGCCGCCGTTGGCGTGGCGCAA
>JAGWPB010000048.1 GCA_028870665.1 Lysobacteraceae bacterium
GTCCGCACCCAAGGGGCGGGCTTGCTGAAGCGGATGGCAAAGCCACTGGCACAGGGCCCGTGCTGACGCGCGAAGTCCATGGCGAAGGAGCCGGGCTCCTCGTTGACCAGAAAATTGCAATCGCCCTGGCGATACAGCGTCACGCGCCTGCGCCGGTGGCGCGCGACGGCGCTGAAGCCGAGTTTCGGGAACAGCGCGTGCAGCAGGGCCGCATCGGGCGCGGCGAACTCGACGAACTCGAAGCCGTCGACGCCCATCGGGTTCTCGAATTGCACCGGCTGCATGCCGACGTTGGGTTGCGCGCTCATGGTGGCCTCCGCAGGGCACGCGGCGCTTGCGCCGCCGAAGCCGGCGTTATAGTTTCAAATGCAACCATTGGCAAGGCGCGCCGCATCATGCCCGACCATGCACCGCTCGAGCTCGAACGCTTCCTGCCGTACCGGCTGTCGATCCTCAGCAACACGCTCAGCCAGGCGATCGCGCGCGAATACGAGCGGCGTTTCGGACTCGGCGTGACCGAATGGCGGGTGATCGCGGTCCTGGCGCGCTACGACGGCGAGGGCCTGGCGGCGCGCGAGGTGGCCGAACGCACGGCGATGGACAAGGTCGCGGTCAGTCGCGCGGTGGCCAGGCTGGCCGCCGCCGGACGGGTGATCCGGCGTACCCACCGCGGCGACCGGCGCCGCTCGGTGCTGCGCCTGTCGGCGAAGGGCTGGGCGATCCACGACGCTGTCGCCCCGCGCGCCCGTGCCCACGAGCGCGACCTGCTGGCGCGTCTCGACGCCGACGAGCGCGCCTGGCTGGAACGCATCCTCGACAAGCTGGCGCCGGCCCGGCCGCCCATGAAGGCCCACCTTACCGATCGGTAGCCGCACGGACAGGCGTTGGCGACACCGGCGCAGGCAGGATGGCGGCACCCCGGCCATGCGGCCGCTGCCGTCACGAGGATCCCCCATGAAACGCAACCCCCTGCTCAGCGGTGCCACCTTCGCCACCCTCGCCCTGCTCGCGCTCGGCACCGGACTGGCACGTGCAGACGCCGGCGAGGCCGGCGAGATCGCCGCCGTCGCCACGGCGAAGATCACACCGACCCATGCCATCGCCATCGCCGAGGGGCACAGTCACGGCCGCGCCTTCGGCATGGGCCTCGAAGTCGCCAGGAGCGGCACCTGGTACGAGGTGCAGTTGGACGTCAAGGGCAAACCGATGCTGGCGCGCGTGGCGCCGGACAGCGGCCGCTTCCTCGGCATCGCGGCGGCCCGCGGCGAGGATGCCGCCGGCCTGCACAGCCTCGATGGCCGCCCGCTGACGCTGGCCGGCGCCATCACCGCCGCTGAACGCCACGCCGGCGGACGCGCGCTGGAAGCCGGCCCTTATGGCAAGGGCCCCGGCGCCCATTACGATGTCGATGTGGTCAGGGCCGGCGCGGTTTCACACTGGAGCGTCAACGCCGACACCGGTGCGGTGACGCCGGCGCCGGCCTCCGAGCAGGATTGAGCTCGCGACCTTGCGGCATGATCACGGGCGCGGCCGGACTCCGGCCGCGCCCGTCCCCGTTGCGGAGTGCGCCCCGATGAAACTGCTGGTGGTCGAAGACGACGCCGAGACGGCGGCCTATGTGGCGCGCGGCCTGCGCGAGCAGGGCCATGTGGTCGACGTCGCCGGCGACGGTCGCGACGGCCTGTTCCACGCCGCCGAGGGCGGCTACGACGTGCTGGTGGTCGATCGCATGCTGCCCAGGCTCGACGGCCTCGGCCTGTTGCGCGCGCTGCGCGCCGCCGGCGTGCGCACGCCGGTGCTGATGCTGACGGCGCTGGGTGAAGTAGACGCGCGCGTCGAGGGCATCGAGGCCGGCGCCGACGACTATCTGGGCAAGCCGTTCGCGTTCGCTGAGCTCGCCGCACGCGTCGGCGCGCTGGGGCGACGGCCGCCGCTGGTCGAGGGCGCCACCACCACCCTGCGCCTGGCCGATCTGGAGATGGACCTGCTGCGGCGCGAGGTGCGCCGCGCCGGCCGCGTGATCGACCTGCAGCCGCGCGAGTTCCGCCTGCTCGAGTACCTGCTGCGCCATGCCGGCGAGGTGGTGACGCGCACGATGCTGCTGGAGCAGGTGTGGGAGTATCACTTCGATCCGCAGACCAGCGTCGTGGAAACCCACATCAGCCGCCTGCGCGGCAAGATCGATCGCGGCTTCGACAGCGAGCTGCTGCATACCGTGCGCGGCGCCGGCTACAGCCTGCGCGCTCCCGGCGGCGGGCACTGACCATGCGCGCGCCCCGCAACGCACCGGCGGCGCCGCTGCTGCGCAGCGCCGCGTTTCGCCTCGGCGCGCTGCAGGCGCTGCTGTTCGCGCTGACCGCCCTGGTGCTGTTCGCGGTGACCTGGTGGGCGGTGCGCGGCTACGCCGAGGGCCAGTTGCGCAACGCGATCACCGACGAGGCCGGCGAAATGGCGGCGCTGGCGCCGGCGACGATCGCCGGCGAAATCGCGCGGCAGACCGCGGCGACCCCGCAGGGCCCGTTCTACTACGCCTACTACGACGCCGACGGCCGGCTGCGCAGCGGCGACCTGCCGGTACCGGTTCCGGCACCCGGCTGGGCGGCACTGCAGGTGCGCACCCTGGCGCGCGACCATGACGGGCACACCGAGGTGCTCGCGCTCAGCCAGCGTCTGGGCAATGGCGGCACGCTGGTGGTCGGCCGCGACCGCCGCAGCGCCGACGCCCTCAACGACCTGTTGCAGGGTGCGTTCCTGTGGGCCGGCGCGGCGGCGGTGCTGCTGGCATTGCTGGGCGGCGCGCTGGCCGCGCGCAGCTACGTGGCGCGCATGCAGACGGTGGCGGCGAGCGCGGCGCGCATCGTCGCCGGGGACCTCGGCGCGCGCGTTCCGCGCAGCGGCCGCGGCGACGAGTTCGACCTGCTGGCCGAGGCGTTGAACGCGATGCTGGCGCGCATCCAGAGTCTGATGGAAGGCATGCGCCAGGTCAGCAACGACATCGCGCACGATCTGCGCACGCCGCTGGCGCACCTGCGCCAGCGGCTGGAAGCCGCCGCCCGCGAAGCCGACAGCGTGGATGCCTTCCGCGGCGCGATCGAACGTGCGCTGGCCGATGTCGACGGCGTGCTGGCGACCTTCGCCGCGCTGCTGCGCATCGCCCAGATCGAGAGCCGCCAGCGTCGCGCCGGCTTCGCGACGGTCGACCTGTCGGCGCTGCTGAACACGCTGACCGAGGACTACCGCCCGGTGCTGGAGGATCTCGGTCGCCGCTTCGACGTCGCGATCGCGCCGGGCCTGCGCACGCACGGCGACCGCGCGCTGCTGACCCAACTGCTGGTCAATCTGATCGAGAACGCGCTGCGGCACACACCGGCCGGCACGCCGATCGCGCTGCGTCTCGAGGCCGGCCCGCGCGCGGCGGTCATGAGCGTGGCCGACGCCGGTCCCGGCATCCCGCCGCCCGAGCGCGCGCGCGTGCTGGGCCGCTTCGTGCGCCTCGACGCCGCGCGCAGCACCCCGGGCAGCGGTCTGGGCCTGGCACTGGTGGCGGCGGTGGCCGA
This sequence comes from Lysobacteraceae bacterium, assembly GCA_028870665.1. Classification (GTDB taxonomy): domain Bacteria; phylum Pseudomonadota; class Gammaproteobacteria; order Xanthomonadales; family Rhodanobacteraceae; genus Metallibacterium. Next base: position 3,558 of record JAGWPB010000048.1, read on the forward strand.
CCTGCACGGCATCGCGCTGACCTTCGAGGACAACCATCCCGGGCTGCGGGTACGGCTGGATTTTCCAGGCGAGGACGCCGCGTGATCCACGGCATCGGACAGTTCATCATCGCGCACGCGTTCTGGGCCGGGCCACTGGTGGCACTGGTGGCCATGGTCGAGGCGATCGCCGTGATCGGCTCGTTCGTGCCCGGCTCGACCATCCTGGTGATCGTCGGCACCGGCGCCGGCGCGGCGCACCTGCCGATCGGACCGCTGATCGTCTGGGCGGTGGCCGGCGCGGTGATCGGCGATACCCTGTCGTACGCGATGGGCCTGCGCCACGGCTCGCGACTGCTGGCGATGCGCCCGTTCGCCTACCGTCCGCAGTGGACCGCGCGCGCGCGCAACCTGCTGGAGCGGCGCGGCGACCTGGCGGTGTTCGCCGGACGCCTGCTGCCGCCGCTGCGCGCGCTGATGCCGCTGCTGGCGGGCATGTCCGGACTGCGGCTGGCGCGGTTCCTGATCGCCGACCTGGTCGCTGCCATGGTCTGGGCGGTGCTGCATCTCGCGTCCGGCGCGCTGGTCGGCGCCTTTCTGGTTCACGGAGGCCATCTGCATGATCTGTGGCACGCCATCGCGCGCTGATCGCCCGCGCATGCTGCGGCTGACGACGCTGGCGATCGTGCTGGCACTGGCCGGCTGCGTCAGCTACCGGCCGCGGCCGCTGCCGCCGGCGCCGCGCTGGGCGCCGGCACCCACCGACGCCGCCGGGCACGTGCTGCAGCGGCTCGACCTGACCGAGGCCGCGGCGCTGGCGCTGCGCGCCAACCCCGGCTACCGCGCGGCGTTGATCGAGGCCCGCATCAGCACGCTGCAACTGCGCGCGGCGGGCCTGCTGCCGGATCCGCAGCTCGGCGTCGGCGTCGATCATCCGAGCACGCCGGGCTACAGCCAGGCCTGGAACCTCGGCCTCAGCGAAGATCTGTCCGCCCTGCTGACGCGCGGGGCGAGGCTGGACGCGGCGCGCGCGCAACGGACCGCGACGCGACTGCAGCTGGCCTGGCAGGGCTGGGCGCTGGCGCAGGGCGCCGCCGCCACCTACGTCGATCTGTGGACCGCCGAACGCCGCAGCGCGCTGCTGACGCGCCAGGTGCAGATGGCGCGCGAGCGCGACGCCGCGTTCGCGCATGCCCTCGGCAACGGCGACGTCACCCTGGAGAGCGCGGCGGCCAGCCTGGTGACGCTGAGCGACGCCGAGGCGCAACTGGCCGCGGCGCGCCAGGCGCAGGTCGTGGCGCAGGCGCAGCTCAATGCCCTGCTCGGACTCGCCCCCGCCGCCCGTTACGCCCTGGTCCCCCCGCAGACGCCACCGCTGCCCGACCGCCGCGCGCTGGATGCGGCGCTGCGCGCATTGCCGCACACGCGCCCCGACCTGCTGGCGCTGGCGGCCGGCTACGGCGCCGCCGACGCCGACTTCCGCGCCGCCGTGCTGGCGCAGTTCCCCGGCCTCAGCATCGGCGTCAGCCGGGCCTCCGACACCAGCCGCGTGCAGAGCAGCGGGCTCAGCATCAGCCTGAACCTGCCGATCTTCGGCGGCGCGCAGGCGCGGGCGCGCATCGCCGCGGCGACGCGCGAGCGCCTGCACGCCGACTATCAGGCGCGACTGGATCAGGCCGATGCCGAGGCGCGCGCGCTGAGCGCGCAACTGGCCGAGGTCGCGCGCCAGCGCAGCCGGCTGCAGCAGCGCCTGCCGCAGCTGCGCACGCTGGCCGCGCGCGCCGATGCCGCCTTCGCCGCCGGCAACCTCGCCGGCAGCGCCTGGGCCGCGATCCGGCAGAGCCTGCTGGCGCGCGAGCTGGAAGCGCTCGACCTCACCGCCACCCTCGCCAAGGGCCAGGTCGCACTGGCCGCGCTGCTCGGCCGCGTGCCGCCGGGCGCCACCGCGCTGCCTGCCGCCGTTTCCGGAGACTCCCGATGAACCGCACGCTGCGTCGTCTTGCCATCCTCGCCGCCTGCCTGCTGCCGCTGACCGCTGCGGCCGCCGGCGCGCCCGTCCCGCGCGTGCTGGTCAGCACGGCGCCGGCCACCCTGCGCACACTGGCCGAGGACGTTACCGTCTACGGCAAGGTCGAGCCGGATCCCGAGCGCCTGCGCGCGCTGACCACGCTGCGGCCCGGCGAGATCACCCGGCTCTGGGTCGGGCTCGGCCAGCGCGTGGCCGCCGGCCAGCGCCTGCTCGAGATCGCCACCGCGCCGCAGGCGCGCATGGCCTACACGCAGGCGCAGGGCAAGGTCGCCAGCGCCAGGATCCAGCTGCAGCAGAACGAGGACCTGTTCAAGCAGCAGCTCTCCACCCGCGGCGACCTCGCCAACGCGCGGCAGGCACTGGCCAATGCCGAGGCCGAGCTGAAGGCGCTCGAACGCCAGGGCGCAGGCCGCTCCAGCGACGTGCTGCGCGCGCCGGAAGCGGCCGTCGTCACCCAGCTCGACGTCGCGCCCGGCGCGCAGGTGCAGGCCGGACAACCGCTGCTGATGCTCGGCGCGCAACGCCACGTCTGGGTCCGCCTCGGCCTCGAACCCGAGGAGGTATCGCGGGTGCATGCCGGCATGGCGGTGCGCCTGCAGCCGGTGTTCGGCGGCACCGCCATCGAGGCGCGGATCGCCCAGGTGCATGCGGTGGTCAATCCGGCCACGCATCTGGTCGACGCCGTGGTGCGGCTGCAGGGCGACGCGGCCAGCGGCATGGTGCCGGGCAACTGGATGCGCGGCGCGATCCGGCTGCAGACCCGCCGCGCGCTGGCGGTACCGCGCAGCGCGGTGCTGAGCGACCACGCCGGCAGCTACGTGTTCGTGGTCGCCGACGGCCACGCCCGTCGCGTCGCGGTGCGCACCGGCATCGAAGCCGACGGCCTGGTCGCGGTCAGCGGCCGACTGGCGGCGGGTGATGCCGTGGTCACCGCCGGCAATTACGAGCTCGACGACGGCATGCCGGTGCGCATCGCCGCGGGGGCGACGCGATGAGCGAGGGCCTGGCCGCCTGGCTGCAACGCCACCGTCGCTCGCTGCTGTTCCTGATGGGCGTGCTCGCGGCCGGCGGCGTGATCGCGGCGCTGAACATGCCGGTGTCGCTGTTTCCGGCGATCCAGTTTCCGCGCGTGCGCGTCAGCATCGACGCCGGCGACCGCCCGGCCAGCCAGATGACGGTCGAGGTGACGCGTCCGGCCGAGCAGGCCCTGCGCGGCGTGCCCAACGTGCAGGCGATCGAGTCGACCTCCAGTCGCGGCAGCACCGACATCGACCTGCGCTTCGGCTGGGGCACCGACATCATCCAGTCGGCGCTGCAGGTCGAGGCCGCGCTCAACCAGGTCCTGCCGCAGTTGCCGGCCGGCACGCGCTTCAACGTGCGGCCGATGGACCCGACCAAGTTTCCGGTGGTCGCCTACAGTCTCACCTCGCCGACCGCGAGCCCGGTCAAGCTGCGCGAGATCGCCCAGTATCAGCTGCTGCCGCTGATCTCGAGCGTGCAGGGCGTGCGCGAGGTGCAGATCCAGGGCGGCGAGCAGCCCGAATACCGTGTCACCGTCGATCCGGCGCGCCTGGCCGCGCTGGGGCTGACGCTGAAGAACGTCGAGGACGCGCTGTCGGCCGCCAACGTGGTCCAGGCGGTGGGCCGCATCGAGCGCGACGATCGCCTCTACCTGCTGCTGTCGGACACGCGCTTCACCGGGCTCGACGCGATCCGCCACGTGGTGCTGCGCACCGGCGCCGACGGCGTGGTCGATCTCGCCGATGTCGCCACGGTGAGCACCGCGGCGGTGCCGCGCTGGCAGACCGAGACCGCCGACGGCAAGCCGGCGGTGCTGATCAACGTCTATCAGCAGCTGGGCGGCAACACCGTGGCGATCAGCCGCGACATCGCGCGCACGCTCGCCGCGTTCCACGACAAGCTGCCGCGCGACGTGACCATCCACCAGTGGTACGACCAGAGCGGGCTGATCGTGGCATCGGCCGGCTCGGTCCGCGACGCGATCATCCTCGGCGTGCTGTTCGCGACCCTGGTGCTGTTTCTTTTTCTGCGCAACTGGAAGCTGACCCTGATCGCGGCGACGGTGGTGCCGGCGGTGCTGGCCGCGACCAGCCTGCTGCTGCACGCGCTGGGCATGAGCTTCAACATCATGACGCTCGGCGGCATGGCCGCCGCGGTCGGCCTGATCATCGACGACGTGATCGTGATGCTCGAGCACCTGGTGCGCCGTGTCGCCGTGCGCGGGCACGGCACGCGCACCCTGCTCGAGGCGGCGCGCGAGTTCACCCAGCCGCTGGCCGGCTCGTCGACCGCGACGGTGATCATCTTCGTGCCGCTGGCGTTTCTCGGCGGCGTCACCGGCGCGTTCTTCAAGTCGCTGTCGCTGACCATGGGCGCCAGCCTGGTGATCAGCTTCTTCTTCGCCTGGCTGGCGCTGCCGCTGATCGCCGATCATCTGCTCGGCGCCAAGGACGCCGCGATCGAGCACGGCGGGCGCATCACCCGCGCCGTGCAGAGCGGCTACCGCCGGCTGATGACGCGCCTGCTGGCGCGACCGTTGCTGCTGCTGGCCGGCCTGCTGCCGCTGCTGGTGGTCGGCGCGCTGGGCTACTTCAAGGTGCCGACCGGCTTCATGCCGGAAATGCAGGAGGGCGGCTTCGTGCTCGACTACCGCACCGCGCCGGGCACCTCGCTGACCGAAAGCGATCGCCTGATCGCGCAGGTCGAACACATCCTCGCCACCACGCCGGGCGTCGACACCTGGTCGCGGCGCACCGGCGCGCAGCTGGGCGGCGGCATCACCGAGGCCAACGAGGGCGACTTTTTCGTGCGCCTGAAGACCCCTGACGGCCAGGCCGCGCTGATGCAGCAGGTCGTCGACCGCATCCAGGGCGACGTGCCCGGCTTCGAGATTCTCGACACTCCGCAACCGATGCAGGACCTGATCGGCGATCTCACCGGCTCGCCGCGGCCGGTGGTGATCCGCCTGTTCGGCGACGACTGGAAGCAGCTGGTGGCGCTGGCGCCGAAGGTCGCCGCCGCCATCGGCAAGGTGCGCGGTCTGGCGGAGATCCAGAACGGCCTCAACATCGCCGGCGACGCCATCGAGATCAAGGTCGACCGGGTCAAGGCCGCGCTCGAGGGCATGACGCCCTCCGAGGTCACCGCCCAGCTCGACACCTACCTCGCCGGCAGCGTCACCACGCGCGTGCTGCAGGGCCAGATCGTCTACGGCGTGCGCGTCTGGGTGGCACCGCGTGAACGCGACTCGCTGGCGCGTCTGCGCGAACTGCGCCTCGCCGCGCCCGACGGCCATCTGGTGCCGCTTGCGCGCATCGCCACGCTGCAGCTGATCACCGGCCAGCCGCAGATCACCCGCTACGACCTCAAGCCGATGGTCGCGGTCTCGGCACGCATCGAGGGCCGCGGCTTCGGCACCACGCTGGCCGACGTCCAGCGCGTGCTGGCGCAGCCGGGCCTGCTGCCGGCGGGCGTCTATTACACGCTGGGGGGTCTGTACAAGCAGCAGCAGATCGCGTTCCGCGGCCTGGCCATGGTGTTCGCCGCCGCCATCGCGCTGGTGTTCCTGGCGCTGCTGTTCCTGTACGAGCGCTTCCGCGTCGCGCTGGCGATCATGACCGCGCCGCTGCTGGCCGCCAGCGCGGTGTTCTTCGGGCTGTGGATCACCGGCCAGACCCTCAACATCACCGCGCTGATGGGCCTGACCATGATCATCGGCATCGTCACCGAGGTCGGCGTGTTCTATTTTTCCGAGCTGACCCTGCTGCGCGCCGAGGGCGTGGCGTTCGGCGAGGCGCTGATCCGGGCCGGCGAGAACCGCCTGCGACCGATCGCGATGACCACGCTGGCGGCGATGCTGGCGCTGGCGCCGCTGGCGCTGGGCATCGGCCAGGGTTCGTCGATGCAGCAGCCGCTGGCGATCGCCATCATCGCCGGCCTGATGGTGCAGATGCCGCTGGTGCTGCTGATGGTGCCGGTGGTCTATGCGCTGCTGGCGCGCAACGAGAGCGCGACGGCGCCGGACTGAGGCGGATGCGCGGCGCGCGCATGTGCGGTGTTGCGGTCTCCGCTCACCGGCGTCATCTGAATATCGCTGTCACGCTGTGCAACGCGAAGGACCTGCGTAGCGAGGCATCGGGCTGCGACAGCGGCTGCGGCACACCGCCCTGTTCCGCTCGGCTGCGGCCGAGCGGGCCACTTTCTTTTGAAAGAAAGTTGGCCAAAGAAACATCCCCCGACGTCGCGCCCGCTGCGCGGGTTCGCGGCCGCCTGCGGGGCGCGCCGATCACCATCCCTGGCGTGCGGCGCGCGAGCGCATCCCTTGCGCTCGCCCTGCGGGCTGATCCCTCCGGCGTCCGCCGCGCCGAAGGGGGTGCAAAGCCGCAGAGCAAACGCCCGCGTATAGGCGCGGACGATCAAGAGCGGGGGTGTAGCAACCATCTGTCCCTGGGACGGCATGTCCGGCCCGGCCTTCCATGGCCGGGCGTTCACGGGCTGGCGCCCGTTCACCCCTCGCGGCGGTGCGGCGCTGGCCGAAAAGTCCGCAGGAGGGGCGCGAGGGATCGCGCCCCTGCCGCGCCGGTGCATGGATGCACCGTCGCGGCACCGGCCGGCGTCGCACGCACCCGCCGGGCCAACGGCCCAAGGGCGCCGCGCGGGGGGCGGCCTTCTCTTTGGGCACTTTCTCTTGGCCGCGCAAGAGAAAGTGTCCCGCTCGCCGCAGGCGAGTGGAAGCTCTTGAAGGCATCGGCCGCAGCCATGCGGAACCAGGCGGTGTGCCGATGACACCGCAGACATCAGATACTTCGCCGCGCAGACCCAGCGCGAGGTTCGGCAGACTGCGGGCGAGGCGCAGCTTCTCTCCCGCCGACGCGGTTGCGAGAGAAGGAACAAAGCCCGACGCGAGGACCTTACGGCTCGCTTACGAAACATGGCTGCGGGTGCGGAACATGACTTCCGGCAGGGAGAGCCGGGCAACTGAAAGCCGCAGGCTGCGGCTGGATAACGATTCCCCACCGCATCACTTCGGGAGGTTCCCCATGCAGGTCCGTTTCCGTCTTGCCCCGCTGGCCGCCGCGCTGGCGCTGGCGCTGCTGCTGCCGACGCCGGCGCTGGCAGCCGCCAGGTCGCCCGCCGCCGCGCCGAAGAGTCCGTTCGAGCACATGGCGATCCGCGACCTCGGACCGGCGACCGCGGGCGGCCGCGTGACCTCGGTGCTCGGCATTCCCGGCAACCCGAAGGTGTACTACGTGGGCGCCGCCGGCGGCGGCGTCTGGAAGACCACCGACGGCGGCCTGTCGTGGAAGGCGATCTTCGCCCACGAAGCCACCGCCTCGATCGGCGCGATGGCGCTGGCGCCGTCCAATCCCAGCATCCTCTGGGTCGGCACCGGCGAGGCCAACATCCGCAACGACGTGCTCGACGGCGCCGGGCTGTACCTGTCGACCGACGCCGGCAAGAGCTTCCGCCGCGTCGGCTTCAAGGACGCCGGCCAGATCGCGCGCATCGTGGTCGATCCGCACGACGCCAACCACGTGCTGGTGGCGGTGCTGGGTCACGCCTGGGGTCCCAACGCCGAGCGCGGCGTGTTCGAGACCACCGACGGCGGCAAGACCTGGCGCAAGACCCTGTTCGTCAACGACCACACCGGCGCGATCGACCTGGCCATGCAGCCGGGCAATTCGCGCGTGCTGTTCGCCTCGATGTGGCAGGCGCAGCGCTATCCGTGGACGCTGGAGGACGGCGGCCCGGACAGCGGCATCTGGCGCTCCGAGGACGGCGGCGCGACCTGGACCAAGCTCACCGACGGCATCCCCAAGAGCCCGCTGGGACGCATCGCGATCTCGGTCGCGCCCAGCGATCCGGAGCTCGTCTACGCGCTGATCGAGACCAGGCACGGCAATGGCCTGCTGTTTGCCTCCCATGACCTCGGCGACCACTGGAGCGAGGTCAGCGACAACTATGCGCTCGACGTGCGGCCGTTCTACTTCACCCAGCTGCAGGTCGCGCCCAACGACGCCAGCCGGATCTATTTCCTGTCGTTCTTCCTGATGCAGAGCAATGACGGCGGCAAGACCGCACATCCGATCGACAAGACCGTGCATGTCGATCACCACGCGCTGTGGATCGACCCGACCAATCCCGAACGCATGATCCAGGGCAACGACGGCGGCGCCTATCTCAGCGTCGATGCCGGCAAGACCTGGCGCTTCCTCGACGGCATGCCGATCGAGCAGACCTACATGGTCGCGGCCGATAGCAAGCGGCCGTACGACCTGTGCACCGGCCTGCAGGACAACAGCGGCTGGTGCGGCGCGTCCAACTCGCTGGCCGACGGCGTGGTCAGCGGCAACGACTGGTACACCGTGGTCGGCGGCGACGGCGAGTACGTGGTGCCGGCACCCAGCGATCCCGACATCATCTACGGCGATGCCGAGGACGGCTCGATCGTGCGCTTCGACCGCAAGACCAAGCTCACCCGCTTCATCATGCCGTACCTGCACGGGCCGGGCTTCGTCAACGACCTCAACACCTCCGACCAGCAGTACCGCTTCAACTGGACGCCGCCGATCGCGGTCGATCCGCAGCACGCCGACACCGTCTATCTCGGCGGCAACGTCGTGTTCAAGTCCACCGACGGCGGCACGAACTGGACGGTGATCAGTCCCGACCTGACGCGCAACGACAAGAGCAAGCAGGGACCGTCGGGCGGCCCGGTCAACTGGGACATCTCCGGCGCCGAGACCTACGACACCGTGCTGTCGATGACGCTGGCGCCGAGCGACAGCCAGGTGCTGTGGGCCGGCACCGACGACGGTCTGGTGCAGGTCACGCGCGACGGCGGCGGCCACTGGAGCAACGTCACTCCCGGCGGCGTGCCGAAGTGGTCGCGCATCTACCAGATCGGCGTGTCGCCGTTTGCCGCCGGCACCGCCTACGTGGCCGCCGACGCGCACGAGCTGGACGACCGCAAGCCCTACGTGTTCCGCACCAGCGACTACGGCAAGAGCTGGACGCGCATCGATGACGGCCTGCCCGAGCAGTCGGTGCTGGTGGTGCGCGAGGATCCGCAACAGCGCGGCGTGCTGGTCGCCGGCACCATGACCGGCGTGTGGGTGTCGCGCGACGACGGCGGCCACTGGTCGCCGCTCGCGGCCAAGAGCCTGCCGACCGCGGCGGTGTTCGATCTGCAGTTCGTCGGCGATCACGGCGACGATCTCGCCATCGCCACCCACGGCCGCGGCGTGCTGGTGCTCGATCACTTCGCCGCCGTCGCCGGCCTGACGCCCGCGGTCGAGAAGCAGCCGCTGCAGGTGTTCGCGCCCTCGACCGGCGTCGAGTGGCAACGCTGGTCGCGCGGCGAAGGCGCCGAGCCCAGCTACACCGCGCCCAATGCGCCCAACGGCGTGGTCCTCGACTTCTGGGTGCCAAAGAAGCTCAAGGCCAGCGCCGCCGAGAAAGCCGCGCATCAGGGTCCGGTCGAGATCCAGGTGAAGGACCCCGCGGGTCATCTCGTCGCCACGCGCTGGATCGACAAGACCGAGGCCGGCGTCAACCGCTACGTCTGGGACATGAGCTACGACGGCCCGACCAAGCTCGACTTCGACCAGATGCCGAGCGAGAACGGCGGCGAAGGCGGCAACAGCGGCCCGCCGGTACTGCCCGGCCGCTACCGCATCACCGTGACGGTCGACGGCCACAGCCAGACCGTGCCGGCAACCGTGGCCTACGATCCCAACCACGTCGCGGCGCTGCCGGCGCTGCAGGCGGCGCTGCAGGCGGCGCTGGCATCACGCAACCAGCTCAGCGCGCTCAACCGGATGCTCAACCGCGTCACCGCATGGCAGGGCACGCTCAAGGATTTCGAGGCCAAGGCCAAGGACCCCGACAGCAGCCTCGACGCCGCGCAGCGCGCGCTGTTGCCGCAGGCCGAGACGCTGGGCAAGCAGATCGCCACGCTGCGCGACTCGGTGTACAGCGCCAAGTTCCAGCACGACGTGATCGAGGACGACCTGCACCAGCTGACCGACCTGCACGGCGGTATCGCCGCCCTCTACGGAACCCTGGCCAGCCTGCAGAACCAGGCGCCGACCGCCCCGCTGCTGCAGATGGGCCAGCAGCAGGCACAGCAGAACGCGACCACGCTGGCCGGCTTCAACAACCTGCTGGCCGGCGCCGTCGCCGCCTACAACAAGGCCGCGTTCGCGGCTGGGGTGCCGACGCTGGCCGGCGGCGAGCCGATCGCGGTGGCCGCCGTTCAGTAATGCGAGTAACGGACGTCTGGACATCCAGACGTCCGTTCCCTTGCACCCAGCGGGCGCCCTTGTGGCGCCCGTTTTTTCTGCTGGCCATGAAACACCTACAGGCTCGAGCCCTTCCGCCCGATTGCCGTGACCTGCGCACTCGAGCGGGTTGCGGCGCACGCGCGTGGCCTGGCCGCGACGCGCCCGCTCGCCGCACGCTCCTCCGGTGCCAGCGGAGGAGCCGGGGGTTCCCGGAGCGGTTCGGAGCGCCGCGCTGCGCGCGGCCCGGATCACCCCGCCGTGCGCAACGCGCGCGCGATCACGTCCAGCGCCCGATCGATGCCGGCATCGTCGATGTCGAGATGGGTCACCGCGCGCACGCGCCGCGGACCCATCGGACACAGCCGCACGCCCTCGGTCAGCGTGGCCGCAGCCAGCCGCGCGGCGTCCCAGCCATCGGCGGTCAGCTCGAAATAGACCAGGTTGCTCGCGACCGTGGCCGGATCGATGGCGACGCCGGGGATGTTCGCCAAGCCCTGCGCCAGGCGCCGCGCGCGCGCGTGATCGTCGGCCAGGCGTGCGACGTGATGGTCGAGCGCGTACAGACAGGCGGCGGCGATGATGCCGCTCTGGCGCATCGCGCCGCCGATGCGCAGCTGCCAGCGCCGCGCCTCGCGCACAAAACCCGCGCTGCCGGCGAGGATCGCGCCGCCGGGCGCGCCCAGGCCCTTGCTGAAGTCGATCCAGGCCGAGTCGTAGCCGCGCGCGAAGTCGGCCGCGGGCACGCCGCTGGCGACCACCGCGTTGAGCAGCCGCGCACCGTCCATGTGCGTGGCCAGCCCGGCCGCGTGCGCCGCGTCGGCGACCGCGTCCAGCGCCGCGTGCGACCACACCGCGCCGCCGCCGAGATTGGTCGTCTGTTCGACCGCGACCAGCCGCTGCAGCGGCGCCTGCAGGTTGTCGGCGCGCAGGTGGCGCTTCAGCGCATCCGCATCGAACATCCCGCGCGTGCCGGCGATCGGCTCCAGCATCACCCCGGCCAGCGCCGCCGGGCCGCCGGCCTCGAAGCCGACGATGTGCGCCGTGGCCTCGCACAGCACCGCCTCGCCGGGCCGGCAGTGCACCGCCAGCGCGATCTCGTTGCACATCGTGCCCGAGGGCAGATAGACCGCCGCCGGCTTGCCCAGCAGCGCGGCGCAACGCGTCTCCAGCGCCGTCACCGTGGGATCCTCGCCGGCGCGCTCGTCGCCGACCTCGGCGCCGGCCATCGCCGCGCGCATCGCCGGCGTGGGCCGGGTCTTGGTGTCGCTGAAAAGATCAACGCGCAGGGGGCGCATCCGCAGGCTCCGCAGGTTCGTGGGCAGACCGCGATGGTGCCGCAGACACCCGGCGCATGGCTATCGCCGGTGTAGCATCAGCGATGCGCCGGAGGCTGCCATGCGCCACGTGATGCCGCTGTTGTTCCTGCTCTCGCTGCTGGTCGCCGCGCCGGTCGCGGCGACGACCGTCTACCGCTGCGTCGGCGCCAGCGGCGTGATCAGCTTTCAGGACCAGCCCTGCGCCGCGGGACAGCAGGCCCGCACCATCGTCCTGCCCGATCGCGCGCCCAGTGCGCCGGTGCCACCGCCGCCCTCCATGCCCAGCGTCGCACCCGCACCGCCGCCCGCCGCGCCGCCGCCGGCGCCGCTGCCGCAGCTCTACGCCTGCTATCGCGCCACCGACGGCAAACGCTATGTCAGCTCCGACGGCAACCCGCCGTCCTATCTGGCGCCGATCGGCGTGCTGGGCGCGATCTCGATGCCGCTGGCGCGCACCTATGGCCCCGGCGGCGCCGGCATCTCGGCGCCCGGCGTCGGGCCGAAGCCGCACGTCGCCAGCCGCATCGCCGGCTACTACACCTCGGTGCAGGACCGTTGCGAGCCGCTGCCGCGCGCCGAGATCTGCCAGCGCGTGCAGCAGCAATACGACGCGGTCGAGCACAAACTGCGCAACGCCTTCCAGGACGCCAAGCCGGCGCTCGAAGCCGAGGAGTCGCACCTGCGCTCGCAGTTGCGCGGGTGCCAGTGACCGGCTCGCATCGGGAAGCCGGGGATGGTCCCGACCGCGACGCGGGCGGGGGCACCGCGTGACGCCACGCCAGGCGGCGGCATTCGTGCGCCAACACGGCGTCGTCCTGGAGGCGGCGACGGGATCGGTACCTACACTGGCGGCAGCCATCGTGGGTGCGCCGATTCGCGGGAGCTGGTGGGCTCATCCCCGGCGCCAGGCGATATTCGAACTCACCCGTGCGCTGCGCGACTGCCGCGACATCCTCGTATGCCGCCTCGTCGACGGCCGGATCACCTGCGTCCATCGACGCCTCTGGCCAGCGCTCGTTCGCGCCGCAGCGTGCTTTCCGATCCGGTGGCTCGCCCGGGTTCACGAGGTCCACACCGCTTCCGGGAACCACGTCACCCGGGAGGTTGCCTTTCCGGCGTGGGTTCCGGACGCGGTTTCAGCAAACGCAGCGGCGATGTCCGAAGCGCAGGCCATGCTCGAGCTGGGCCGGTGCGTTCGCGGCATGCGGGGCATGCGCAACACGCAGCCCACCGCTGTGCAAACGCACCGCAAGCGGCACGCGGCCGAACCCTGACACCGGTCACGCCATGACCGCGCGCATCGATCTTCGCCCACCCACGGCCCTGGATCAGGCCGAGTTCCTGCGGCTCGCCCGCGCCAGCCGCGTCCTGCACGGCGCGTGGGTGCGAGCACCGGCCACGCCCGCGCACTACGCGGCCTACCTGCGACGCATGGCGCAACCGGACCACCAGGGATTCCTCGTCTGCCTGCGGACAACGCGCCAGATCGTCGGCGTGGTCAATCTCACCCACATCGTGATGGGCGTGTTCCGCAGCGGGTATCTGGGCTACTACGCCTTCGCCGGTCGCGAACGTCAGGGGCTGATGCGCGAGGGACTCAAGGCCACGGCACGCCACGCCTTCACCGTGCTCAAGCTGCATCGGCTGGAGGCCAACATCCAGCCGGGCAACGCCGCCTCCATCGCACTGGTGCGCTCGTGCGGGTTCCAGAGGGAAGGCTATTCGCCGCGCTATCTCAAGATCGGCGGGCGCTGGCGCGACCACGAGCGCTGGGCGCTGCGGGCTTCGTAGCCGCAACCGGCCAGCGACGCGCGTGGCGCGCCGGCACACTCTGCAGCGGCATCGACACGACGCATCGACAACTGGCAGTCGAGCTCGCGCAGAGCCGTGCGCGAATGCGTCGGGAGCCCGCGATCCGCATCAGCGCGTCAGCGTGGTGCGGGCGACAGGCCACAAGGCGGGTTCGCACGGACTCGAAACCGCTGCTTCAGGCGCCCTCGGGTTGAGCGGCAGCGCCGCTTTCCGCCCGCACCAGCTGCTGCCATTGAGCGTAGGCATCCGGGCCGCGTGCGACCGGGGTCTGCTCCACCAGCGCCGTGACGAAATTGCCGAAGTCGCTTCCAAACTGACCGGCGGACAGTTTCCACGCGGCACGCATTCCGGGTGATTGCATGTAGAAGCGGGCACCGGCGACGTAGCTGTCGAAGGCCTTCTGGTCAAGTTGCCCGGCCTCGTGCTGCAGGAACGAATCCTCGCCACTGAGGAACAGCGCACGACAGATCATCATCCATTGCGTGAACTCCTCGCGCGTGAGATCCGCATGGCCCGCCGAGCCCTTGTGAAACACGCGTGCCAACTCCGGGCTCGCGATGGCGATGGAGCCGTGCGAGGTGCGATCCGCCCGCCCCTGCTGCATGATCGCGCGCTGGCTGCGTTCGGCGCTGCGCACCTGCAGGCCGAGATAGATCAGCGAGCCGATCACGGCGACCGATGCCACGGACTGGCTCAGGTAGAAGATGTCTTCAAGCGACATGATTGGCTCCGGTGGCGTCGGGTGGGTTGAAAAAGCGTCGCCTGGCAGTGCATGGGCGAGGCGTGAGCTGCGCGACAGTGTCGTGGCGGCGTGACGCAAACCTTGAGAAGCATGCGGGACTGCATGATCGTCATCCCGCAGCCGCAGGCTGAAGGATCGACGTCCATTGGCTTGCTGGCCCATCCGGCACTCGTTTGCCTCCGCTCAGGCCATCACCCACGTCGTTTCGAGCCGGATCGCCTGCGCACGCGCGTCTTCGGGTTTGAGGGTGCCCTGCGCCAGCGCGCGCACGAAGGCCTGGCTTTCGCGCGCGCGCAGCGCGAACAGCGACGCACCGACTTCGTGCGCGACATGGAACAGCAGTTCGCGCTCGTCGGCGGCGTAGTGCTCGCCGGGGCGCTGGCCCACGATGAGCGCGCCGAGCAGGCTGCCGCGCAGCATCAGCGGAAAGGCATAGCCGCCCCGGCCGAGCTGGCTCTGGATGTCATCCAGATCGAGCTCCGCGTTGCGCGCGCGCAGGCCGACGAAGGCGAGATCGTCGACAGCGACCTGCGCCGGCAAGGCCGGTTCGCCGTGCTGGCGAATGCACACATACGCGTCCGACGTGCGCTCGTACAACGCCACCCGCGGTGCGCCGGCATGGCGGGCGATCTGGTCGACGGCCAGCTCGAACAGGTTCCCGGGCTGGGTGATGTAGGCGCATTCCCTGGCAAAGCGGTGCAGCGCGGCCTCGGCGCGGTACTGGCGACGGAAGAAAAACCGCTCGACCACGGCATCGATGCGTCGGTGCACGGTGCTCAGCGCGGCGCCCAGCGCCAGCGGCACAGCGAACTCCAGTGCCAGGCTGGCGCCGTGGCCCAGCGCACTGCGCTCGATCAGGCTCTCGAACAGGGCGAACAGACCCAGCACCAGGCTGGTGGTGGCCGCGTACACCAGGGCGCGATTGAGGACGAACGAGACGTCCACCACGCGATAGCGCAGTACCGCATACAGCAAGGCGAAGGCGGCGAGGGTGAAGAGCCCGCCGACCAGCAGCGCACGCACGAAGGAACTCAGCGGCAGCGGCACGTCGTTGAAAACCAGGCTCATCACGAACACTATGCTGCCCCACAGCAGCCAGCGCAGGCGCAGGCGTTGCTGCGCATCGGCATGGCGATAACTGGCGAACAACAGGGCGATCGGCACCAGATAGCTGGCCGGCGGCAGCAGGCCATGCAGTACCTGCAGCAGCCCGGCCCAGCCGACGGCCACCACGGCGATCGGGCCGCCGAGGCCCGTGATCGTCGCGGCACCCAGGACCAGCGCGAACAGGCCGCGCCACAGCAGGCGCCGGCGCGGGCCGAGTGCGTTGCCGGCGATCGACTCCACCATGACATAAAAGCCGATCCGCGCGAGCAAGGCGAAGCCGACGTAGCCGAGCAGGCCGAGCAGGACCAGCCCGGTGTCGTGCGAGGTGCGGATGCCAGAGCTGGCGGTCGAGAGCGGGACTTGGGCAATCGCCCAGAAGGCCATGCCCATGGCGGCGCGATCATGGCCGCGCGACAGTGCCAGCAGGCCGATGCCCGCGTAGAGAAGCAGCGAGTAGAGCCACAGCCAAGCGGCCCAGTTCGACAGCGCGCCGCGGTTGCCATCGACCGTGACCAAGCGGACGCTGAGTTGCGCCGCGCCGCGCTGGATCAGCAGCGGATAACTCGCCGCGGACGGCAGGTTGGTTCTTTCGCTGGCGACCAGGGCGATGCGCGTGGCCGGCGACTGCGCGGCCAGATCCAGCACATCGCCGGCGTGCAGGGCCGGCGGCGTGAGGCCCGGGATCGGCTCGATGCGCGCGCGCTGCGCATCCACCCAGCGCACCGTGAACGGCAGTTGCGGCGTGGGTTGAAAGATCATCCAGCCCGCATAGGCGGTGACCGCCAGCACCACGGCCGTGAGCAACACCAACACCCCATAGCGACGATGCATGGCCATCCCCTGTCAGCGCGATAGCGAAGCGTGCGCAAAGTACACCCACGCCGGCACTGGCCGCAGCCTCAGCGAAGGCTGCAGTCAGCGTCGAGCGCCGCCGTGTCCGGGCTTCCTGTGCTGATGGCGGACAACGATGATGCGAATGCCTGTTGCAAGGCTTCGGTACACGACCGAGTACGGAAAGACTCTCAGCGGAAAGACGCGTCGGCCCTTCGTG
>JAGWPB010000107.1 GCA_028870665.1 Lysobacteraceae bacterium
GCTTAAGCGTCTGGACGTCCATTTGTAGAGATCAATTGGCCGCGTAGAAGCGGTGATCGCCGATTACCGCAAGCGGTGTGCCGTGCGCCCAGTCGGGCATCGGCGAATCCGCCTTGACGAAGTGATCCGCGTGCGGGACCACGTCGGTGCGCTCGCCGCGCGGCAGCTTCCAGTTTTGCAGCGCCTGTCCGGCGATGGCCCAGGCACGGTTCCATGCCTGCAGGTTGTCGAGCGCATAGGAGCTCGGCACGGTCGTCGTCGCAAACTGCTTGGGCGCCGTTACCACATCGCACACGCTGTCGCCCCACAGTTTCATTTCGCGTCGGCGCATGGCCACTTCCGCCACCGCCATCTGACCGATGACGGGTTCGCCGCGTGCCTCGAGATACACCGTCGTGGCCAGGCAGGTCTGATCGGCTGCATGCGGCGGCATCAGGGACGCCATCCAGAGCAACCAGGCGAGTTTCATGTCGTACCTCCTTCATGCGCTCCGGGCCGGCGGCGCTGGTGGGGGAGCGGCACGCTCGTTCGAGCCGCTGAAAACGGGTCATGCAACGACCCGGCTGCGCATGGTGCGCAAGAACTGCAGACGCGTTGCCGGGGCGTCGGTTGGCTGGTTGCGGCCGGCGCGATCGGTGATCGAGCGCCTGTGCCGCTGTCCGCTACGGCGGACCGATGAGGCTGGCCTGTCGGCCAGTGACGCGACGATCCGGACTTCCGGTTCGGTGCGTCCGGTCCGTCGCATGAGGCGGCGGGCCGGTCAAAGAGTGCGCGGAGGTTAAGGGGGCGAGCCGACGAGGGCAAGTGCCGCCGGCGGGTCGTTCAGCCGGCGGCCGGTTGCCGGCCGGGTCGGGATTCAGGCTGGAAACACTTCCAAGACAATGCCTTGCACGGTAATCGCCGCGGTGGAAGGCGGTTCCGACAGGACCGCCAGCGCTTCCCATTCGCGGCCATCGCTGGCGCCGTTGAGCAGCAGCGCGGCCTGCCCCGCCATGATCGCAAGGCTGCCCGGCGGTTGTGGTGCAGCCAGCCGCACGCGTGCCAGGCGACGTTTGTGACCGCCGCGGTAGTGCAGTCGCGCGACCAGTTCCTGACCCGGATAGCAGCCTTTGCCGAGGCTCACGGCCTGCAGTCGCAACAGGCTCAGTGCGGGCGGCAGCAGCGTGCCTCGAGCCACCTCGGGCAACCAGGGGTGGCCCGCGCGCACGACCGCCAGTGCGGCCGCATTGCGGTCGTCGGGTCCCGGATCGGGCTCACGATCGGCGGCAAGGTCCAGATCGAGGACATGGCTGCCGGCATCCAGGCGCAGGCGCGTCGCCTGCAGCAGCGCCGATCCGCCGCCGCCACTGGCCAGGGGCCGTGCATGCAGCCACGCGCGTTGCGGCGTGATCCGCACGCGTGCACGCAGGACGTAACGACGCAAGTCCTGCGCCAGCGCATCGCCGCTGCCGCCACGCAACAGCGCGATCAGCGTCTGCTCGTCGCTGCGTGCCAGCTGCAGCAGCGCACGCACGCGGCCCTGCGCATCCAGCCAGGCGCTCCATTGCCAGCGCCCGATGACGAGTTCGCGCAGATCGGACGCAAATTGCGCCTGGGCGAAGGCGAGTGCATCCGCGCCCTCGATGCGCAGCAAGTGGGCCTCTGCGGGCAGAGTCCAGTCGCTGCATGCGGTCTGGCCGGGTGGGTGGGTCGGCATCACGGCGATTGAGTTGGCGAGGATGCAAGTATTACCATTACCGCCGCAGCAACGCCCATGCCCGAGACGACTCCCAAGCTCGCTTCGCCCGCGCACCCCGACCACGCCGCGTCCGCAGCGGTCGTTCCGGAGGCTGCGCCCGCGCCCGTGCAGCGGCCACCGCCCGATCCCACACGCTACGGCGACTGGGAGAAGCATGGGCGCTGCATCGACTTCTGAGCGGCGCAGCTGCCGGACCCCGCAACCCGGCGGACTCGTCACGGACACGGGCTCGCCGCGTCTTCATCAAGGATCGTTCGCCATGGCTTCGACGGGTCGACCTCTTTCTCCTCATCTTGGCATCTACCGCTGGCAGGCCCAGATGGTCAGTTCGATCCTGCATCGGGCCACCGGCATCGCATTGGCCGCCGGGGCCGTGCTGGTGACCGCGGGCCTGCTGGCGCTCGCCGCCGGCCCGGCGGCGTTCGCCGGCTTCGCCGCCTTTTGCGCCAGCCCGATCGGCCTGCTGCTGTTGCTGGGATGGACCTGGTCGTTTGCCTACCACCTGCTCAATGGCGTGCGCCATCTGCTGCAGGACGCCGGTCTGGGCTACACGATCGCCGCCTTCGTGCGCAACAGCTGGCTGACGGTGATCGGCAGCCTGCTGCTGACGCTGCTGGCCTGGGCATGGGTGCTGTCGGGGGGTGGGGCATGAGCGACGACAACATGCGCACGCCGCTGGCACGCGCGCGCGGACTGGGTTCGGCACAAA
Organism: Lysobacteraceae bacterium; assembly: GCA_028870665.1. Classification (GTDB taxonomy): domain Bacteria; phylum Pseudomonadota; class Gammaproteobacteria; order Xanthomonadales; family Rhodanobacteraceae; genus Metallibacterium. The sequence goes on from JAGWPB010000107.1 coordinate 2,448, forward strand.
CCGGCGCAGGCCACTGGTGGCAGCAGCGGCTGACCGCGCTGGCCCTGCTGCTGCTCGGCATCTGGTTCGTGGCACTGACGCTCGGCCTGCTGCACGCCGGCTATGCCAGCGCCCATGCGATGCTGGCGCAGCCGTTGAACGCGCTGCTGATGATCGCCTTCACCGCGGTGGCGTTCTGGCACGCGCAGCTCGGCCTGCAGGTGGTGATCGAGGACTACGTCCACACCCGCTGGCTCGCGCTGACGCTGCAGATCGGCATCAAATTTATCGCGGCACTTGGTGCGCTGGCCTGCGCACTCGCGGTGCTGCGCATTGCGCTGGGAAGCTGAGACCGATGGAAAGCTACAAGATCCAGCAGCACAAGTTCGACGTGGTCGTGGTCGGCGCCGGCGGCGCCGGCCTGCGCGCGACGATGGGCATGGCCGCCAAGGGCCTCGCCACCGCCTGCCTGACCAAGGTGTTCCCGACGCGTTCGCACACCGTGGCCGCGCAGGGTGGCATCGCCGGCGCGCTCGGCAACATGGGTGAGGACGACTGGCGCTTTCACTTCTACGACACCATCAAGGGTTCGGACTGGCTGGGCGACCAGGACGCCATCGAGTACATGTGTCGCGAGGCGATCCCGGCGATCATCGAGCTGGAGCACTACGGCGTGCCGTTCTCGCGCACCGAGGACGGCAAGATCTACCAGCGCCCATTCGGCGGCATGACCACGCACTACGGCAAGGGCACGGCGCAGCGCACCTGCGCCGCCGCCGACCGCACCGGCCACGCCATCCTGCACACGCTGTACCAGCAGGCCCTGAACCATCAGGCGCGTTTCTTCATCGAGTATTTCGCGCTCGACCTGATCTTCGACAGCGCGGGCGCCTGCGTCGGCGTGCTCGCGCTGGACATGAACGAGGGCACGCTGCACCTGTTCCGCGGCCACGCCGTGGTGCTGGCCACCGGCGGCTACGGCCGCACCTATTTTTCCTGCACCTCGGCGCACACCTGTACCGGCGACGGCGGCGGCATGGTGCTGCGCGCCGGCCTGGCGTTGCAGGACATGGAGTTCGTGCAGTTCCATCCGACCGGCGTCTACGGTGCCGGCTGTCTGATCACCGAAGGGGTGCGCGGCGAGGGCGGATTCCTGACCAATAGCGCGGGCGAGCGGTTCATGGAACGCTACGCGCCCAACGCCAAGGACCTGGCCTCGCGCGACGTCGTCAGCCGGGCGATGACGATCGAGATCCGCGAGGGCCGCGGCGTCGGCGAGCGGCA
>JAGWPB010000004.1 GCA_028870665.1 Lysobacteraceae bacterium
CGGTCGTTGTGCGACTGGATCCAGTTTTGCGCCTCGGCCAGCATGCCGCCGGTGCCGCAGGCGGGGTCGCAGATGGTGACGATGACGCCGACCTGGGTGAGCACGCTGGTGTCGGGCTCCAGCAGCAGGTTGACCATGAGCTGGATGACTTCACGCGGGGTGAAGTGATCGCCCGCCGTTTCGTTGGCGGCCTCGTTGAAGCGCCGGATCAGGTCTTCGAACACCAGGCCCATGGTGATGTTGTCGACCTTGCGTGGGTGCAGGTCGATCTCGGCAAACTGGGAAACGACCTGATACAGACGGTCGGATTCTTCAAGCTTTTCGATCTCCTTCTCGAACTCGAAACGCTCGAAGATCTTGCGGATGTTCTCGGAGAAACCCGTGATGTAGTCGGCCAGGTGGCGGCCGATGTTGTCGGGGTCACCCTTGAGCTTCTGGAAATCGAGCTGGCTGTGGTTGTGGAAGCCCAGCGGGATGCCGTTTTCATCCTTGGCCAGGTTGTTGAGGATGGCATCGATATTGGGGATGCCCTTGTTGCTCAGCTCGGCGTAGCGCTTGAGCACGGCGTCCTTGCTTGGCGCCAACACGGCATCGAAGCGGCGCAGCACGGTGAGCGGCAGCATCACACGCTCGTACTGCGGCGGGCGGTAGGGACCGCGCAGAAGATCGGCGACGGACCAGATGAAGTTGGCGAGCTGCTGGAAGCTGGTGGGTGTCATTGGTGCAATGCTCGGCGGATTTGTGGTGCAGCCCGGGCAAGCCGATCCCACCCGAACTCGAGCCCCATTGCTGCAGCGATCAACTTGGCGGCTCGTTGGCCTTGCAGGGCTCGGCGGATGCAGTTATCGGTCCCGGCATATTGTGTATGCGGTCGTGACGGACTGGAGCGGTCGATCCGTCTCGCGCAGGCCTCATGGCGTTGGCTTGGCATCGTACTGGACTGCCGCCGCTTCGGGAGCGCACCTGCATCCCGGCCCGGTAGGGGAAACGAAACCCTCCCAAGGTCCGCAAGCGACGCATGACCGTTTCGCATCCCCCGGTGTTCGGCAGATCGGCCTGGCCGAGACGAAAGGCGATTGCCTGCGCCGCATCCGGCTCGCGCGGCGCAGTCCTGGAACTCGGGCCGGTTGCCGGTCCCCCGCTCCGGATCGCACGCGAAGCCAGGCGCTGCGACCGGCAGATCCGGCATGCCGATGCGGGTTCCCTTGCGCTCCAGCGCGCGCAGATGCGCCCGGACGCCGCTGTATCGCCGCGCTGAACAGCAGCGACGTGAGCCATCGCGTCACCCGATTCGGGGTTCTGCCTATCGGGACATCGAGGGGACAACCACGACGCGTCGGTATGCCGGGGGAGCGGGCAAAAAAAACCCCAACCATTCCCGATTGGGGTTTGTCATTGGTGGAGGTGGCGGGAGTCGAACCCGCGTCCGAAGGCACTCCATCCCCGGCCCTACATGCTTAGCTCACCGTTTGGTCTCGCCCTGCGGCAACACGGTGGGCGAAGCACACCGCAGGACCAGCCCGTTTTGATTTGACCCGCGCTGACGGGCAGCGGCGCGGGCGATCCCGTGATGATGACCCTACATCCACGAGCACGGACACAAGTGGGTTCGGGGCTTAGGCCTTAAGCGGCCAGAGCGTAGACGTCGTCGTTGGCGTCTGAATGGTTGCGGCTGGATTAACGAGGAAAGCTGCCCCCTCGGCATGCACCAGGCGATTTCGCGACCCCCGTCGAAGCCGTATCACCCCCGGGAGAGCGTCCGCTCTGATCCCAGTATGGGGCGCGCGGCGGGCGATCACAAGGCGGCGTGGGGGACTGCGGCGTGCGTGTCGATCCGCTCGCCGGGCTTGGGCGCGACCGGCGTGCAGACAGTCGTCCGCGCAGGGAGCGCGGCGCACGGCGCGGTTGACACGATGGCTCTAGGCGCGCGGATTGTGCGCGCGCAGGGTGCGCTGCTTCTCGCGATTCCAGTCGCGTTCCTTCTCGGCGGCGCGCTTGTCGTGCGCCTGCTTGCCGCGCGCCAGCGCCAGTTCCAGCTTGACGCGCTGGCCCTTCCAGTACAGCGCGGTCGGGATCAGGGTGTAGCCCTTGCGTTCGACGGCGCCGATCAGCCGGTCGATCTCCTCGCGATGCAGCAGCAGCTTGCGCGTGCGGCGGTCGTCGGCGACGACATGGGTGGAGGCCTGGATCAGCGGCGGGATCGAGGCGCCGAACAGGTACAGCTCGCTGCCCTTGACCAGCGCGTAGGCCTCGCTGATGTTGATGCGCCCGGCGCGCAGCGCCTTGAGCTCCCAGCCCTGCAGGGCGATGCCGGCCTCGTAGCGTTCGTCGAAGTGGTACTCGTGGCGCGCGCGCTTGTTGAGCGCGATCGTGCCCGAGCCTTTGCCGCTGTCCTTGGTCTTGGCCATGTCTGCCTGAGGCTGCCGTTAGAATCGCCGCACCGCAGCCACCGCTCGAGTCGCCGTGACCCGCATATGCCGCAGCGCGCTGGTGCGCTATACGCCCGCGCAGATGTTCGATCTGGTGAACAAGGTCGAAGGATACCCGATGCGTTTTCCGTGGTGCGCCGACGCGCGCGTGCTCGAGCGCGGCGACGGCTATCTGGTGGCGCAGCTCAGCCTGCGCATCGCCGGCATGGTGCAGTCCTTCACCACCCGCAACGAGCTCGACGCGCCGCGGCGCATCGTCGTGCGTCTGGTCGCGGGCCCGCTGAAGCAGATGGACGGCGTGTGGACGTTCACCGCGCTGGGCGATGCCGGCTGCAAGGTCGAACTCGATCTCGGCTTCGAGTTCGCCGGGCGCCTGACCGCGAGCGCGCTGCGGCTGGGATTCCAGGGCCTGGCCGACCGGCTGGTGGATGATTTCTGCAGCGAGGCGCGGCGTGCCTACGGCTGAACCGATTCGTGTCGAGGTGGTGTACGCGCCGGCGCAGGGCGCTGCCTTCGGCGCGATGTTGACGCTGCCTGCGGATGCGCGGGTCGCCGAGGCCGTGCGTGCCAGCGGCCTGGTGCTGGCGCATCCGGAGACGGCGTGCCTGGCGGGTCGCGTCGGCATTCACGCGCGGCTGGTGGCGCTGGACGCGCCGCTGGCCGATGGCGACCGCGTCGAGGTCTATCGGCCGCTGGTCCAGGATCCGCGCGAGGCGCGGCGCCGGCGCGCGCGGCGCTGATCAGCCGCCGCCGTCGCCCTGGCCGTTCTTCTTCGGGATCGTGGGGATGTACTCGCCCTTGTAGGCATCGCTCTGCTTGAGCAGGTCCTTCGAGTTCTCGGCGAAGAAATTGCCCTCGGTACGGACCAGGGCGTCGTTCTTGAAGAACAGGGTGAACCGGCGCACGTCCACCGCGCCGCCGCGATGCTGGTAGCTGGCGACATAGTCCCAGCGATCCCGGGTGAACGGGTTCTGCACCGACGGCGAACCCAGCAGCGCCAGCACCTGGCGCTTGGTCATGCCGGGCTTGAGCTCCGTGACGTTTTTCTGCTCCAGCAGGTTGCCCTGCTGCACGTCCGGCTTGTAGATGATGCCGCAACCGCTCAATGAAACGATGGCGAGCAGCAGGGCGAGAGGGCGATTGAACTTGGGCATGCGGCGGGCATCGGAGGGGTCGAATCCCGATGATACACTGCGGCGGATTGGATCAGCGGCACCGGAGATGGCGGTGGATTCCGAGTCCCACGAATTGCGCAAGGCGGGCCTCAAGGTCACGCATCCGCGCATGCGCATCCTGCAGATCCTCGATGAATCGGCGCAGCGGCACATGACCGCCGAGGACATCTATCGCCAGCTGCTGGTCAGCCGGGACGACATCGGCCTGGCGACGGTCTATCGCGTGCTCACGCAGTTCGAGGCGGCGGGCATGGTCGTCAAGCACAACTTCGAGAGCGGGCAGGCGGTGTTCGAGCTCGAGCGCGGGCGCCACCACGATCACATGATCGACATCGAGAGCGGCAAGGTGATCGAGTTCGTCAGCGAGCAGATCGAACGGCTGCAGCGCGAGATCGCCGACAAGCACGGGTACGTGCTGGAAGAGCACAGCCTGGTGCTGTACGTGCGTCCGAAGAAACGCGGCAAATGAAAGACCGCGGACGGTGATCCGTGACCGTCCGCGGTGCCCCCGATCCCATCGATCGGGCATCGTCACCAGCGTCCTGCCGATGGCGAGCACGGCATCTCCCTCTGCCGCAGCAAGCAGGCTTCCTGCCCGCCGAGCGGACCGGCCGTCCCCAAACGGCCTATCCGCGACCGCCGCCCCCAGGCAGCGGTGCCCCCAAGCTGGATCAAGCGTAAACGCAATGTTAAGAGCCCGGTATCGGAAAGATTCCTAGACCCGCCCCGGGCGGGTGCCGGAGCGGCTCACGCGATGGCTGGCCGGTCGCGCCTTCGGCACGCAGGTGCGCGACGACGAGCTGCCGCGTCGGAACCCGCGCCGGATTCGGCGCCGCGGGGTCGTCCTGGCCGAGCGTGTCCCGAGGCGCCGCGGGACATCCGCCAGGCCGACGCGGCCTCAGCCGAGACCGGCCGTCTCGCCGGCGCCGCTGCCCAGCGGCTGGCGCAGCAAGATCCGCAGCCGCGCGCCGCGCGGCTCCTGGCGCAGTCGGAACAGGCCGCCGAGTGCCAGCACCCGATCGCGCATGCCCTGCAGGCCGCGCCCGCCGCTGCGCCCGGGCTGCAGGCTGAAGCCGACACCGTCGTCGCGCAGGTCGAGCAGGACCAGCAGGGCATCGCCGTGACGGCCGGCGCGCAGGCGCAACTCGAACTGCCGCGCATGCGCGTGCCGCACGGTGTTGGTGGCGGCCTCCTGCACGATGCGGTAGACGGTGGTGCCGGTGTCGTCGTCGAGCACGCGCAGATCGCCGTGCAGTTCCAGCCGGTAGCGGATGCCGGCGCTGCGCAACAGGTCGCGGATCGGGCCGTCCTCCAGCGCCCGCGCCAGTCCGAATTCATCCAGCGCGACCGGGCGCAGCGACTCGAGCAGGCCGCGCACGCTGCGACGCATGCCGGCGAGGATCTCGTTGATGGCAGCGGCGACATCGCCGAGCCCCGCCTCCTGCAGGCGCCCCTGCGCCAGCTTGACGCGGGTCTGGATCGCGGTGAGATTCTGGCCCAGTTCGTCATGCAGTTCGCCCGCGATGCGGCGACGTTCCTCCTCCTCCTCGCGCAGGTTGCGGCGCGCCGCCGACGCCAGCTGCTGAGCCAGCTGGTCGAGGCGCCGGTTGGCGCCCTCGACGCGCGCATTCTGCAAGGCCAGTCGCGCGCCGCTGCGGCGCAGGGCATCGGTGGCGGCTCCCAGCAGCAGCGCACCGGTGCCGGCCACCGCCATGAACAGCTGGGCCTCGGCGGGTGCGTGCGGATGCAGCGCCTGCGCGGCACGCAGGGTCAGCGCGGTGCTTGCCGCCAGCATGGCGATGCTGGCGCCGCGCCAGCCGTGGCGGAAGGCGAAAAACATCACCGGCACCAGCGCCAGCACCCGTGCGTAGCGCGCCAGCGGCTCGCTGCCGCCCATCGCCAGCAGCAGCAGGGTGACGACCGGCAGCAGGAACCACAGCATGTCGGCCAGCATGCGCAGACCGGCCTGTTCGCCAGGCGGCGCCCGCAGCAGCATCACCAGCAGCGGTGCGATCAGCAGGATGCCGACGTAATCGCCCAGCACCAGGTTGGCCAGCGCGTAGGGCAGGCTGGCGGATGGCGTCGGCGCCAGCGCGCTGACGAAGCCCGCATTCAGGGCGGTGACCGTGATCGCGGCCAGCAGCGCCGCGGTCAGGATGCGGGCCAGATCCTCGGGCAGTTCGATCGATGCGCGCAGGCCGAAGCGGCGCAGCAGGGCAATCACGGCCGCCACGGCCAGCGGCGGCGGCAGGCTGATCAGCAGCAGCAGGCTGGCGTGCACCGGTCGCAGCGTCGTGTTGAGCAGCAGCGCCGCCGCCCATTCGCCGCCGATCAGCCAGGGCCACAGCTCCAGCGGCGCCAGCAGCAGCACGCCGAAGCGCAGCCCCGCCGGCAGAAACCAGTACGACTGCGAGATCTGCCAGAGCCCCAGCCAGAGCGTTCCATAGGCCAGCCCCGCCGGCAGTCCACGCGACAACGGAGTGATGCGGATGCGCATGCGGTTTCGATAGCACAGCATCCGGCCAGGCGCCAGCGTGGAGTATCCGTGGCGGTGCGCGGCGGCGGGCCTGCGCCACTAGACTAGGGCGATGAGTCGCATCGTGCTGGTCGATGATCACGCCATCGTGCGCGAAGGGTTCAAGCGCCTGATCGAGCAGGAGCCCGGCCTCGAGGTGATCGCCGAATGCCGCAGCGCCGACGAGGCGCTGGAGACGGTCGTGCAGCAGCGCCCGGATCTGGTGGTGCTGGACCTGTCGCTGCCCGACGGCGGCGGCCTGCCGCTGATCGAGCACATGCACAATGTCGCGCCGGCGATCCGCATCGTGGTGCTGAGCATGCACGACACCGAGCCGTATGTTTCGGAGTCGCTGCGCCGCGGTGCCAGCGGCTACGTGACCAAGGGCGTGGCACCGGAGGAGTTGGTGGCCGGGTTGCGCGCGGTGCTGGCCGGCGAGCATTTCCTCAGCTCGGACATCGTGCTGCGCCGCGCCGAACGCCCGCGCGAGGATCTCGATCCCCTGAACCGGCTGACCGCGCGCGAACGCGAGGTGTTCCTGCTGCTGGCGCGCGGGCTGACACCCAAGCAGGCCGCGGTCGAGCTCGGCATCGGCCAGAAGACGCTCTACATCCATCGCGCCAGCCTGATGGGCAAGCTGGGGGCCGGCTCCGAACTCGACCTCTATCGGCTGGCGCGCGAGCGCGCGTTGCTGCACGACTGACGCCCGCGGCCTGCGTCGGCCGCGTCGCGCGCCGCCGCGGCACGCTGTTCAGTCCTGCTGGGCCTGCTCGAGCATGCGGCGCGCGTGGGCGCGGGTTTCACGGGTGATCTCGACACCGCCGAGCATGCGCGCCAGTTCCTCGCGACGGCCCTCGGCCGCGAGTGTCTCGATGCGCGTGCGCGTGGCGCCGCCGTCGCTGTCCTTGAGCACTCGCAGGTGCGCATGCCCCTGCGCCGCCACCTGCGCCAGATGGGTCACGCACAGCACCTGCCGCTCGCTGCCCAGCGCGCGCAGCTTCTGTCCGACCACCTCGGCCACGGCGCCGCCGATGCCGCTGTCGACCTCGTCGAACACCATCGTGCCGATGGCGTCGTGGCCGAGCGCGGCAACTTCGAGCGCCAATCCGATGCGCGCCAGCTCGCCACCCGAGGCCACCCGGCGCAGCGGCCGCAGCGGCAGGCCCGGATTGGCGCTGACCATGAACTCGCAGCGTTCGCAGCCCTGCGGATCGGGGTCGCTGTCTCCCGACGCTTCGATCTCGACCGCGAACCGGCCGCCGGCCATGCCCAGCTGCTCCATCAGCGCGGCCACCGCGGCACCGAGGCGCGCGGCGGCGGCGGCGCGTCCGCTGCTGAGTGTCGCGCTGGCGCGGCGACAGGCCGCCGCCGCCGCCGCGCGCTCGCCGGCGAGAAGCTGCAACGCCGCGCCGGCATGATCGAGGCGGTCCAGCTCGTCGCGCAGCGTCCGCGCGTGGGTGGCCAGCGCGCTGATCGGTTGCCGGTGCTTGCGGCCCAGCTCGTGCAGGTGGGAGAGATGGGCATCCGCTTCGGCATAGCGGCCGGGATCGAGGTCCTGGCGCTCGGCGTAGCGCGCCAGCAACTCGCTGGCTTCGCCCAGCTGGATCGCGGCGCCCGCGAGCAACTCGGCGGCATCCTGCAACCCCGGGTCGAGTTCGACCAGTCGCGCCAGTTCGCCCTGCGCGCGCGCCAGTTGGCGCCCGAGCGCCTGATCGGCGTCGCCGTCGCAACGATCGACCAGGGCCGCCGCGCCGCTGACCAGGCGTTCGGCATGGGCGAGGCGGCGGTGTTGCTGTTCCAGTTCGGCCAGGGCCTCCGGCGCGAGCGCCCAACGCTCGAGTTCGTCCAGCTCGTGGCGCAGTCGCTCGATGCGCGCGTCGCGATCGTCGTCGCCGGCCAGGCGGCGGATCTCGGCATCGAGCGCGCGCCAGCGCAGTGCCTGGGCGCGCACCTCGGCGAGGTTCGCCTGCAGATGACCGAATGCGTCCAGCAGTTCCAGCTGATGCTCGCGCTGCAACAGCGCCTGGTGCTCGTGCTGGCCGTGGATCTCCAGCAGTCGCTCGGCCAGCGCATCGAGCTGGGCCAGGCTGGCCGGCCGGCCATTGATCCAGGCGCGCGATCCTCCCTCGGCGGCGATGACGCGACGCAGCCGGCAGTCATCGGCGTCGTCGAGCGCCTGGTCCTGCAGCCAGGCCCGGGCGGCGGGCAGGGCGCCGATGTCGAATTCAGCGGCAAGCTCGGCGCGCGCGGCGCCGCTGCGGACCTGGCCGGCGTCGGCACGCGCGCCGGCCAGCAGCGCCAGCGCATCGACCAGCAGCGACTTGCCGGCGCCGGTTTCGCCGGTGACCACGGTCAGGCCGGGGCCGAAGCGGATCTCGGCTTCCTCGACCACGGCGAACTGGCGCACATTGAGCTGTTTCAGCATGGGAGGGGCATCGTGCGGGTTGGCGATCCGGGTGCCGCGACGGACCCGGATTCTAGTGGACTCTAGCCGAGCGGGCGGCCGCCCGATGTCGCGGGGCTTGCATCGCGGCGCGTCAGGCCTTATCCATGCAGGGCCGGTTTGATCGCCCGAAGCCGACGCCTGCGTCATCAACCGCGAGTCCGGCCCGATGCTCGATGCCCGCGCACGCCAGCTGTTGCGCACCCTGATCGCCCAGTATCTGGTCGACGGCGAGCCGGTCGGCTCGCGCACGCTGTCGCGCGCGTCCGGTCTCGACGTCAGCGCGGCGACCATCCGCAACATCATGTCCGATCTCGAGGAGGCCGGCCTGCTGGCCTCGCCGCACACCTCGGCCGGGCGGATCCCGACCGCGCAGGGGCTGCGCGTGTTCGTCGACAGCCTGATCGAACTCAAGCCGCTGCCGCGCGTCGAGATGGATCGCCTCGAACGCGAGGTGCCGCGCGATGCGACCAATGGCCGCGAACTGCTGAGCAATGTCTCGACCCTGCTGTCGGCGGTGACCCACTTCGTCGGCGTGGTCACGGTGCCGCGCGAGGGTGACATGCCGCTCAAGCACATCGACTTCGTGGCGCTGCCCGACAACCGCGTGCTGGCGGTGCTGGTGTTCGCCGACCAGCAGGTGCAGAACCGCGTGCTGCAGATGACCCGGCGCCCGCACGCGGTGGAACTGGAACACGCCGCGGCGGTGCTCAACGCCCAGTTCGCCGGCCTGCGCCTGGACGATATCCGCGCGCGCCTGCTGGCCGAGCTGCGTGCCGCCGGCGGCGATCTGCACCGCGCCCTGGGCGCTGCGGTGGACATGGCCGCCGGTGCCTTCGCGCCGCCGCCGCACGAGGGCCTCGACATGCTGGTGTCGGGCCAGACCAACCTGATGGGCCAGCAGGGCCTGGCCGATCTCGACCGTCTGCGCGACCTGTTCGAGGCGTTCCAGCAGAAGCGCGGGCTGCTGGCACTGCTGGAAACCTGCGCGCGCGCTCCCGGCGTGCGCCTGTTCATCGGCGAGGAGTCGGGTTTCGCCGCGCTCGATGGTTGCTCGGTGGTCACCGCGCCCTACGGCGCCGGCGGCCGCGTGCTGGGCGCGATCGGCGTGATCGGGCCGACGCGGATGGCCTACGACCGCGTGATCCCGGTGGTGCAGGCCAGCGCGCATCTGCTCAGCGATGCCTTGAATCGCGTCGTCACGGCCTCATAACGCTTCCCCGGAAGGGCGTTTCGCCCGATCATCCGCGCCCCGGCTGGTGCCGGACGCGCCGAACGACTGCGGGAATCCGACGATGCACGACAGCAATCCCTCCGCGCCGGATCCGGCGCAATCGAGCACGCCGGCCGATGCGGCCGAGCTGGCCGAGCGTGTGGCCGCGGCCGAGGCGGCGGTGGCCGAGATGCGCGAGACCCTGTTGCGCGAGCGCGCCGAACTGGAGAATCAGCGGCGCCGGATGCAGCGCGATCTGGAGCAGGCACGTCGCTACGCCAACGAGAAGCTGCTTGCCGACCTGCTGCCGGTGCGCGACAGCCTCGAGCGTGGGCTGGGCATCGCCAACGCCGATGCCGCGAGCCTGCGCGCCGGGATGGAGTTGACCCTGAAGGCGCTGGCCAAGGTGACCGAGTCGGCCGGCCTGACGGCGCTCGATCCGCTCGGGCAACCCTTCGATGCCGAGCGGCATCAGGCGATGAGCATGGTCGAGAGCAGCGAGCACGCGCCCGACAGCGTGGTCAGCGTGCTGCAGAAAGGCTATCTGCTCAACGACCGCCTGCTGCGGCCGGCGCTGGTCGCCGTCGCGCGCGCGCCCGCGGACGCTTGAATCGCCGCACCCGCAACCCCATTCCCACCCCAGCGCGGCCGCGGTGCCGCATCGCATTCCGGAGCTGAAGCCATGGGCAAGATCATCGGTATCGATCTCGGCACGACCAACTCGTGCGTCGCGATCATGGAAGGGTCCTCGGTGCGCGTCATCGAGAACGCCGAGGGCGATCGCACCACGCCCTCGATCGTCGCCTTCACCAAGGACGGCGAGGTGCTGGTCGGTGCGCCGGCCAAGCGCCAGGCGATCACCAATCCCAAGAACACGTTCTACGCGGTCAAGCGCCTGATCGGCCGCAAGTTCACCGACGCCGAGGTCAAGAAGGACCTCGACCTGGTGCCGTACCGGATCTTCGGCCATGACAACGGCGACGCCTGGGTCGAAACCAGCGACGGCCGCAAGATGGCCCCGCCGGAGGTATCGGCCAAGGTGCTGATGAAGATGAAGAAGACCGCCGAGGATTATCTCGGCGAACCGGTCACCGAGGCGGTGATCACGGTGCCGGCCTACTTCAACGACAGCCAGCGCCAGGCGACCAAGGACGCCGGCCGCATCGCCGGGCTGGAGGTCAAGCGCATCATCAACGAGCCGACCGCGGCCGCGCTGGCCTACGGCCTCGACAAGAAGGGCGCCGATCGCAAGATCGCGGTCTACGACCTCGGCGGCGGCACCTTCGACGTGTCGATCATCGAGATCGCCGCGGTCGACGGCGAGAAGCAGTTCGAGGTGCTGGCCACCAACGGCGACACCTTCCTCGGCGGCGAGGATTTCGACAAGCGCGTCATCGACTACCTGGTCGAGGAATTCCAGAAGGAGCAGGGCATCGACCTGCGCAAGGATCCGCTCGCGCTGCAGCGTCTGAAGGATGCCGCCGAGCGTGCCAAGATCGAGCTGTCCAGCGCGCATCAGACCGACGTCAACCTGCCCTACGTCACCGCCGACGCTTCGGGCCCGAAGCATCTCAACATCAAGCTGACCCGGGCCAAGCTCGAGGCGCTGGTCGAGGACCTGGTCAAGCGCACCATCGATCCGTGCCGCACCGCGCTCAACGATGCCGGCCTCAAGATCGGCGATATCGGCGAGGTGATCCTGGTCGGCGGCATGACCCGCATGCCCAAGGTGCAGGATGCGGTCAAGGCGTTCTTCGGCAAGGAGCCGCGCAAGGACGTCAATCCCGATGAGGCAGTGGCCATCGGTGCCGCGGTGCAGGGCGCGGTGCTGGCCGGCGACGTCAAGGACGTGCTGCTGCTCGACGTCACGCCGCTGAGCCTCGGCATCGAGACGCTGGGTGGCGTGTTCACCAAGATCATCGAGAAGAACACCACCATCCCGACGCGCGCCGCGCAGGTCTTTTCCACCGCCGACGACAATCAGGCGGCGGTTACCGTGCACGTGCTGCAGGGCGAACGCGAGCAGGCGCGGTTCAACAAGTCGCTGGCCAAGTTCGATCTGGCCGGCATCGAGCCGGCGCCGCGCGGCATGCCGCAGGTCGAGGTCACCTTCGACATCGACGCCAACGGCATCCTGCACGTCTCGGCCAAGGACAAGAAGACCGGCAAGGAGCAGAAGATCGAGATCAAGGCCGGCTCGGGTCTGTCCGACGACGAGATCCAGCGCATGGTCCGCGACGCCGAGGCGCACCGCGAGGACGACAAGAAGTTCCACGAGCTGGTGGCGGTGCGCAACAAAGCCGACCAGCTGGTGCATGCCACCCGCAGCGCGCTCAAGGAGCACGGCGGCAAGGTGCCGCCGGCGCAGATGGGCGGCATCGAAGGTGCGCTGGCCGAGCTCGAGACGGTGATGAAGGGTGACGACCAGGCCGCGATCGAGTCGCGGACGCAGGCCCTGGAGCAGGCGGCTCAGCCGCTTTACGCCGCCGCGGCGTCCGGCGGCGCCCAGGGCGGCGCGACGGGCGATGCCCCCGGCGCCGCGGCGCAGCCCGATGACGTGGTCGATGCCGAGTTCACCGAGGTCAAGGGCGAACAGGGCAAGAGCCAGTAAGGTCCGCCATGCCGGGCGAGGCGCGATCTCGCCCGGCGACCTGCGGCGGAAGTCCGGGCGGGAACGATGCGTCATGGGTGGTTGCGCGCCACGAGCGGGATCTGCGTATGGGCAAGGGGAGGCTCGAAGCGTTCAGCGACGGCGTGATCGCGGTGATCATCACGATCATGGTGCTCGAGCTCAAGGCGCCGCACGAGGCCACGCTCGGGTCTCTGATCGGCAACTGGCCGACGCTGCTGAGCTACGTGCTGAGCTTCGTGTTCGTGGGGATCTTCTGGGTCAACCATCACCACATGCTGCACGCGGTTGCGCGCGTGGACGGCCGCTGCCTGTGGGCCAACCTGCATCTGCTGTTCTGGCTGTCGCTGTTTCCGTTCGTGACCAGCTGGATCAGCGAGACCGAGCCGCTGCCGTCGGCCATCCCGGTGGCCTGCTACGGCATCGTGCTGCTGATGGCGGGCATTTCCTGGATACCGCTGCAGCGCGCGCTGATTGCCGCCAACGGCGGCGCGGGCGGCGAACTGGCGCAGGCGGTCAGCAGCGGCGCGAAGGAGTATCTGACGCTGGCACTGGATGTGGCGGCGATCGTGCTCGCATTCTTCGCGCCGGTCGTGTCGTGCGTCGTGTACGTCGCCGTCGCCGCGATCTGGTTCATTCCGGATCGGCGCATCGAAGGACGGCTTCTCCATTGAACAAGGCGGTCGGGACGACCGCCGCTGACAGTCGCGATCCGGAGCCGGTCGCCAAGGAAACCGAATGAGCAAGCGCGACTACTACGAAGTCCTCGGCGTCGAGCGCAGTGCGACCGACGAGGAGCTCAAGAAGGCGTTCCGGCGACTGGCGATGAAGTGCCATCCCGACCGTTGCCCGGATGACCCGCAGGCGCAGGACCGGTTCAAGGAGGCCAAGGAGGCCTACGAGGTGCTGTGCGACGCCGAGCGGCGCGTGCTGTACGACCGCCACGGCCACGCTGCCTTTGAGGGCGGCACCGGCCGCGCCGGGGGCGCCGGCTTCGGCGATGTCGGCGACATCTTCGGTGACCTGTTCGGCGACATCTTCGGCATGGGCGGCCGCGGCCGCGCGGCACGCGGCTCCGACCTGCGCTATCTGCTCGATCTCGATCTCGAGGACGCGGTGTTCGGCTGCGAGCGCCAGATCGAGGTGCCGACCGCGGTCGCCTGCAGCGCCTGCAAGGGCAGCGGCTCCGAGGATGGCCGCAGCGCCACCTGCGGAACCTGCCGCGGTCACGGCCGGGTGCGCATGCAGAACGGCATCTTCTCGGTGCAGCAGCCCTGTCCGCATTGCGGCGGCTCGGGTCGTGTCATCGAGAAACCCTGCAAGCGCTGCCGCGGCGAGGGCCGGGTCGAGGACACGCGCACGCTGTCGGTGCGCATCCCGGCCGGCGTCGACAGCGGCGACCGCATCCGCCTTTCCGGGCAGGGCGAGGCCGGGCCCGCCGGCTTGCCGGCCGGCGATCTGTACGTCGAGGTGCGGGTGCGTGCGCATCCGATCTTCCAGCGCGACGGCAACGACCTCCACTGCGAGGTGCCGGTGCGCATCGGCCAGGCCACGCTGGGGGCGACCATCCCGGTGCCGACCCTGGAGGGCGAGGTCGAACTCAGCGTGCCGCCGGAGACCCAGACCGGCCAGGTGTTCCGGCTGCGCGGCCGCGGCGTCAAATCCGTCCGCAACGGGCGTTCCGGCGATCTGATCTGCCGCGTCGTGGTCGAGACCCCGGTGCGCCTGACCAAGGCCCAGCGCGAGCTGCTGCAGGCATTCGAGGCCAGCTTCGACGATGAAAGCGGCGCCCAGCACACGCCGCGCGCCCACTCCTTTCTCGATGGCGTCAAGCAGTTCTGGTCGCGGGTGACGTCCTGACCGTGCTGGGCGGGACGGCAACGCTCAGAACTTTTTCGAGTAACCCACCATGAAACCGCCCGGCAGCCAGGACACGATCAGCGGCTGCCGGCGCGCGTGCGCCCAGAGGCCGAAGCCCACGCCCAGCGCGGCGCCTGCCAGCACGTCGGTCTGCCAGTGGCCCCAGGTCTTCATGCGCGCTTCGGCGTCGTAGGCCGGCAGCAGGGCCAGCGCCCACACCGCCGGGTGGTCGCTGTGGTACTCGGCGATGATCGGGGTGACGAAACTGGTCATCTCGGTGACCTCGCCGCTGGGGAAGCTCTGCCCGCCGCTGAACCAGTTGCTGGGATCGGGGCCGGCACTGGGGCGCTGACGGCCGAAGGTCCACTTCAGACCCTGCGAGGCCAGGCCCGAGAACGCCATCGCGTCCACCGATTCCCACAGCGTGCGGCCGAAGCGACTCTGGCTGCCCGTCCATGACGCCGCGCCCAGCGTGCCCAGGGCCACGCCCCATGCCACATCCTTCTGATAACTGCGCTTCCAGATGCCGGCATTGTCGTAATGCAGGCGGGTGTCGATGCCCAGCGGGCCGCCGCCGGCGTGGGCCAGGGTCGGCAGCAGGGCGAATGCGAATACGACGAGGCAACGGCGCATGGCGGCTCTCCGATCGAGCGCGCCAAGCATGCGCCCGGCGAAACCGGGCGGTGCGTCCTTTCAGCGTTTTGTATCAGTGGCGTAAGCGCGGTGTGCAGCCCGTTGCGGCCCCGTTGCAGGGGCTCGATCCCGTCGCTAGGCCAGCTGCTCGCGCGCGAACGCCACGTCGAGCGCCTCCATCGCGTCGTGCGGCTTGAGCCGCATCGCGTGGTCGTAGGCTTCGGCGGCCTCGTCGCCGCGGCGGTCGGCGTCGAGCCGGAGCAGGGCGTTGCCGGTCTCGACCCAGGCGATCGGCGCGCCCGGGGTCAGTTCGCGGGCGCTGGCAAGATGCTTTTCGGCGGCCGCGGCGCTGGCGCCGTAGGTCAGCCTGGCCAGCATCGATCCCACCTTGCCGACGATTTCGGCGTGATAGACGCCCATCGCCAGATGCGCTTCCGCATGTTTCGGTGCGATCTTCAAGGTGGCTTCGAGCGCGTCCCTGACCTTGCCGGCGTGACCTTCGGCCAGGGCCTTGGCGATCGAGATGCACTGGCTGTAGCGGCCCAGGGCGAACGCATGGCGGTAGTGGCTGTTGGCCTCGCCGGGCAGGTCCTGGATCGCTTCGGCGGCGAACTCGGCGGCTTCCCGGAACCGCGCGGTCTTGAGCCGGGCATCGTCGACCAGATAGGTGGCGTGGATGCCGGCGGCCTTGACCGCGACCGAGGCGCCCAGTGCGCCGAGCGCGACGCCGGATTCCCAGGCGCGCTGAAAATCGCCGCGGTGATAGTCGCGCCAGGCCTCCTGCAGCGCGGCGGACAAGGTCGCGGCATTCCGGCCGAGCCGCGGGTTTTGCTTCAGCAGCGCGGTGATGCGCGCGCTATCGGGCCAGGGCTCGAGATCGCCGGCGTGCAGGGTCTTCCATGCCCGGGCCAATCGGTCGCCGGCATAGTCGTAGGCCTTGTCGGGGTGCGGAAAGGCGGTCCATTTCCTGCCGGCCATGGCCGATCTCCGGGGAGCGGGTGCGGGCATCCTGCGCCGCGCGAAGCCAGGCGGCAAGCCGCTAGACTGGCGGTCTGCAACGGATTCTCCCGATGACGCCCGAACCGGATTCCGCCGCGATCGCCGCCCGCGCCGCCGACCTGCGCGCGCGCATCGAGGATGCCAACTACCGCTACCACGTGCTCGACGATCCGGCGATCCCGGATGCCGACTACGATCGCCTGCTGCGCGAACTGGAAGCGATCGAGCACGCGCACCCCGAGCTGGTCACGCCCGACTCGCCGACGCGCCGCGTCGGTGCCCGGCCCGCCCAGGGTTTCGCCGCGGTGCGCCACGCGTTGCCGATGCTGTCGCTGAACAACGCCTTCGACACGGTCGATGCCGCCGACGATGCGACGCGCTTCCGCGAAGTGATCGAGTTCGCGCGTCGCATCGAGGAGACCCTGGGCGAGGCGGACCCGGTGTTTTCGGTCGAGCCCAAGCTCGATGGCCTGGCGATCAGCCTGCGCTACGAGGACGGCGTCTTCGTGCAGGGCGCGACGCGCGGCGACGGCAGCCTCGGCGAGGACGTGACCGCCAACCTGCGCACCGTGCGGGCGATCCCGCTGCACCTGCGCGCTGCCGGCTGGCCGCGCGTGCTGGAAGTGCGCGGCGAGGTGATCATGCCGCGCGCGGCCTTCGCAAGGTTCAATGCGGCGGCGCTGGCGCAGGGTGAGAAGCCGCTGGCCAATCCGCGCAACGGCGCCGCCGGCAGCCTGCGTCAGCTCGATCCGGCGCTGACCGCGCGGCGGCCGCTGGGCTTCTATGCCTACGGCGTGGGCGAGGTCGATCCCGGCGATGCCTTGCCGGACACGCACTCGGTCACGCTGGCGCGACTGCGCGACTGGGGTCTGCCGGTATCGCCCGAAGTCGACACCGCGCGCGGATGGGGCGGTCTGATCGGCTACTACCGCCGCATCGGCGCGAAGCGCGCGCAGCTGCCGTACGACATCGACGGCGTCGTCTACAAGCTCGACCGCTACGACCAGCAGCGGGTGCTGGGCTTCGTCGCGCGCGCGCCGCGCTGGGCGATCGCGCACAAGTTTCCCGCCGAGGAGCAGGCGACCACGGTCGAGGCGATCGAGGTGCAGATCGGTCGCACCGGCGCGGTGACGCCGGTCGCGCGGCTGGCGCCGGTGGCGGTCGCCGGCGTGGTCGTCACCAACGCCACGCTGCACAACGCCGACCAGGTCGCGCGTCTCGACGTGCGCGTCGGCGACCGCGTGATCGTGCGCCGCGCCGGCGACGTGATCCCGGAAGTGGTCCGGGTGATCCCCGCGCAGCGCCCGGCGCACAGCGCGCCGTGGGCCATGCCGACCCAGTGCCCGGTGTGCGGTTCGCAATTGGTGCGCGAAGAGGGCGCGGTGGCCTGGCGCTGCTCCGGCGGGCTGACCTGCGCCGCGCAGCGCCGCGAAACGGTGCTGCACTTCGCTTCGCGGCGGGCGCTCGACATCGAGGGCCTGGGCGAGCGCAACGTCGAGGATCTGATCGAGTTCGGCTACGTGCGCACGCCGGCTGATCTGTACGCGTTGCAGCTGGACGATCTGCTGGCGATGAAACGGCGCGCCGACGAGCGCGACGGCAGCACCCCGGAGACGGTGAAGCGGGGCAAGGTCGCCACGCGCTGGGCCGAGAACCTGCTGCAGGCGATTGCCGCCAGCAAGCGACCGGCGCTGGCGCGGCTGCTGTTCGCGCTGGGCATCATGCACATCGGCGAGGAAACCGCGAAGACGCTGGCGAAGGCACTGGGCAGCCTGGATCGGGTACGCCGCGCGCCGCCCCTGGTGCTGCGCGCCTTGCCCGATGTCGGCGCGGAAACCGCACGCTCGATTGCCACGTTCTTCGCGCAGCCCGGCAATCGCGCGGCGGTCGATGCGCTGCTGGCGGCGGGAGTACGTCCGCTCGACGAGCATGCGCCGCCTGCGGCGCTGCGCGATCGACTCGGCTTCGCCCGCCTGATCGAGCTGAGCGGCATCCCGCAGGTGGGCGATGTCGGCGCGACCCGTCTCGCCGCAGCCTATCCGGATGGGACGGCCCTGCGCGCCGGCGCGGCGCAGGACTGGGCAGCTGCGGCACCGAGCGCCCGGGTGGTGACCTCGCTGCACGCCTGGCTGGCCGGGCCGGGACCGCGGTCGCTGGCTGAGGCCGAAGCCTTCGCCGCCGCACTTCCGGCGCCGGCGGCCGTCGCTGTGCCGACCGGCCCGCTGACGGGCCAAAGCGTTGTGCTCACCGGTGCGCTGGACTCGATGACGCGCGAGGAGGCCGGCGCGAAACTGGAGGCGTTGGGCGCCAAGATCACGGGCAGTGTGTCGAAGAAGACCGCCTTCGTGGTCGCCGGCGCAGCGGCCGGCACCAAGCTGGATCGGGCGCACGCACTGGGCATCGAAATCTGGGACGAGACGCGGCTGCGGAAATATCTCGATGAACATGCCGTCTGAGCGCGGCCGGACATGCTAGCCCGCGCGACCCGCGATGCCCTGCTTTTGCGCGCGCGACTGTATGACGCGATCCGCTCGTTCTTCGCCGCCCGCGGCGTGCTCGAGGTGGAAACGCCGGTGCTGTCGGCGGCGGCCAATACCGAGCCCAACATCGAAAGCTTCGCGACGCGCTTTTCGGGACCTGCCGATGCCGGCGCGCGCGAGCGCTGGCTGCGCACATCGCCGGAGTTTGCGCTGAAGCGGCTGCTGGCGGCCGGTGTGGGTGATTGCTACGAACTGGGCCGCGTGTTCCGCGATGCTGAAGCAGGGCGCCGCCACAACCCCGAGTTCACGCTGCTCGAGTGGTACCGCGTCGGCTTCGATCATCGCCAACTGGCCGCCGAAACCGTCGCGCTGGTACAGGCTGCGCTCGCGCTGGCGGGGCGACGCGCGGCGGTGATCGAGCGCAGCTACGCCGCGCTGTTCATCGAGAGTCTGGATCTCGATCCACACCGGGCCGGCATCGCTGATCTGCGTGCGGCGCTGGCGAACGTCGTCATCGATCCGGCCGGACTGACCCGCGACGACTGGCTGGATCTGCTGATGACGCACCGCATCCAGCCGACGTTTCCGGCTGGCCGGATCACCGTGATCCACGACTATCCGGCCAGCCAGTGCGCGCTGGCGCGCATTCGCGCCGGCGACCCGCCGCTGGCCGAACGCTTCGAGGTCTATCTGGGCACGCAGGAGCTGGCCAACGGCTATCACGAGCTCAGCGATGCCGCCGAGCAGCGCGCGCGCTTCGAGCGCGACAACGCGCGTCGCCGCGGGCGCGGGCAGCGCGAGTTGCCGCTCGACGAGCGTCTGCTGGCGGCGCTCGATGGATTGCCCGATTGCGCCGGTGTCGCGCTGGGCATCGAACGCCTGCTGATGGCGCTGCTCGGCAGCGAGGCTATTGCCGACGTGCTGGCCTTCCCCTTCGATCAGGCTTGAAAGCGCGCCGTCGCCGCGGGCATGTGCGCAAGCACCGAATCGACGCCAGTGGCGTGATCCGGGTCACATCATCACGAATCGTATTGACGCCGTATGCCATTGGTGATAACCGTCGCCGGCTGCAGCGTTCGATCCGGATGCATGCCCGCGTCCGGGCCACGCTGCTCCAGCGAGGAGTCGTGCAATGAACAAGAAGAACGCAGTACGTCGAATGCTGGCGGTAGCGGTGGTGACGATCGCGGCGGGTGGGGCGCAGGTGCATGCGGCGGAGTCGGGGGCGGTGACGCGCTTTTATCTGGTCGAGGTGGCGCCCGCCCAGGACCAGGCGTTTCAGGCCGGCATGAAAACCTGGCTGAAGTGCCTGCACGAGCATGCGGACAAGCGCAGCCTGTGGGCCTGGAGCGCCGAAACCGGTGACCTCGGGCGCTATGTCTTCCAGAGTGATACCAAGACCTGGGCCGGCATCGACGAGCGCAGCCCTGCCGGCAAGGCCTGCAGCGGCGATTTCAACACCGGCGTGATGCCGCACATCAGCAAGGCAATGAGCTGGGTGGCCCAGGACATGCCCAAGCTGAGCCATGACGACCCCATGGGCGGGATCCCGGCCTATGTCTTCGTGGCCAACGTCAAGCTGAAACCGGGGCAAGGGCCCGCCTTCGAGGAATCCCTCGGCAAGTTCGCCGCCGCCGCCAACAAGATCAAGTGGGATGGCTATTGGTTCACGCAGCAGGTCGTCGCCGGCGGTCATGGCGCCCCGGACTACAACATGGTCTGGCCCAACAAGTCGTGGGCCGAGATCGGCCAGGATCCGAATCCATCCGCGAAAGCCATGATGGAAAGTGCCTATGGCAAAGCCGGCGCGGCTGCGAACCGCAAGCAGTACCTCGATGCCATCGAGCGCTCGTGGTCAAGCGTTTACAGCTACGACAAGGAGTTGAGCTACATTCCTGCCAAGTAATCGAAGTGTCGGGGGTGGACGGCCCGAACTCCGGGCCGTCCATCCACGCGGACCGGTCAGGATCCGGCGGGCAGCCCGCGCAGCGCCACCCAGGCGCCCAGCAGACACAGCGCGGCCGCCATCAGGAAGGCACTGCGACCGTCGTCCAGCGCCCACAGCCGGCCGGTCAGCAGGGCCCCGAGCACGCCGCCGACACCCGAGGAAAAGCCGTAATAGAGGCCCTGGCCGTGGCCGAGCAGGCGACCGGGGAAGTAGCGCGTCAGCAGGCGCATCGCGGCGGCATAGAACGCGGCGAAGTTGAGCGCATGCACCAGCTGCGCCAGCACCATCACCCAGGCATGCTGCGGCAGCAGCGCGGTGGCGGTCCAGCGTGCGGCCGCGCTGAGCAGTCCGGCCAGCATCACCGTGCGCGGCGCGAAGCGCAGCAGGAAGCGCGCGGCCAGGAAGAACACCACGATCTCGATGCCGACGCCGACCGCCCACAGCGCGCCGATCGCGCCCGGGCTGTAGCCGTGATGGCGCAGGTACAGCGAAAACAGCGTGTGGTACGGACCAAAGCCCATCTGCATCAGCAGGGTGATGACGAAGAACGCGATCACCTCGCGTCGGCGCACGATCGCGCCGATGCCCTCGGCAGCGGCCGGTGCGTCGTGATGTCCGGGCCCGTACTCGTTGCCCAGGCTCAAGGCCAGCACCAGCACCAGCCACGGCAGCATCAGCGCGGGCAGCCAGCGCACTTCGAGGTGATCGAACAGCTGCCCGTACAGCAGCACCACGGCGATGAAGCCGATCGATCCCCAGACGCGGATGCTGCCATAACGCTCGCTGCGACCCGGCAGATGCGACAGCGTCAGCGCCTCGAACTGCGGCATGATCGCGTTGGCGAAAAACGCATACACCAGCATCGCCAGCGCCAGGCCGGCGTAGGGCAGCGGCCACAGGAAGGGCACGAAGCCGGCCAGCATCAGCGACGCGCCGCCACGCAGCCAGCGCACCGGCCGCGGCGAGCGTCCGGCCGCCCAGCTCCAGGTCGTTGGCGCCAGCACGCGCGTGGCGTACCACAGGCTCATCACCGTGCTGATGGCGACCGCATCCAGGCCGCGCGCGTGCAGGTACACGCTGAAATACGGCGTGTAGGCGCCGAGTGCGGCGTAGTAGGCGAAATAAAAGCCGGCGAGGCGGCTGACGGGCACGCGATCCATGACCGCAGCCTGCCACAGCGCCCGTGCAAGTTGCGGTCAAAACTCCAGATCGAGCGCGGCGCAGAGGTAGTCGAGCAGCGGCGCCAGGGCGCGGAATGCCGCAGTCACCGTGGGCAGCAGCGCCGCGCCGCAGGCGACGGTGTCGGCGAAGCCGGTGCCCGCCGCGAAGTTCTTGCGCTTCAGATCCTCGATCAACGGGTGGGCCGGATCGAAGCCGCGCGGCGGCCGCGTCAGCGACTCGCCCCAGAACTCGAAGCGCTGCGCGAACGCCCTGCCGTGCACCGCGCGCTGCCAGGCGGCCGGATTGTCGGCGATGAAGGCGCGTATTTGCCGCAGCACCACCGGTTCCGGATGCCACAGCCCGCCGCCGACGAAGCAGCTGCCGGGCTGGATGTGCAGGTAGAACGATGGCGCCGGCCGCTCGCGGTGGCGTTCGTGGAAAAAGCGTGCACCGGCCCAGGTCTTGTACGGCTGCTTGTCGCCGGAGAAGCGGGTGTCGCGCTGGATGCGAAACAGCGAGCCACCGACCTTGCGCGGATCGGCGCGCAGATGCGGGCTGATCTTCGCCAGGGCCGGCGCCAGCGCCTCGATCACGGCCCGGAACGGTTCGCGCACGTCGCGCTCGTAATCCTCCTGATGCGCCTTGAACCAGGTGCGATCGTTGTGCGCCGCGAGCGCGCGCAGGAAGCGGAACGTGGCGGGCCTGAAGTGGGGTGCGGCGATCATGGCGGCATCACGGCGGATCGGAGGAGGGACAGGTTAACGCCGGACGCCGCGGTGTGCTGCTGCATCAGGCCGCGATGGAGGCAGCCAGCTGGCGCCCCCAGACCTCCAGCTGATCGAGCACGCTCGGCGCGGCTGGCCCGGGTTCCGGCATGGCGCGGCGTGCGGCGATCAGGGCGAAGTAGTCGTCGAGGGTCAATGTGGTCAGCGGTGTGGCCCGGGTCAGGCGCGCATGGCGGAAGTCCTCCCAGCGCCTGCGTTCGGCGTCGTCGAGCGTGTCCGGGTAGTGGCGTGCGCGATAGCGGAACAGCAGCTCGTGGTAACGCGGGTCGTGGAAGCCCGCGGCCAGCGCGGCCAGTGCCTGCGGCGGTGCCGAGCGCACGGCGTCGCGCTGCGGCCGGTCGCGATCGTCGAGAAAGCCCGCGTAAAGCGCCAGCTCGGGGTCCGCGGCGGCGGGGTGCAGGTCACGGGCATAGAGTTCGCGCACGCGTTCGGCCAGACCGGCCACGCCGCGCAACTGCTCCGCATGCTCGAGGGCGCGATCGAGGTCGAGGCCGATGCGCGCGCGGTCGACGCGCTTCAGCGCCGACAGAGGTGCCAGTGCCGGCGAGCGGTTGGCGTGGACCAGCTTCAGCGGCGCACGCTCGATGCCTTCGGGCAGATCGGCGCGTGCGGTGAACAGGCGGTCGGCCAGCGCGTCCGCGCCGAGGCCGCTCCAGGTCTCCGGATCGGGGTCGAGATCGGCGACGATCACCGCGTTGGGCTGGGTCGGGTGCGCCGCGATCGGCACCACCACCGCCAGGCAGCCGCGTTCGGCTGGATAGCGTTGCGAGACATGCAGCAGCGGCGTCATCCGCGCCGGATCCAGCAACCCCAGCACGGTGCGTTTGTTGCGCAGCGTGTAGTGCCAGTTCCACAACCGGGGCTGCGCGGTCTTGAGCCGGCGCGCCAGCCCGAGCAGCGATTCGACATCCGAGAGCGCGTCGTGAGCGCGCCGCGGCTCGGACCCGTTGGCGCGTGCCAGATGTTCCAGCCTGAAGCTGGGCGCGCCGTCCTCGCGGCGCGGCCATTCCATGCCCTGCGGGCGCAATGCATACGCCATGCGCGCGAGATCGATCAGATCCCAGCGGCTGTTGCCGTTTTTCCACTCGCGCAGGTAGGGATCGTGGAAGTTGCGGTACAGCAGCTGGCGGGTGAATTCGTCGTCGAAGCGAATCGAGTTCCAGCCGACGCCGCAGGTGCCGGGCGCCGCCAGCTGCTGGTGCACGCGCGCGGCGAATTCGGGCTCCGGAACACCCTCGCGCGCGGCCTGCTGCGGCGTGATGCCGGTCAGCAGGCAGGCATCGGGATGCGGCAACACGTCGCTCGCGGGCTGGCAGAAAAAACTCACCGGCGATCCGATCGGATCGAGATCGAGGTCGGTGCGCAGGCCCGCAAACTGCGCCGGCCGATCGCGGCGCGGATCGGCGCCGAAGGTCTCGTAGTCGTGCCAGTACAGGCTGGGCTGCTGCATGGGGCGCCGCCGTGGGGGTTGCGGCGAGCGTAGTCGCCGCCGGTTGCGTCCGGCAAATGCCGGCTGGCTGGTAAACTCGCGCCGCGAAGGAGACGCCATGTCCAGTGCCAGTGACGATCATCTGATCTGGATCGATCTCGAGATGACCGGGCTCGACCCGGGCGCGGATTCCATCATCGAGATCGCCAGCGTGGTCACCGACCGCGACCTGGCCGTGCTGGCCGAGGGCCCGGTCATCGCGATCCATCATGCGCCGGAGCGGCTGCAGGCGATGGACGACTGGAATCGCCGCCAGCATCGCAAGACGGGCCTGTGGGAGCGCGTGCTGGCGTCAACCGCCGACCATGCCGCCGCCGAGGCCGCGACCCTCGATTTTCTCGAGCGCTGGGTGGCGGCCGGCAAGTCGCCGATGTGCGGCAACTCGATCTGCCAGGACCGCCGCTTTCTGTATCGGCAGATGCCGCGGCTGGAGCGCCATTTCCATTATCGCAACCTCGACGTGTCCACGCTCAAGGAGCTGGCGCGGCGCTGGGCGCCGGACGTGCTCAAGGGCGTGACCAAGGCTTCCACGCACACTGCACTCAGCGACATCCACGACTCGATCGGCGAATTGCGCCATTATCGCGCGCACCTGGGCGCCTTCGCGCGCTCCGCCACGCCATGATTTCCACCTGCCCGGCGCTTCCGACATGAGCCTGCTCGCTGTGCCGGTGTCCTACGGCGAACTGCTGGACAAGATCACCATCCTCGAGATCAAGGCCGAGCGCATCGGCGATCCGGCCAAGCGCGCCAACGTGCGCGACGAGCTGGACCTGCTCAACGCGACATGGGCGACGCATCCCGCTGCCGTGATCGACATCTCCAGCGAGCGCGCCGCGCTGAAGGCGGTCAATGCGGCGCTGTGGGACATCGAGGACCGCATCCGCGCGCAGGAGAAGGCGCAGGACTTCGGCGCCGGGTTCATCGAGCTGGCGCGCGCGGTCTATTTCCGCAATGACGAGCGCGCGGCGATCAAGCGCGCGATCAATCTCAAGCTGGGCTCGCGTCTGGTCGAGGAAAAGTCGTACCAGGACTATCGGCCGACCTGATCAGCGCGCGAACCCGCGTGCTGCGGCCAGCGCCTGCAGGCGCTCGATGACATCGTCCACCGCGATCAGGTCCATCACGCCCGGGCGCTCGATCTTGCTGCCCCACGGAATCTCGGTGGCCGGGCGGCCGAGAAACAGTCGCGCCGCGGCATCGTAGCGGTCCACGCACCAGCGGCGGTCGGAGTAGGGGCCGGAGCGCGCCGGATTGCTGGCAGCGTGCAGGCCCAGTACCGGCGCGCCGACGGCGTTGGCCATGTGCATCGCGCCCGAGTCCGGCGTCAGCACGACCGCGGCGCGTGCATACAGCGCCAGCGCGCGCTTGAGCGTGTCCTTGCCGACCAGGTCCAGAGGCGAGGTGCGCATGCACGCGAGCACGGCGTCGGCCAGGGCGCGTTCGCCGGCGCCGGGGCCGCCACTGAGCACCACGCGCATGCCCAGCACGCGCGCGGCATGGTCGGCGACCGCCGCGTAGCGCTCGGGCCGCCAGTTGCGTATCGCGTGACTGGAGTTGGCGCTGATCAGCAGCCATGGCGATGCGGCCGGGAGCTGTTGCGCAGCCCAGGCGCGATCGGTCTCCGCGACCGGGATGTCCCAGCGTACCGTGGTCTGGCGCAGGCCCAGCGGCTCGGCGAAGCTGCCGATCGCGTCCAGCACATGCTCGCCGCTACGCGCCGGAATGCGCTCGCGCACGATCAAGCCGTGCAGATCCTTGGCGCGCGCGCGGTCGTAGCCGATGCGACGGTGCGCGCTCACTGCGAGACTGAGCAGATTGGCGCGCAACGCGACCTGCATGTGCAGCAGGGCATCGAAGCGGCGCCCGTTCAGCGCCCGGCGCACGGCGGCGATCCCGGCCAGCCCCCGCGACTTGTCGAACACCACGAACTCGACCCCGGGCAGGTCGCCGACCAGCCGATGCTCGAGTTTTCCGACGATCCAGGTCAGGTGTGCCCGCGGCAGCGCAGCCTGCAGCGTGCGGACCAGCGGCACGACGTGAGTGACGTCGCCCAGCGCCGAAGTGCGCAGCAGGCAAAGCGAGGCGGGAGACGATGCAGCCGGCATGACGCTTGATTAGACTCCGGAGATGCGAAAGACAGGCTTGACGCCGTGCGCACGGCGGATGGAGGCGATGTGACGGTCGACGCGTGTGTGCGCCGCGAGGGCGATGCATCGATTCTGTTCGACGCCGATGCCTTTCCACAAGTCGGGACGTGCTGGTTCGAGCCGGACTGGTGGCGGGCAGCCGGGCGCTTGCGCATGCGTCAGGGCGGTCGCGCCGCGATCGGATTTCTCGACACCTCCGCGGGGCCGCTGGTGCTGCGCCATTTCCGCCGCGGCGGTGCGCTGGCGCGCCTGTTCGGCGATCGCTACCTGTGGCTGGGGCTCGAGCGTTCGCGCGGCTTTCGCGAGTTTCGCCTGCTGGCCGCGCTTCGCGCACACGGCCTGCCGGTCCCGGTCCCGGTGGCCGCCCGGTGCCGGCGGCACGGCGCGGTCAGCTACACGGCCGATTTGCTCACGCGTGAACTGCCGTCCGCCGTGACCCTCGCCGAGCGCGTGCGCGCGGGCCAGGCGACACGGGATGACTTCGCTGCGGTCGGTGCCCTGCTGGCGCGCTTTCACGCAGCCGGCGTGTACCATGCCGATCTCAATGCACACAACATCGTGTGGTCCGACGAGGGCATGCACCTGCTCGATTTCGACCGCGGCCGTCTGCGCCGCCCTGCGCGCGATTGGCAGCAGGCCAATCTCGCGCGGCTGAAACGGTCGCTGCTGAAGATCGATGATGCTGCCGTCGATTTTGAGCGCGCTCGGTGGACGCCGCTGCTGGAGGCTTACGCCGCCGGGGGCGCTGCCGCATGAGTTTCGCCCTGCATGTGCTGGGGACTGGCTCCGCCAGTGCGCGTGACCTCGGCGCATCCGCCGCGGTGATCGAGCGCGACGGCCGCCCGCTGCTGCTGATCGACTGCGGACCCGATACGCTCGGCCGCTATCTGGATGCCTATGGTGAGCCGCCGGAGGCGCTGTACATCACGCATTTGCACATGGACCATGTGGCTGGCATCGAGGGACTCTTCTACCGGCTGTGGTTCGATGCCGCCTGGCGCGGGCGGACGCGGGTGTTCGTGCATGCCGCGCTGGTTCCGCTGCTGCAGGGACGCGTCGCCGATTATCCCGGCGTGCTGGCCGAGGGCGGAGCCAACTTCTGGGAAGCCTTCCGCTTGCTGCCGTGCACGCGCGGCTTCTGGCTGCGCGACCTCTGGTTCGACCTGATGCCGACCCGGCATCATCGCCCGGGTACCTCGTTCGGTCTGGTGCTGCGCGGCGCGCTGGTCTGGACCGGTGACACGCGCCCGATCCCGGACGTGCTGGCCATCCAGGCCGGGTACGGCGAGCCGGTCGCGCACGACGCCGGGCTGGTCGGCAACCCCTCGCATGCCGGCCTTGACGACATCGAGCGCGAATATCCGCAGGCGCTGCGCGAACGGCTGTGGCTTTATCACTATGGCAGTGCCGCGGAAGGCGCGGCGCTGCGGGCGCGCGGTGCGCGCGTGCTGATGCCGGGGCAGCGTCTGCCGCTGCCGGACCCGCTGCCCGCATCGACGGAGGCTGGCTGATGAACGCGCCGCTGCCGACGCCGGTGCGGATCCGCGCCGCCACCGACGCGCGCGGCCGGCCGTTGCGCGATCTGCGCATTTCGGTACTGGACCGCTGCAATTTCCGCTGTCCGTACTGCATGCCGGCGGATCAGTATCCCGAGCACCATCCCTTCCTGCAGCGGCACGACCTGCTGTCGTTCGAGGAGATCGAGCGGCTGGCGCGCGTGTTCGCCGGGCTGGGCGTGCGCAAGCTGCGCCTGACCGGGGGCGAGCCGCTGCTGCGCCGTGACCTGCCGCTGCTCGTCGCCAAGCTCGCCGCCATCCCCGGCGTCGAGGACCTGGCGCTGACCACCAATGGCGTGCTGTTGCCGCGGCTGGCCGCGCCCTTGAGGGCAGCCGGCTTGCAGCGCCTGACGGTCAGCCTCGATGCGCTCGATCCGGCGATCTTCAGCCGGCTTTCCGGGCAGCGCGGCGATGTGGCCGAAGTGCTCGCCGGCATCGCCGCCGCCGAACGTGCCGGTTTCGCGGCGATCAAGATCAACTGCGTGGTGATGCGCGGCGTCAACGAGGGCGAGCCGCTGAAACTGGCCGCGCATTTCCGCGGCAGCGGCCACCTCGTGCGCTTCATCGAATACATGGACGTCGGCACACTCAACGACTGGCGCAGCGAGCGGGTGGTGCCCAGCGCCGAGGTGCTGGCGCAGATCGCCGAGCACTGGGAGCTGCGCGCGCTGGAGCCCGGCTATCGCGGCGAGGTGGCGCAGCGCCATGCGTATCTCGATGGCGCCGGCGAGATCGGCTTCATCAGCTCGGTCAGCGTTCCGTTCTGCGGCGAGTGCACGCGGGCCCGGCTGTCCGCCGACGGCCAGCTCTATACCTGTCTGTTCGCGCGTGAGGGTTTCGACCTGCGCGGACCGCTGCGCGATGGCCACGACGATGCAGCACTGGCGGCGCTGATCACGGGTCGCTGGTCGTTGCGCGACGATCGCTACAGCGAACGCCGCGACGAATTGCGCGGTGCCATTCGCGACCGCGTCGAGATGTACCACGTGGGGGGGTGAATCGGCGCGTTTGCACGATGCCAGTGGCATCGTGCGCGCCGATGAACGCCATCGGCGTGATGCCGATGGCAGGGGCGGCGAGACGAACACATGGATGTGTGAGTCCGTCGCCGGGTCCGGTCTGGCCACGCCATGCGCGGTACCGACTCGCACAACCCGGAGTCCTGGGCCACAATCAGCGCATGGCACGGCCACCGAAAATCACGCATCTGGACGACCGCGGCCACCCGCGAATGGTCGATGTCGGCGCCAAGCGCGCCAGTCGCCGCAGCGCGGTCGCGGAGGCGAGGGTGCATTTTCCGCTGGCGGTGGCGAATGCATTGCGCGCCAGCGGGCTGCGCGCGGCCAAGGGGCCGGTGCTGGATACCGCGATCATTGCCGGTACCCTGGCCGCCAAGCGCACGCACGAGCTGATTCCGTTCTGCCATCCGTTGGCGATCGAGCGCTGCGTGATCAGCGCCGAGTTCGTCGCTGCCGCCGAGCTGGCGATCCGCTGCGAGGTTGCGGTGACTCACAAGACCGGTGTCGAGATGGAGGCGCTGACCGGGGCGGCCGTGGCTGCGCTCACCGTCTACGACATGTGCAAGGCACTCAGTCACGCCATCGTGATCGGCCCGGTACGCCTGCTCGACAAGGCCGGCGGCAAGCGCCGCATCAGCGCCGGCCGCAAGCTTCGCCGATGAATATCCGGCTGCTCTATTTCGCGGCGCTGGCAAGCGCGGCCGGGTGCGACGCCGAACCGGTACAGACATCCTGCGACAATGCCGCCGCGCTCTACGACGAGCTTGCGGTGCGCCACGGATTCACCCTGGCGCGCAGCCGCCTGCGGGTAGCCGTCAACGGCGTGTTCGCGCCGTGGGAGCAGCGCTTGCGCGAAGGCGACGAGGTGGCCCTGTTGCCGCCGGTGTCGGGCGGATGAGCCGGTTCGCGCTCAGCGACGGACCGATCGATGGCGCCGCTCTCGAGCGTTCGCTGCAATCGCGGGCGGCCGGTGCGGTGGTCAGCTTCGCCGGCTGGGTCCGCGATCACAACGATGGGCGCGCGGTGCGTGCCCTGACCTACCAGGCCTACGCGCCGCTGGCTGCCAGCGAGGGCAATGCGATCATGGACGAAGCGCGGCAGCGATTTGACGTGCTTGACGCGCGCTGCGTGCACCGTATCGGCGACCTGATGCTCGGGGACTGCGCCGTGTGGGTCGGCGCCAGCGCGGCTCATCGCGATGTCGCGTTTGCCGCCTGCCGCTGGATCATCGACGAGATCAAGCAGCGGGTTCCGATCTGGAAAAACGAGCACTACGCCGATGGCGAATCAGGCTGGCTGCATCCCGACGACAGGTCGCGCGGCTGAGTCCGGGCGGCCAGCGGGCCGCCCGAGGCTTGCGCGCCGGAGCCACGGTCGCGGCTGCCGGCATGCTTGACGGAGCCGAGTGGCGCGGGCACCATGACGGGCTTGTTTCGCTCGCGTTGCGCCGGATCGGAGGCTGGCGTGCGTGAGGTCCGCGGGTCTCGACCGATTGACGCTTTGCGAGGGCGACCGTACCATCCCCGGTCTTCGGATTGCTGTATCGCCGAGGGTTGTCGATGTCGGGGTATAGCTCAGTCTGGTAGAGCGCCAGCTTTGGGAGCTGGATGTCGGGGGTTCGAATCCCTCTACCCCGACCAAAGCGCGTTCGCCGAGTCTGCGCCTGTAGCTCAACCGGATAGAGCACCGGCCTTCTAAGCCGGCGGTTGCAGGTTCGAGTCCTGTCGGGCGCGCTAACGTTTGATGGTGGGCGTAGCTCAGCTGGTTAGAGTACCGGATTGTGATTCCGGGTGTCGTGGGTTCGAGTCCCATCGTCCACCCCAGCTCAGTACAATGACAACGTGGGCCGTTAGCTCAATTGGTAGAGCAGCGGACTCTTAATCCGTAGGTTCTAGGTTCGAGTCCTAGACGGCCCACCACCCTGGTTGCACGGCTCTCGCGATGTTCCCCGAAGGCGTTCCGGCGGTGGCCGGTCTGGCGAAAGTGGCGGAACTGGTAGACGCGCTGGATTTAGGTTCCAGTGGGGTAACCCGTGAGAGTTCGAGTCTCTCCTTTCGCACCACAGTAGAGCGACTGCCGCACGCGTTGCGGTGGCGCAGGCAGGAGTATGCATGCACGCTTCGCTTGAAAACGTGGGCGCCCTCGAGCGCCGGCTGACCGTCCGCTTCCCGGCAACGAATCTGGATACGCGGGTGCGCCAGCGCATGGCCGAGCTTGGGCGCACCGTGCGTCTGAACGGTTTTCGCCCGGGCAAGGTGCCGCCGAAAGTGATCGAGCAGCGGTTCGGCGCACAGGTCCGCGGCGAGGCTCTGTCCGAGCTGATCGGCAAGACGTTCGAGGAGGCGGCGACGGAACACCGGCTGCGCCCGGTGGCCAATCCGTCGATCAGCACATCCGGCGCGCCCGAGGATGGCGAGATCGCCTACACCGCGACCTTCGAGGTGATGCCCGAGCTGCCGGCCGTCGATGTTTCCGTGCTTGAGGTCGAGCGCGTTCGCGCCGAAGCCTCTGATGCCGATGTCGATCACATGATCGAAACCCTGCGCCAGCAGCGTCGCCGCTTCGATCCGGCCGAACGCCCGGCCCGCGAAGGCGATTTCGTCGCTTTCGACTACAGCGCGCAGACCAGCGAAGGGCGCTATCCCGAGCAAGGCAGCGAGCGTGCCGGCAGTGTGCTGGGCAGCGGCAGCCTGATGCAGGAGATGGATGCCGCGATGATCGGGCATGGAGCGGGTGAAACGCTCGAGCTGGATGTCGCTTTCCCGTCCGAATTCCGCAATCCGGCGCTGGCCGGCAAGCTCGCCCAGGTGCGGCTGAGCATCGCCGAAGTACGAGAGCCGGTGCTGCCGGAGCTGGATGCCGAGTTCATCCGCGGTTTCGGTGTCGCTGATGGCGAGCTCGCTAGATTCCGGTCCGAGGTGCGCGCCAACCTGGAGCGCGAACTGCATGGCGCGCTGCTGGCGCGCTTGAAGGGGGAGGTCGCGCAGAAGCTCGCCGCGGCCCATCCGGATCTCGAGCTGCCGAAGGTGATGATCGAGGCCGAGGCACGCGCCATCGCCCGCATCGGCCTGCCTGAGGGCAGCGAACCAGCCGTCGAGACGGTGGTCGCGGCCCACGCGCCGGCTCGCATGCGCGTCGCGGCGGCGCTTCTGATGGGCGAAATCGCCCGTCGCAACAACATCACCGCCGACGGCAAGCGCGTTGCCGAGATGCTCGCGGCGATCGCATCGACCTACGAAGAGCCGCAGCGGGTGGTTGAACTCTATCGCAACGATCCCCAGTTGATGGAGGGATTGCGCAACCGCGTACTCGAGGACCAGGTGGCGGAGTGGGTGGCCGAGCACGCCCGCGTCACCGACAAGCCGATGAGTTTCGACGAGCTGTTGCGACCGGGCCGCGCCGGCTGAGCGGTTTCATCCGAGGAAGTAGCGCATGTCCAAGATCGTGCAGCCGGCGCAGGGCCTGAACCTGGTGCCGATGGTGGTTGAGCAGACTGCTCGCGGCGAGCGCGCCTATGACATCTATTCGCGCCTGCTGAAGGAGCGGGTGGTGTTCCTGGTCGGTCCGATCGACGACTTCATGGCCAACGTGGTGGTGGCACAGCTGCTGTTCCTCGAGTCCGAGAATCCGGAGAAGGACATCAGCCTTTACATCAACAGTCCCGGCGGTTCGGTGACCGCGGGGCTGGCGATCTACGACACCATGCAGTTCCTGAAGTCCGAGGTCAGCACGATGTGCATCGGCCAGGCCGCGAGCATGGGCGCATTCCTGCTCGCCGCGGGCGCCAAGGGCAAGCGCTATGCGCTGCCCAACTCGCGGGTCATGATCCACCAGCCATCGGGCGGCACCCAGGGCCAGGCGAGCGACATCGCGATCCAGGCCAAGGAAATCCTTTATCTGCGGCAGCGCCTGAATGAGGCCCTGGCGCGCAATACCGGCCAATCCGTCGAGAAGATCGAGCGCGACGTCGAGCGCGATTACTTCATGGGTGCGGATGACGCCAAGGCCTATGGCCTGATCGATGCGGTACTCGAGCGGCGTCCGCTGGAAACGGTCAAGACCGCCTGATTCCTTTCATTTCGTGACCGGCCGCTGCGGCCCGCTTGCACGGCGGGTGGCGGACGCTATGCTATCGTCGCGACGCACGCAGAGAGCGCGGATACCAGTCAGCATGAGCGACGAGCGGCAAGGCCGATCCAGCGACACCGGCAAGATCCTGTATTGCTCCTTCTGCGGCAAGAGCCAGCATGAGGTGCGCAAGCTGATCGCCGGTCCGTCGGTATTCATCTGCGACGAGTGCGTGCAGCTGTGCAATGACATCATTCGCGAGGAGCTGGAGGAGAAGGCGGCCGGCACGCGCAACCATCTGCCCAAGCCGCGCGAGATCATGGACGCGCTCGATCAGTACGTGATCGGGCAGACGCGCGCCAAGAAGGCGCTGTCGGTGGCGGTCTACAACCACTACAAGCGACTCGAATCGCGTCAGAAGAACGACGAGATCGAGCTGGCCAAGTCCAACATCCTGCTGATCGGGCCGACCGGTTCCGGCAAGACGCTGCTGGCCGAGACGCTGGCGCGGCTGCTCAACGTGCCGTTCACGATCGCCGACGCTACCACGCTGACCGAGGCGGGCTACGTCGGCGAGGACGTCGAGAACATCATCCAGAAGCTGCTGCAAAAGTGCGACTACGACGTCGACAAGGCGCAGTCGGGCATTGTCTACATCGACGAGATCGACAAGATCTCGCGCAAGAGCGAGAACCCTTCGATCACCCGTGACGTTTCGGGCGAGGGCGTGCAGCAGGCGCTGCTGAAGCTGATCGAGGGCACCATTGCCTCGGTGCCGCCGCAGGGCGGACGCAAGCATCCGCAGCAGGAATTCCTGCAGGTCGACACCCGCAACATCCTGTTCCTGTGCGGTGGTGCCTTCGCCGGCCTCGAGAAGATCATCCAGCAGCGCTCGGAAACCACCGGCATCGGTTTCAGCGCCGAGATCCGCAGCAAGAACCGCACCCAGAACATCGGCAAGCAGCTCGCCGATGTCGAGCCGGAGGATCTGGTCAAGTTCGGTCTGATCCCCGAGTTCGTCGGCCGCCTGCCTGTGGTCGCGACGCTGGAGGAGCTGGATGAGCCGGCACTGGTGCGCATCCTTACCGAACCGAAGAACGCCATCACCAAGCAGTTCAGGAAACTGTTCGAGATGGAGGGCGTCGAACTCGAGTTCAGGCCCGAGGCGCTGGCCGCCGTTGCGCACAAGGCGCTCAAGCGCAAGACCGGCGCGCGCGGGCTGCGCACCATTCTCGAGCATGTCCTGCTGGACACCATGTACGAGCTGCCTTCGCTCGAGCATGTCAGCAAAGTCGTGGTCGATGACGCGGTGATCAATGGCCAGGCCGAGCCCTACCTGATCTACCGCGGCAATCTGCAACCGCGTCTGGGCGAGAGCGCCGGCGGCGCCGCCTGAGCCCCTTGCGGGACTGCGGTCCCGCCTCCACTTGACCCTCTGAAGACACGGGCGCAGGCTCGTGGCGTTCCCTTTGCCGACGTCGGAATGACGATGCCCGAGAAGAGTGTTGCCGCCCCCGCCGCGTTGCCCGTGCTGCCGCTGCGCGACGTGGTGGTGTATCCCTACATGGTGATCCCGCTGTTTGTCGGCCGCGAGAAGTCGATGCGCGCGCTGGAGGCGGCGATGGACGGCGAGCGCCAGATTCTGCTGATCGCGCAGAAGAGCCCCGACATCGACGACCCCGGCGAGGACGATCTCTACCGCACCGGCACGCTGGCCAGCGTGCTGCAGCTGCTGAAATTGCCGGATGGCACCGTCAAGGTGCTGGCCGAAGGGCGTGGTCGCGCGGCGGTGCGTGCCTTCCATCGCGAGGGCGACATGCTGATGGCCGACTACACCGTGATCGAACCCGTGTACTCGCGCGAGGAACGCGAACTGGACGTGGTTTCGCGCACCCTGGTCAGCCTGTTCGAGCAGCTGGTCAAGCAGAGCCGCAAGTTGCCGCCCGAAGTGCTGTCCACGCTCGGTGGCATCGATGACTCCAGCCGTCTCGCCGACACCATCGCTGCACACCTTTCGGTACGCATCGCCGACAAGCAGAAGCTGCTGGAGACTGCCGACGTCGGTGCGCGTCTGGAGCAGCTGATCGGACTGGTCGACAGCGAGATCGATCTGCAGCAGATCGAGAAGCGCATCCGGGGTCGGGTCAAGTCGCAGATGGAGAAGAGCCAGCGCGAGTACTACCTCAACGAGCAGATGAAGGCGATCCAGAAGGAACTGGGCGAAGGCGAGGACGGCGGCAACGAGATCGACGCGCTGGCGAAGAAGATCGAGCAGGCCGGGATGCCCAAGGCCACCCTGGCCAAGGCACGCCAGGAGCTGGGCAAGCTCAAGCAGATGTCGCCGATGTCGGCCGAGGCCACGGTCGTGCGCAACTATCTCGACTGGATGGTCGGGGTGCCGTGGAAAAAGCGCAGCAAGGTGCGCAAGGACCTGCGGCTGGCGCAGCAGGTGCTGGACACCGATCACTACGGCCTGGAGAAGGTCAAGGAACGCATCCTCGAATACCTGGCCGTGCAGCAGCGCGTGGACAAGATGAAGGGGCCGATCCTGTGCCTGGTGGGGCCGCCCGGCGTCGGCAAGACCTCGCTTGGCCAGTCGATCGCCAAAGCCACCAACCGCCAGTTCGTGCGCATGAGCCTCGGCGGCGTGCGCGACGAGGCCGAGGTCCGCGGCCATCGGCGCACCTACATCGGATCGATGCCCGGGCGCATCCTGCAGAACATGTCCAAGGTCGGCGTCAAGAATCCGCTGTTCGTGCTCGACGAGATCGACAAGATGTCGATGGACTTTCGCGGCGATCCTTCCTCGGCCCTGCTCGAGGTGCTCGATCCCGAGCAGAATCATGCTTTCACCGATCATTATCTCGAAGTCGATTTCGATCTCTCCGAGGTGATGTGGATCGCGACCGCGAACTCACTCAACATTCCGGTCCCGCTGCTGGACCGCATGGAGGTGATCCGCATTCCGGGCTACACCGAGGACGAAAAGCTGGCGATCGCGGAGCGCTATCTGCTGCCCAAGCAGATCAAGGCCAACGGTCTCAAGCCCGAGGAGTTGAGCGTGTCCGAGGGTTCCCTGCGCGACATCGTGCGTTATTACACGCGCGAATCCGGAGTGCGCAATCTCGAGCGCGAGATCGCCAAGATCAGCCGCAAGGTGGTCAAGGAGCTCACGCTCGCGGAGAAGCCGAAGGGTGCAGTGACGACACGCAAGCCGGCGGCCAAGGCATCCGTCAAGGCGTCGCCGCCCCACGTGCAGGTCGGCACCCGCAATCTCGAGCATTACCTCGGTGTACGCCAGTTCGCCTTCGGTCGCGCCGAGCAGCAGAACGAAATCGGCCTCGTCACCGGTCTGGCATGGACCCAGGTCGGCGGCGACCTGCTCAGCATCGAAGCGTCGGTTGTGCCCGGCAAGGGCAAGCTGATCCATACCGGTCAGCTGGGCGACGTGATGCAGGAGTCGATCCAGGCGGCACTGTCGGTGGTGCGCGCGCGCGCCGCGCGTCTCGGCATCGATCCCGAGTTCCACCAGAAGCACGATCTGCACGTGCACGTGCCCGAGGGCGCCACGCCCAAGGATGGGCCGAGCGCGGGCATTGCGATGTGCACCGCGCTGGTATCGGCGCTGACGCGGATTCCCGTGCGTGCCGATGTGGCGATGACCGGCGAGATCACCCTGCGTGGGCGCGTGCTGCCGATCGGCGGCCTGAAGGAAAAGCTGCTCGCCGCGCATCGCGGCGGTATCGGCACCGTGCTGATTCCGGAGGAAAACCGCAAGGATCTTGCCGAGATTCCGGCCAACATCACCCGCTCGCTGCAGATCAAGCCGGTGAAATGGATCGACGAGGTGCTTGATCTGGCCCTGGAGCGTCCGCCCCAGGCGACGGAACCACGCGAGCAGCCCGCGCCGGTCGAGGCGACGGTGCATGAGGATGGTGGCGACGGTGTACCGGTGCGCCCGCACTGAAGGCGCTGGTGGCGCCTGCCTGCTCGCTGCGATTCGACAGTTCCACGGCGTGATGACGGCAGCGCGACATCCCGCCGGAAGCCTTGTGCCGCCTTGTATTGCGGATGCTCTTGCAGCGCTGGTATAAAGACCGCACCGCGGCGGGCAGGCAACGCCCAGGCCGACGGAAATC
This sequence comes from Lysobacteraceae bacterium, assembly GCA_028870665.1. Taxonomy (GTDB): domain Bacteria; phylum Pseudomonadota; class Gammaproteobacteria; order Xanthomonadales; family Rhodanobacteraceae; genus Metallibacterium. Next base: position 36,692 of record JAGWPB010000004.1, read on the forward strand.
CGGAGCGCGACCCGATTGGGGGGCCCGATGCAGCAGGCGGGTTTCGCTTCGATTCGAATCTCAGCAGCGGGCCGCCGAACTTTTCGAGGGAGTCATTCAATGAACAAAGCCGATTTCGTCAACGCGGTTGCCGACCAGGCGGAACTGACCAAGGCCGATGCCGGTCGTGCGATCGACGCCATGGTCGAGGTCATCAAGAAGGCGCTGAAAAAGGGCGACAGCGTGTCGCTGGTGGGCTTCGGAACCTATACCGTGCGCAAGCGCGCGGCGCGCACCGGACGCAACCCGCGCACCGGGCAGACCATCAAGATCAAGGCTTCGAAGGCGGCTGCCTTCAAGGCCGGCAAAGCACTCAAGGACGCCATCAACTGAAGCATCCCGCCGCGGGTGCTTAGCTCAGTGGTAGAGCGTCGCCCTTACAAGGCGAGGGTCGGGGGTTCGAAACCCTCAGCACCCACCAAGGCCGCGGAGTGGTAGTTCAGACGGTTAGAATACCGGCCTGTCACGCCGGGGGTCGCGGGTTCGAGTCCCGTCCACTCCGCCACCTGCAGCGAGGGCGCCCGCGCGGCGCCCTCGCCATTTACGCTCACGCCGCGTGTCGCGGCTCCAGTGGTATCCAAGCATGTTGACGACGTTGCGCGAAAAACTTTCCGGATGGGTGGCCAAGGTGATCTTCGGCCTCCTGATCTTCGTGTTCTCGTTCTTCGGCATCGAGTCGTACTTCATGGCGCGCACGGCGAGTTATGTCGCCAAGGTGGGCAAGAGCGAGATCAGCCAGCAACAGCTGCAGGACGCGCTCAACCGTGCCCGGCAACAGATGGCGCAGTCCGGGCAGAAGCTCGATCCGACCGTGCTGGAGAGCACCGCGTTCAAGCTCCAGGTGCTCGATACCCTGATCGATCGCGATCTGCTGCAGCAGGCCGGCAGCCAGCTCGGCGTCATGATTTCCGACGCGCAGCTGCGCCAGACGATTGCCGCGCTGCCTTATTTCCAGGTCGACGGCCATTTCGATCCGGCGACCTACCAGGCCACGCTCGGCGGCATGGGCATGACCGCGGAAGCTTTCCAGGACAGCGTGCGCAGCGACCTGGCCGTGCAGTTCCTGCCGCAGGCGATCAGCGCCAGCGCCATCGCCACGCCGGCCGATCTCGATAACTTCATCCGCATTGCGATGCAGACGCGCGACTTCCGCTATGCGCTGCTGCCGACGCCGGGACCGACCGATGCCAACGTCAGCGTGGCCGATATCAAGTCCTACTACGTCGCACACAGCGCTGCGTTCATGACGCCCGAGCAGATCGCGGTGCACTACATCGAGGTCAACGCGGCCACCCTGCCGCCGCCGCCGGTTCCCGACGATGCCAGCCTGCGGGCCCTGTACGCCCGGCAGAAGGACCGTTTCGTGCTGCCCGAGCAGCGCCTGGCCTCGCATATCCTGGTCGCCCTGCCAGCCAACGCCACGCCGGCCCAGCAGAAGGCGGCTTTGGCCAGGGCCGAGAAGATCGACGCCCTGGCAAGGGCGCCGGGTGCCAGCTTCGCCAAGCTGGCCGAGCAGTACTCCGATGATCTGGGTTCGAAGCGTCAGGGTGGCGACCTCGGCTGGATCCGCAAGGGCGATACCGACAAGGCATTCCAGAGCGCGCTGTTTGCGATGCAGAAAGGCGAGATTTCGGCGCCGGTGCTGAGCCCCGAGGGCTATCACATCATCGACTTGCGCGACATCCGCGCGGGGCGCGCCAAGACGTTCGCCGAGGCAAGGCCGGAGCTGCTCACCCAGGCGGAGAAGGACGCGCGCGATCACGCCTTCAGCCGGGTGGCCGGCAAGCTCACCGACCTGATTTACCAGGATCCGACCTCGCTCGATACCGCGGCGAAGACGCTGGATCTGCCGATCCAGACCACGCCGCTATTCAGCCGCAAGGGTGGTGCCGGGATCGCGGCGAACCCGAAAGTGATCGAGGCGGCGTTCTCCAGCCAGGTACTGAAGGATCGCAACACGTCCGATCCGATCAATCTGGGCAAGGACGATGTCGTGGTCGTGCACCTGGCGGAGTTCAAGCCGGCCGCGCCGCAACCGCTGGCGGTGGTCAGTGATCAGATCCGCAGCGACATCCTTGCCGCGCGCGCAGACGCGGCGGCGCGCGCGCAGGCGCGGAAACTGGAAGCCGCCCTGGCCAAGGGCGGTGATCTGACCGCGCTGGCCGCCGAGGTCGGCGCGAGCGTCCAGAGTGCCCGTGATGTCGGCCGCAATGGGGGCGATCCGGCCAACGCCAAGCTGGATCCGGCGTTGCTGAAGCAGGTGTTCCTGATGCCGCAGCCGATGGTCGGCAAGCCGAGCGTGGCACAGATGGATCTCGGGCAGGGCCGCTATGCACTGGTGGCGCTGGATGCGGTGCATCCGGGTGATCCGGCCAAGCTGCCGACGCAGCTGCGGCAGATGTATCTCGACCAGCTCAAGCAGATCTACGCGCAAGCGGCCGCGAGTGGCTTCATCGCGGCTTTGCGCCAGCACACCGCCGTCAAGATCGACACCAGTCGCATGTGAGCAGACCGGAAGGCCACGGCCGCTGGACAGGCGGCCTCCCAGTGGCACCTCCGGGTCGGCTCAGAGTCCGGTCATGCCGAGGATGTTGTAGCCGGCATCGACGTAGGTGATCTCGCCGGTGATGCCCGAGGCCAGATCCGAGCACAGGAACGCGCCGACGTTGCCGACCTCGTCGATGCTGACGTTGCGTCGCAGCGGTGCCTTCTCGGCGACATGGTCCAGCATCTTGCGCAGATTGGCCACGCCGGAGGCGGCGAGGGTGCGGATGGGCCCGGCCGAGATGGCGTTGACGCGCGTGCCCTCGGGTCCGAGGTTGTAGGCGAGATAGCGCACGCTGGATTCGAGGCTGGCCTTGGCCAGGCCCATCACGTTGTAGCTGGCCAATGCGCGTTCGGCACCCAGATAGGTCAGCGTCAGGATCGCGCCGTTGCGCCCGCGCATCAGCGGACGCGCAGCCTTGGCCAGCGCGGCCAGGCTGTAGCTGGAGACGTCGTGGGCGATGCGGAAACTTTCACGATCCAGGCCGTCGAGGAACTCGCCGGTCAGCGCCTCGCGCGGCGCGAAGCCGATCGAATGCACCAGAATATCGAAGCCATCCCAGTGCTGCGCCAGCGCCGGGAACAGCGCGTCGATCTGCGCGTCGTCGGCCACGTCGCAGGGCAGCACGATGTTCGAGCCGAAGGCGGTGGCTGCCTCGTCGACACGACCCTTGAGCTTGTCGTTGACGTAGGTGAAGGCCAGCTCGGCGCCTTCGCGGTGCATGGCGCTGGCAATGCCCCAGGCGATCGAGCGGTGATTGAGCACGCCGGTGATCAGCGCGCGTTTGCCGTGCAGAAAACCCATGAGTCCTCCGAGACCGTAGCCCGCGTCGGGCGGCGTGGCGCAGTGTAGCGCCTCAGTCCGGCGCGGTCAGGCGCAGCCACTGTCCCGGAAGCAGGATGCTTCCGTGCAGGTGATTCCATCGCTCCAGGTCGCGCACGGGGATGCGCTGGGTGCGCGCGATCGTCCATAGCGTCTCGCCGCTGCGCACGCGATGCAGCGGCTCGACACGCCGCGCGATGTGCACCCTCGCCAGCTCGCTGGTCGGCTTCAGGTCCCCCGGCAGCCACAGCACGCGCTGCGTCGCCAGGAGCACATCGGCGTCGACGGCATTCGCCCGCGCCAGCATCTTGATTTGCGGGTCCCCGGCCGGCAGCAGGTCGCCCAGTCGCGCCGGTCGTTGCAGACGGTAGGGTTGCAACGCGGCCCATGAGGCGGCCGGCAGGCGCTCGTAGCGAGCCGCGAATCGCTCCTGCGCCGGCCGCGGCAGCAACAGGTGGTGCGGTGCGTTGCCCGGCATGCGCGCGCGCCGGTAGCCCGGGTTCAGCGCACGCAGCGTGCCCGGAGCAAGGCCGGCGAGGCGCGCAGCCAGATCGAGATCGATCGGCTGCGGCAGCTCCACCACCACCAGTGCGCTCCGGGGATCGACGGCGGGCAGATCCACGTTGAAACGATGCGGATCGCTCACGATGCAGGCCAGGCCCAGCAGCTGCGTCAGATGCGAACGCGAGATGGCACCCACCGGCCAGTCGGGGAGCGCCGGTTCGGCGGGCGGTGCGCCTCGCTGCGCCAGCATGCCGCGGATGCGGTATTCGCCCTGGTTGAACGCCCAGTCCACCAGACGCCAGTCGCCGAGATCGCGGCCATAACCGGCCAGCAGGCGTGCGGCGGCCCGCGTCGAGGCGATCGGATCGAGGCGACCGTCGTAACCCGGCTCGATCACCAGTCCGGCGCCACGAGCGGTCGAGGCCATGAACTGCCACATGCCGGCAGGACCTTCGCGACTGCGGGCATCCGCACGGTAATTGCTCTCGACCCATGGCAGCAGGGCGAACTCGTCGGGGACGCCGAGTGCGGTCATTTCCGATTGCGCCAATGCGATCAGCGGGCGGTACTCGGTCGCCATGGCCTCGAAGCGGCGGCCGCCGGCCGCGTAGCGACGCGCCCAGTCCGCGATGGCCGGATCGGCATCACAGCCGGGCATGGTGAATCCCGTGCGCAGGCGCGCCCAGAGATCAGGCGCGGCGATCGGCGGCGGCGCGGCGACTGGAGGCAGCGGCGGCATCGCGGACGGCGCGGATGCAGCGGCCGCCGGAGGCGGCGTGGGTCGTGGCGATGGCGTCGCGCAGGCGGCCAGCAGCAGGGGCAGCAGAACGAGGCTGGTCGTGCGCAGCATGCTCATGCGCGAAAGCCGTCCTTGGCCTGCCGCAGCGCGGCAAACCGCGCGCTGCGGTCGTCGGCGACACCATGGCGGGCGCACCATGCGCGCACGGCAGTGCTGTCGACGCGCAGGAAGGGGTTGCTCGCGCGCTCCTCCTCCAGCGTCACCGGAAGGCTCGGTTGCCGGCGTGCCCGCAGCATCTGCACCGCACGAGCGCGTGCGATCAGCGCCGGGTTGTCGGCATCGACACTCAATGCGAATGCGGCGTTGGACTCGGTATATTCGTGTGCCGGACACAGCCGGGTGGTGGGGGAGAGACTGGCCATGCGATCGAGCGAGGCCAGCATGGTTTCGGGTGTGCCCTCGAACAGGCGCCCACAGCCGAGACTGAACAGGGTGTCGCCGCAGAACAGCAGGTCGCCGACGCGGTAGGCCACATGGCTGGCGGTATGGCCCGGAACGGCCATCACCTCGACCGGCGTCGCCGGAGCGGCCAGTTCGATGTGCTCACCATCGGCGACCCGGCGCGTGGCCAGCGGGATCCGGGCATCCAGCGGGGCGAGGATGACCGGATGGTGGCGCGCGGCCAGGGCGGCGACCCCGCCGATGTGGTCGGCATGGTGATGGGTCAGCAGCAGCGCGCGCAGCCGCAGGCCCTCGCGTTGCAGTGCCGCTTCCAGTGGCGCCGCATCGCCCGGATCCACCGCCAGGGCATCGCCGGACGCGTCGGCCAGCAGCCAGATGTAGTTGTCTTCAAATGCCGCAACCGGCGTCAGCCGCATCGGGGGATCTCCATCGAGCGGGCGACTATAAGCGGCCCGCCGGGTCGCGCTGTTAGCCCGGAGTTAACAGCGACCCGTGGAATCACGCACAATGGTGCGCCGATCACAGGTTGCCCATGCCGCTACGCATTGCCGAGCCCTACGATCATCCGAGCCTGCGCGCACTGCTCGCGGACGAACTCGATCTGCTGGCGCCGCAATTGGCGGGACAGGCGGCCGCCAACGCTCTGGAGATCGTTGCCAGGCCGGCGCTGCCGGCGCTTCCGATGACGCCACTGATCGCCCACTGGACGCGACTGTGCGCCGACGGCGAGGCCTGGTGCGGTGCCCTGCGCGGACATCTCGACGACGGCCTGCCGTTTGCCGATGACAGCTTTCGCGTGGTTCTGCTGCGCCACGCGGCGGATGGTGTGCGGCAACCGGCGCGCCTGTACGCCGAGGCGGCGCGCGTCCTCGAACCCGAAGGACTGATGCTGGTACTGGGTTTCCATCCATGCAGCCTGTGGACGCCATGGCTGACATGGCGGCGCCGGCATGCACCCGAAGCATTGCAGTCGCTGGCGCCGACGGCGATCGACCGCATCCTGGCGCGTGCCGGCGTCGAGGTGTTCGCGCGCCGACGCGGCGGCGCCGTGCTGCCCGGCATGCATCTGCGCCAGGCCGCTGCCGTCTGCGGACCATGCGCGTTGCTGCTGGCGCGCAAGCGCCGCAGCTCGCTGCGGGCACTGCGTCTGGACGGGCGTGGCCGGGTGGTGCCGGTCGGCACCTCGCTGGCATCCGGTGTGTTGCGCAACGCCGCATGAGCACCGACCGTCGCGTGCAGATATGGACCGATGGCGCCTGTCTGGGCAACCCCGGACCCGGGGGCTGGGCGGCGCTGTTGCGCTGGCAGGACCATGAGCGTCTGCTCAGCGGCGCCGAACCGAGGTCGACCAACAACCGCATGGAACTGGCCGCCGCCATCGCCGCTCTGGAGAATCTGAAGCGGCCCTGCCCGGTCAGCCTGACCACGGATTCGCAATACGTTCGCCAGGGAGTGCTGGACTGGCTGCCGCGCTGGCAGGCCAATGGCTGGCGAACCGCCGACCGCAAGCCGGTGAAGAATCAGGATCTCTGGCAACGTCTGGCCGTGGCGGCGGCGATCCATCGCGTGGACTGGCACTGGGTGCGCGGGCACAGCGGACATCCCGAAAACGAACGCGTCGACCGCGCCGCCCGCGAAGCCGCGATCGCCGCGCAGGAGGCTTCATGAGTCGCATCATCGTGCTGGATACCGAGACCACCGGCCTCGAGGTCACCCAGGGTCATCGCATCATCGAGATCGGCTGCATCGAGCTGTGCGAGCGGCGGCGCAGCGGACGCACCTTCCATCGCTATCTGAATCCCGAGCGGCGCGTGGATGCCGGTGCGCTGGCGGTGCACGGCCTCGATGACGCTTTCCTGGCTGACAAGCCGCGCTTCGCCGAGATCGCCGACGAGCTGCTGGAGCTGATCCGCGGGGCCGAACTGGTGATCCACAACGCCGCCTTCGACATCGGCTTCCTGGAAGCCGAGCTGGCGCGACTGAATCCGCCGCGCGGGCGCGTGTCCGAGTTCGCCAGCGTGCTCGACACCCTGGCGCTGGCGCGGGAACGCTTCCCCGGCCAGCGCAATTCGCTGGATGCCTTGTGCAAACGACTGGGCGTGGACAACTCCGCGCGCGAGTTGCACGGCGCCCTGCTGGATGCCGAACTGCTGACCGAGGTTTTCATCAGCCTGACCGCGGGCCAGACCGCGCTCAATCTCGATCTCGACGATGCGCGCCCGGTCGCGACGCCAGTGGTGGCCGGATCGCCGCTGACCCGTCGCCCGCGCGTTCTGCGTGCCGATGCCGCCGAACTGGCGGCACACCAGGCGCGTCTGGATGCCCTGGACCATCAGTGCAAGGCGCGCAGCCTGTGGCGACGGCAAACGCAGGTCGATTAGCGGATGCGCACCAGCAATGCCGTGAGATTGTCGCGGGCGCCGTTGTCGAGTGCCGCCAGCAGCAGATGATCGACGCACTCCTGTGGCGACAGATCGTTGCGCGCCAGTATCGCCGCGATGCGCCCGGGTTCGACGAGTTCGCCCAGGCCGTCGGTGCACAGCAGCACGGACTGGCCGGATGCGCAGCGTCCGCTGCGCGTGCAGATGGCGAGTGCTTCCGCGGCCGTCAGACCGAGCGCCTGCGTCGCCGAAGCGCGACAGGGTGTCGTGTCGTCGCTGGCCGGCAAGGCGGCCGCTTCGATCATCGGGGTCCCCGGGGGGGGATCGAAGAACAGGGCCGTCGGAGCGACCAGGATCCTGCATCCGCCGACCCAGGCCAGCTCGAACACGCCAGCGCGTATCCGCAGCACGGCGGCCGAAGCGCCGATCGGCGCGCGGCCCGGGTGCGCCTCGGCATGCATGCGAATGGACTGGCCGGCTGCCTGCAGCGCGGCGACGGGGGCCGCGCCGGCGCACAGATCCAGGTGCAGGCGGTCGCGCGCCAGTGCCGCTGCCGCCTCGCCGTGTCCGGGCCCGCCCATGCCGTCGACCACCACGAACACCGCCTGCGCCGCGTCGGCGCAATAGGTGTCCTCATTGTGGTACCGGTGCATGCCGGCGTGACTGGCGTATCCGTACTCGATCATGCGCAGTGATTCCTGAGTCACTCAGCATGCCGAATGGGCGCGCGGTTGTCACCGCGCAGCATGCACCGTATGATGCGCGCCCCTTGCGGGCCGATGTCCGCACGCCTCCGGAGAGGTGCCAGAGTGGTCGAATGGGCCGGACTCGAAATCCGGTGAACAGCTTGCTGTTCCGTGGGTTCGAATCCCACCCTCTCCGCCAGACCTGCCGCGACGCGGCAGCCCCGGCCGACGGTGGCGCCGGCGTTTCGCGATACGCGTAAATTCAGCCCGCGCTGCCGAACAGGCGATCCCAGATCGAGGTGGTGACGCCGTAGTGGCGATCGGGCGTGTGGTGATGGATCGCATGCAGCCGCTTGCGCTGGCGCATCCAGGCACCGCGCGGTCGCCAGTGGTGCACGGCATGATGGGTGACGCCGTAGGCGAAGTAACCGGTGATCACGCCCAGGGTCAGGCCGCCGCCCAGCCAGATGTTGCCGAGCAGCGTCGCCGGCAGGAAAAAGATCAGCACGACCAAGATCGCGCTCAGCACGGTAGGGGTCGCGATCAGGGCCTGCGGGCGCCGGTGGTGCTCGGCATGCAGTCGCCGAAACGGTTCGATGCCGTGGAACACGAACCGGTGCATGGCGTATTCGATCAGACTCCAGCTCAGCAGGCCGATGGCGACGGCCGCAACGGTCGTGACCCAGGCGGGCGGTGGTGTCGCATACAGGAGATAGCCGCCGAGCAGCACGATCGCCGCCAGATAGACGACAAAGTCGGCGGCATAGGTCAGTCGCGAGTGATCAATGGCAAAGGCTTTCATCGGTGCAGATCACAGGCCATGCGGCGGACGAATGCGGCGGTGGAGCTTGAGCGGATGACGCTGCCGGGATCATAGCGCCCAAGCACTTGAGCCGTGTGTGCGGTCCACCCCACCCGGGTCATGCCGAGGCGGCTCTGCCAGCGCGATCGCTCCGACAGCCGCACGCTGCGGGCGACTGCCCGCAGGGGCCGCGGGTGGTGCGCGATGGCGGAGCGTGACCCCGATTATTTTGGCGGCGGTGGCGGAGGCGGCGGCGGTGGTGGCGCCTGCCGGACCACGTACACCGGAGGGCCGAAGCCGTAGCCGAACGGCCCGCCCCACCAGGGATTGTACCAGGGGCCCCAGAACGGATCGTAGAACGGGTCGGGTTGCTGCGCGTAACGCATGCGCACCGGCCACAGGTGGACGGCATCGGCGACCACGCGCGGATAGGGATAGTCATAGTCCCCGACTTTCTTCACCACGGTGCCTTGCAGAACCCCGGTGACGGTCAAGTCGCGGCCCTTGGCATACACCTCGGGGTCGTAGAATCCCTGGCGACAGGCGACGAAGCGACCGATCGAGTCGGCGTGGGCGATCGGTCGCGCATCCCCCGTGTCGAGCGGCTTGCCGAGCACGTAAAAGCAGGTCTGGTCGCGCGCCGGCTCGGTCTGGATGATCTCGCCGCCCCAGCGGACATGGGCGCCGGAAGCGCCGCCATCACCGGCCTGCTGCGGCGTCACTGCGGTGAACTGCCCGGCCAGATCCTTGGGCACGGTGGCGCAGGAGGACAGGCCGGCGACAGCGAGCGCGATCGCGAACGGTTTGAGAGTGTGCACACGCATGGTCCTGCTCCTTGATGCGCTGCGAGTTGCGCAACGCGGGCGGTTAGGAGATGGCATCCGATTGGACCACAGGATGCGGCCGGAATTTCGTAACGCCATGTATCCAGTTATGTACGGTTTCGTCAGCGGGGTGCAGCGCGCCATAACGCAACCGCAGGTAGGCTGCCGCCAACTCCAGCAGTTGCGCTGCATCGGCGGCATCCAGACGCCTGCTGGCGCGCAGCAGATAGTCGCGCGGCCCTTCGCCGGCGTACCGCGGCAGGCCGCAGTGCTCCAGCCGCCGCTGCAGGCGGGCAAAGCCGCGCGTGAGCGCGTCGCCGCGGGGCCGTTCGTACAGCGCCAGCGCCAATCCGATCGCCATCAACACGCCGGTACTCCCGGCCAGCAATCCGGCAAGCGAGCGCCAATCACCGCCATCGCCGAAGCGTGTCAGCAGCCCGCGCTGGCGCAGCGCATTGAATCCGATAACGGCCTGGTCCCACAGTCGGTTGACGATGTCGATGCGATTGCGCAGCCCGCGCAGCCAGTCGACCTGATACCAGGCCCCGCTGCCGGCATCCGCAGCGCCGGCACCCAGGCTGATGCGGTCCGGTCGCACCGCTGCCGTGGGGTCGACGCGTGTCCAGCCGGCATTGGGCAGCCAGACCTCGGACCAGGCGTGGGCATCGGACTGGCGCACCAGCAGGTAGTGACCGAGGCGGTTGTGAAAGCCGCCCTGGTAACCACCGATCACCCGCGCCGGGATACCGGCTGCGCGCATCAGGAATGTGAATGCCGAGGCGTAGTGTTCACAGAAGCCGGCGCGGGTGTCGAACAGGAAGTCGTCCACGCTGTTGCGACCGAGTGGCGGCGGCGCCAGCGTGTAGCTGAAGCCGTCGTCGTGGAACATCCGCAGTGCCGCCTGCACGATGGCGGCATCGTCACGGCCGAACCGTGTCCGCCACCGTGCGGCCAGCGCGCGGGCACGCGGATCGAAGCCGGCCGGCAACTGCAGGTTCAAGCGGCGTGCGGCCGGCGTCAGCACCGGCTCAAGGATGCGTTCTGGCGCTGACCAGACGCCATAGCGCAGGCGTGCATCCACCGCCTTGGCGCGCAGCAGGGTGCGTGCGCGGGTCAGCGTGGCTCCCGCGGGGGCGTCGAGCGGCGTGTCCAATGCAAACAGCAGGTGGCGCCGGGTCGGTTCCAGCGTGACCACGTAGTGCAGCGCGGGCGCGGTCGGCCGCATCAACTCGACGGCCGGGCCGAGTTGACCGCTGCCGGAGGTCGACCAGGTGCGACCGTCGAAATGCTCCATGACCACGCCGCGGAAATAGCGTTCGGCGCGCGGCGGCACCGGTCCGTCGAAGCCGACCCGGAAGGCAGGACTGTCATCCACCAGCAGCTGGGTGTATTCACCGGGCGTCATGGTGTCGCCAACACCGGTGCGCGCGGCGGTGTCGGCCGGGGCACCCCACAGGGGCGTGCTCAGGCGCGGCACCAGGACGAACCCCAGCAGGGCGGCCGGCAACGCCGCGGCCAGCAGCAGCGCCGGCGCGGACCACAGCACGCGTCGCGCATCGGCACCGGGCGCCGGTTGCAGCGCGGTCAGAGTGGCCAGCAGCGGCAACAGTGCCGTGGCCGCCAGCAGCGTCATCGGCAAGCTCTGATTGAACAGCAGGGAGCTCATCAGCAGAAACGCCGCGAACAGCACCGCGGCGCGGGCGTCGCGCGGGCGTTGGGACTCGAGCAGCTTGAGCACCAGCAGGCCGACCGCGAAAGCCGCGCCCGGCGCGCGTCCGAACAGGGTGCCGTAGGTGGCGATCACTGCCGTCAGCAACACGACGAGCAGGCCCAGCCGCAGCAGGGTGGGCACGTGGCCGCCGCGCCGCTGCTGCAGCCAGCGCAACGCGATCAGCAGCGCCAGCACCCCGGTCAGCCAGATCGGCAGGTGTGATGCATGCAACGCCAGGACCGCGGCCACGCTCAGGCACAGCAGGCCGAAGGCACGACGGTCGAGCATCACGGCAGCAGCGCCAGTGCGCGCTGGCATGCATGCCAATGCGTCTCGCCGCGGTCGGGGCCCAGTGTGACCTCGGGCAGGACCAGGCTCCAGCGTGCCCGCGCCGCCTGCGCCTCGTTGACCCAGTGTGCGAGGCACGCGATGCGGCGCTCGGCGTCGATGCCATGCAGCGCATGCCAGTCGAGGCGCCATTCGGCATCATCGCTGGCGCGCTCGGACTGACGCACGCGCAGGTCATCGTGATGCGCGCTGGCCTTCCAGGCGATGCGCCGCGGCGGGTCGCCCGCGAGATATTCGCGCAGGCCTGCACTGTCGTCGCTGTCGTCCCCGGCCGGCGCGGCGCGCGCGCCGGCCGGATCGGGCGCAGGGGGTATCGCGGCCACGATCTCGGCGCGTGCGTACACCAGCAGCGCTGCCTGCGGCCGCAGCCAGCTCCAGGCACGGAACAGCCCGAATGGCCAGCTGCTGTGGAGCTTCAGCGGCGGCAGCGGCATCCAGCCGCGGCGCACGGTCGGCAGCGCCAGGTTTACGCGGCCGATACCGTCGCGATCGACGGCGAGCGCACCATCGATGTCCCCCGCACTGACGATCAGGCCGCGGTGCGGCCGACCGGCGGCGCTGAAGCTCAGCGTCACCCGCAGCGGTCGCCCTGCCGGTGCGCTGCCGGTCGCGATGGCATCGAGGCGCAGGCCGTTCAGTGCGCGAAACGCGCCGTACATGCTGTTGACCGCAGCGGCACCGAGCAGGCAGGTCAGCAGCAGGGCGGCATTGTTGTTGTAGTTGAGTGCGCCCAGCAGCATCACCAGCAGCATGGTCGCAAAGAGCAGTCCGAATCCGGTCGGCACGATGTAGATGCGGCGACGGTGCAGCAGGATCGGCAGCGGCTCGACTCGCCGCTGGCGGGTCAGCGCCGGCAGGCGGATCTCGGCACGCCGCGCGACGGCAGCGACTCCTGCACGCAGCCGTGCAGCCGCGCTCATGTCGGTACCGCGACTCCGGCCAGCAGCGCCGGCGCCAGCGCCTCGCCGGCGGCGGTCCCGGTCGCGACCAGGCGATGCGCGGCGACCGCGACGAACACCGCCTGCACGTCTTCCGGGATCACGAAGTCGCGCCCGTGCAACAGTGCCCAGGCGCGTGCGGCAGCCAGCAGCGCCAGGCCGGCGCGCGGTGACAGCCCGATGCGGATGCCGGGATGCCGGCGACTGGCCTCGAGCAGCAACTGCAGATAGTCGAGCAGCGCCGGATGGGCCAGCACGTCGCGCGCCCGTGCGCGCAGGGCGAGTATCGCCGCGGCGTCGAGTGCCGGTGTCAGGCGCCCGATCAGGTCGCGGCGATCAACTCCGGCCAGCAGTGCGCGTTCCTCGGCGTGCGCCGGGTAGCCGAGGGTGATACGCATCAGAAAGCGGTCGAGCTGCGAATCCGGCAGCGGATAGGTGCCGGCGGCATCGAGCGGATTCTGCGTCGCGACCACGAAAAACGGCTGCGGCAGCGGGCGCGTCTCGCCGTCCACGCTGGCCTGGGACTCGGCCATGGCCTCGAGCAGCGCGCCCTGCGTCTTCGGCGTGCCGCGGTTGATTTCGTCGGCCAGCAGCAGCTGGGTGAACAGCGGCCCCGGATGGAAGCGGAAAGCGTCCGCCTCGCGCGCATAGATGCCGACGCCGATAATGTCCGAAGGCAGCAGGTCGCTGGTGAACTGCACGCGCTGACAGGAAAGTCCTGCGGTGGCGGCCAGCGCATGCGCCAGCGTGGTCTTGCCGACTCCGGGTACGTCCTCGATCAGCAGATGACCGCCGGCGAGCAGGCAGGCGAAGGCGAGTTTCACGGCATGCTGCTTGCCGAGCAGGATGCCGTTGACCTGATTCAGCGCGAGCTCGAGGCGCTGCAGGTGGGCGTCACGGTTTGTCGCAGCGGAGTGCAGCATGGGCGTCGGGTCCGCGAGTCAATGGCCAGTCTGGCGCAGGACGGGTGAGGGCAGTGTAGCGGCGCGCACCCGGCACCGGGCCGCGCTGTTCGTGGCGCTGTGGGCGCTGCTGCAGGCGTTGAAGGGGTTGCTGCTGACGCGCCTAGCGCTGCTGCCGGACGAGGCGTTCTACGCCTGGGAGGGCCGCCATCCGGCCTGGGGCTACAGCGATCTGCCGCCACTGACGGCGTTGCTGACCCGGCTGGGGCAGGCCCTGCTCGGGCAGGGTGCAGCCGGCGTGCGCTTCCCGTTTTTCATGCTCGGCGCGGCGTTGCCATGGCTGGTGGTGGCCTACGGGCGCCTGGTCGGCGGGCGCCGCGTCGGCTGGAACGCGGGCCTGTTGGCGTTGGCGCTGCCGATGCTGTCCACGCTGGGTGTCCTGGCGCTGCCCGATGTGCCGTTGACGGCGTTCGCGCTGATTGCACTGATCGCGCTGGAGCGCGCCGCGCGCGCCGGCCGCCGGCGCGACTGGCTGCTGCTGGGCATGGCGCTGGCACTGGCCGCATTCACCCATTACCGCGCCGGCATGTTCGCGCTGGCCGGGCTGGCGTTTGTCCTGCTGACACCGCGCGGGCGGCGGCTGTGGCGGCAGCCCGGCTGGTACGGCGCGCTGGCACTGGGTCTGATCGCCACCTTGGTCGTGGTCGGCTGGAACCTGCATCACCACTGGCAGGCACTGGACTTCCAGCTGGTGCAGCGCAATCCGTGGCATTTCCAGCCGCGCGCGCTGGTCGAACCGCTGGAGCAGGCCGCGGTGGTGACGCCGCTGCTTTACGGACTGCTGCTGTGGTCCCTGGCACGCGCGCTGCGGCGCGTGCGCCGCGGCACGCCGTGGGATCTGGCCGCGATCACCGCCGTAACGCTGCTGGGTGGCTATTTCGTGTTCGGGCTGTTCGCCGACGATCAGCATTTCCGCCTGCACTGGCCGCTGCCGGGCTATCTGCCGCTGCTGCCGCTGCTGGCGCGCGACGCCGCTGCGCTGTGGCGGCGCGGACGTGTCGTCGCGTGCACCATCCTGGCCGCGACCTTTGCGCTGGCCGCTGCCGGATTGCTGGCCCTGCTGGCGTGGTTTGCACTGGCCGCCTCGCCCGCACGGGCGACGGACTGGTCGCATTCGAAGCTGTTCCCGAACGTGTTCCTGGGCTGGCGGCAGGTCGCCGCGCGCACCGGGGATCTGCTGCATGACTGGAGCGGACCGCCACCGTTGCTGGTCACCGACCACTACGCCATGGCCGCCGAGCTCGAACTGCTGCTGCATCCGCGGCGCCCGGCATGGACGCTCGACAATCCGCTCAATGCCTATCACGGCCGCGCCCCGCAGCTGGCGGACTGGGGTCGCGACGAACGCGGCTTGCGTCGCGCCCATCGCGGCGCTCCGGTGCTGCTGGTGGTGGAGGAGAGCGCGCTCAAGGAGCGCGACCAGCCGGCGTGGCTGCAGTCGATCTGCCGACGGTTGGCGGACCTGCAGCCGTTGGGGCGGCTGGATCTCTACCGCGGCGAAAAGCGCTATTCGTTCTGGTCGGCGCGAGTGCCGCTGCAGCCACTGCCGGCGGTCGCCGGCGCGGCCTGCCCGGTCTGGCAGTCCGCGCACGCGGCCTATCTCAGGGCAGAGGCACTCCGCAGGCCCTGAGCGCATGCGTCAGTGCGATCAGCGGCAGGCCGATCAGCGCAGTCGGGTCCTCGCTCTCGATGCGCTCGAACAAGGCGATACCGAGGCCCTCGCTCTTGAAACTGCCGGCGCAGTCGAGCGGCTGCTCGCGCTCGACATAGCGGGCGATCTCGTGGATGTCCAGGTTGCGGAAGCGTACGCGGGTCAGGTTGCAACCGCGCTGCAGCCGGCCGTCGCCGGTGTCGAGCAGGCACCAGGCGGTGTGAAACAGCACCTCGCGACCGCTGCTGTGCTGCAACTGCAGCCGCGCGGTGGCGGCATCGCCCGGCTTGCCGAGGGTGACGCCATTGAGCTCGGCGGTCTGATCGCTGCCGAGCACCAGCGCGTCGGTACAGTGCGCGCCGACCGCACGCGCCTTGGCCTCCGCCAGACGCACTGCCAGCGCCCGCGGCGTCTCGCCGGCGCCGGGGCTTTCATCCACCAGAGGCGCACGCTGCTCGAAGGTCGTCGTCACGCGCCGCAGCAACTCGGCGCGGTAGCTGGACGTCGAGGCCAGCACCAGGCGCCGGGTCATTGCCGCGGCTGCATGATGCCGCGCTCGCGCAGCGCGGCGGCCAGGGCGTTCCGGGCAACGTCCAGCGCGCTGACCTGATCGGCCAGACGATCCTGTGCGCGGCGCATCGTGGCGAGGGCGCGTTGGAGCTCGCCGAGGTCCGCGCGCGGCGCGCGGTCGCGCAGCCACAACCGGTGTGCCAGCAGGTCGCGCAAGCCCGCATTCACGGCCGTCAGCGCGGCGCCCCGGCCGCCGTCGCCGCCGCCGGGCAGGGCGGTCATGACCGCGTGTGCCGCGTCCAGGCGATCCCGACAGTCCTTCAGTGCCGCCTCGAAATGGTCAGCCTGGGTCAGCAACTGCCCGAGCAGGCGTTCACGCCGACGCCGCCTGAGATTGCGCCACAGGTAGCGCAAGGCAAGCAGCGCGAGCAGTGTCACGATCGCGACGCCGGTGATCGGCAAAAACTGTTGCACCCCGGACCCTCGGTGGATGGCCGCAGTCTGCCGCAGCGGGGCCAGGCCGTAAACCGTGCGGTTGACTTGCCGCAGTGGGCTACCTAACATCACGCTTTCATGTCTGCGTCACTGCCCGACTCGGTGGACGTCTGGCGCATGGTGATGGCGCGACGCTCCTTCGAGGGGACGCTTGCGGTCGCCGCGCTGCCAAGGCTGGTGTCTGCCCTGGTGGACGATGCGGGCATGGTGCATTTCGCGCTGGAGTTCGGACGCGATGCGTTGGGCACGGCGTTCCTCGACGTGCGGGCGCAGGCCGATCTCCACCTGTTGTGCCAGCGCTCGCTCGAGCCTTTTGCATGCCCGGTGACGGTCGAAAGCCGGCTCGGACTGATCCGCGAGGAACGCGAAGAGGCCGCCCTGCTGCCGGGCTACGAGCCACTGCTGGTGGATGCCGAGCCGTTGCGACTGGCGTCGGTGATCGAGGATGAGCTGCTGCTTGCCTTGCCGCTGGTGCCGATGCGGCCGGGCAGCGAAAACGCTGTTGCGGCATGGGCTGTACCGGCGGATGACGAGTTGGAACCCGCGACGCGCGCCAATCCCTTCGCCGCGTTGCGGACGCTGAAATTACGATGATCTGATTCCGGAGACTGACTCATGGCCGTGCAAAAAAGCCGCAAGACGCCGTCGCGCCGCGGTATGCGCCGTTCCCACGATGCGTTGAAGACGGTGCAGCTTTCCACCGATCCGACCAGCGGCGAGGTGCATCGCCGCCATCATGTGACCAAGGATGGCTACTACCGTGGCAAGCAGGTGATCGACACCGGCACCAAGGTCGCGGACGAGGACTGAGCGCCTGCGCGCCGTCCGTACACCCCGGAGGCGGCGCGGTGACGCGCCGCTTCGCGTTGTGGCCGCGACTTGCCGCGGCGTGTGCTGAGAGGGTCGCCTACCGATGTATGCACGCATTGCCGGTACCGGCAGCTACCTGCCCAGCCGCGTCGTCAGCAACGCCGATCTCGAGCGCCTGGTCGATACCAGTGACGAATGGATCCATTCGCGCACCGGCATTCGCCAGCGACACATGGCGGCCGAGGGTGAAACCACGGGCGACCTGGCCTTCCATGCCGCGACCGCGGCCTTGCAGGCCGCCGGCGTCGAGGCGGCCGAGATCGACCTGATCGTGCTTGGCACGACCACGCCGGACCTGATCTTCCCCTCGACCGCCTGCCTGCTGCAGCATCGACTGGGCGCCAACGGCTGCGCGGCCTTCGACGTCAACGCCGCCTGCTCGGGCTTCGTCTACGCGCTGGGTGTTGCCAACGCGATGGTGCGCGGCGGCCAGTCGAAGAAGGCGCTGGTGGTCGGCGCCGAAACGCTGACGCGCATGCTCGACTGGGGCGATCGCTCGACTTGCGTGCTGTTCGGCGATGGCGCCGGAGCGGTGGTGCTGGAGCCCAGCGAGGAGCCCGGCATCATCACCACCAAGCTGCACGCCGATGGCGGCTACAAGCACCTGCTGTACAACCCGGTCGGTGTTTCGGTCGGCTTCAAGCCGGGCGAGGACAACGCCGGCGTGCGGGTCCTGATGAGCGGCAGCGAGGTGTTCAAGGTCGCGGTGAAGACGCTGGACCGCATCGTCGGCGAGACGCTGGAAGCCGCCGGCATGCACGAGTCACAGGTCGACTGGCTGATCCCGCACCAGGCCAACCTGCGCATCATCGAGGCCACTGCCAAGCGCCTGGGTCTGCCGATGGAGCGCGTGATCGTCACCGTCGATCGCCACGGCAATACCTCCTCGGGTTCGGTGCCGCTGGCGCTGGACGAGGCGGTGCGCTCGGGTCGCGTGCAGCGCGGACAGAACCTCCTGCTGGAAGCCTTCGGCGGCGGTTTTACCTGGGCATCGGCGCTGATTCGTTATTGAGAGCCGGGGCCCGGGCTCGGGGCTCGGGGGAAAACTGAGGCCTTCGGCAACCAGCAACACAGCGCAACGCTTGCCGCTTACTGTTCACTAGGACTCGCGTCGGATGCCACCATGAATGCTGCGCTAGCCCCGAGCCCCGGATCCCGAACCCCGAATCTCGCCTTCATCTTCCCGGGTCAAGGCTCGCAGGCGGTCGGCATGCTGGCCGAACTGGCCGCGGCGCACGCCGAGGTCAAGGCGACCTTTGACGAAGCCTCGGCCGGCGCCGGTCACGACCTCTGGGCGCTGGCGCAGCAGGGACCGGAGGGCGAGCTCAATCGCACCGAGAACACCCAGCCGGCGCTGCTTGCGGCGAGCGTGGCGGTGTGGCGGGTCTGGCTCAAGCGCGGTGGTGCGCGTCCGGCGCAACTGGCCGGCCACAGCCTCGGCGAATACAGCGCACTGGTCTGCGCCGGCGCGCTGGGCCTGCACGACGCGGCGGCACTGGTCGCCGCGCGCGGTCGGCTGATGCAGGCTGCCGTGCCGCCCGGCGTCGGCGCCATGGCCGCCGTGCTGGGCGGCGACGACGCGCAGATCGCCGCGGTCTGCACCGAGGTCGCCGGCAGCGAGATCGTCGCCCCGGCCAATTTCAATTCACCGGGGCAGGTGGTGATCGCCGGCCACGTCGCGGCCGTCGATCGTGCTCTGGCGCGGCTGGCCGAACTCGGGGTGCGCAAGGCGATCAAGCTCGCCGTGTCGGTGCCTTCGCATACGCTGTTGATGCGCGACGCGGCGGAGCAGCTGGCCGCGCTCATGGACAGCATCACCTGGGCCATGCCGGCGATCCCGGTGATCCAGAACGCTGACGCGCGTGCCCACGGGGATGTCGCCGGCATCCGCGATGCGTTGCGGCGGCAGCTCTACTTGCCGGTGCGCTGGACCGAGTGCGTGCAGGCCCTGGCCGCAGGCGGCACCGCGCGGCTGGCCGAGTGCGGCCCGGGCAAGGTGCTGACCGGGCTCGCCAGGCGGATCGACAAGGCGCTGGACGCGCGCGCGCTGGGCACGCCAGCGGAACTCGATGCTGCCTGCGTCGCATGGGTCTAGGGCTGCTGCAATTTTGCGAAAAGGACGGATTCCGGCTTCCCCGGGGACGACGGGCCGAGCTCGGCGCGGAACTGCCGTGGCTCGGGATCGCGGCAGATCGGCCTGATTCTTCAGCATTACCCGAGTCCTGAGTCTCGCGCACACTTCCCGCCCCGCACCTTCCGGAGCCCATGCATGAACATTTCTCTCGCTGGTGAAATTGCGCTTGTCACCGGCGCCAGTCGCGGCATCGGCGCGGCGATTGCCGACGAGCTGGCCGCGCAAGGCGCCCGCGTCATCGGCACCGCGACCACCATGGCCGGCGCGCAGGCCATCACGGATCGGCTGGCATCGCACGGCGGCAGCGGCCGCGCGCTGAATGTCACCGACAGTGCCGCCGTCGAGGCGCTGATCGAGGGCATCGTCAAGGAGTTCGGCGGCCTCTCGATCCTGGTCAACAACGCCGGCATCACCCGCGATCAGCTGCTGATGCGCATGAAGGACGAGGACTGGCAAGCCATCCTCGACACCAATCTCAGCTCGGTCTATCGCACCTCGAAGGCGGTGCTGCGCACGATGATGAAGGCACGCAAGGGCCGCATCATCAACATCGCCTCCGTGGTCGGCGTCACCGGCAATCCGGGGCAGACCAACTACGCCGCGGCCAAGGCCGGTATCATCGCGTTCTCGAAGTCGCTGGCGCGCGAGATCGGCTCGCGCGGCATCACCGTCAACGTGGTCGCGCCGGGCTTCATCGACACCGACATGACCCGCGCGCTGTCGGACGAACAGCGCAAGGGCCTGGAGGGCCAGATCGCGCTGGGTCGGCTGGGGCAGCCCGCCGACATCGCGCAGGCGGTGGCTTTCCTGGCTTCACCGGCCGCGGCCTATATCAGCGGCGAGACCATGCACGTCAACGGTGGCATGTACATGGCCTGACAGCCAGATGCACATGCTTGTTGAGGCGATTTCGAGCCGCCTGCGTCGAATCGCCGGCACCCTCACGCGGCGTTGGCGGCACCTGCACTTTCAATCTACAATGCGCAAGTTTTTTTCCGGGAGGACAACATACCCATGAGCACCATCGAAGAGCGCGTCAAGAAGATCGTCGTCGAGCAGCTTGGCGTGAAAGAGGAGGAGGTCACCCCGAGCTCGTCGTTCGTCGACGACCTCGGCGCCGACTCGCTCGACACCGTGGAACTGGTGATGGCGCTCGAGGAGGAGTTCGAGTGCGAGATCCCGGACGAGGAAGCCGAGAAGATCACCACCGTGCAGCAGGCGGTGGATTACATCAAGGCACACGTCAAGGCCTGAGCCGCTGCGGTTGCGGCGTGCCGCAGGCCGCCGGATGCCGAACGGACTTCCGAAAGCTGCGCCGTCCGGCGCAGCTTTCGTTTTGGGCTGCGGAAACCTGCGTCGGCGTATGGTCACCGGCGCCCAGCAAAGGCGATCAGCATGAGCAAGCGACGCATCGTGGTCACCGGTCTCGGCATCATCTCGCCGGTGGGCAATGACGTGGCCAGCGCCTGGGCCAGCATCATCGGCGGCCGCAGCGGCATCGGCGCGCTGACGCATTTCGATGCCGCCGCCTACCCGACGCGCATCGCCGGCGAGGTGCACGGGTTCGACCCCGCGCAGTACGTCCCGCCCAAGGACGTCAAGAAGATGGACCCGTTCATCCACTACGGCATCGCCGCGGGCATGCAGGCGCTGCGCGATTCGGGGCTGGCGGTCGGCGCGGACAACGCCGAGCGCATCGGCGTCGCGGTCGGCGCCGGCATCGGCGGCATCGCCACCATCGAACGCACCAGTCTGACCCTGCACGAAGGCGGCCCGCGCAAGATCTCGCCGTTCTTCGTGCCCAGCTCGATCATCAACATGATCTCCGGCAACCTGTCGATCATGCTGGGCCTGAAGGGGCCCAACATCGCCTGCGTCACTGCCTGCACCACGGCCACCCACAACATCGGCCTGGCGATGCGCACCATCCAGTACGGCGATGCCGACGTGATGCTGGCCGGCGGCGCCGAGTACGCGACCACCGGTGTGGCGATGGGCGGTTTCTGCTCGGCGCGCGCGATGTCCACCCGCAACGACGAGCCGCAGCGGGCCAGCCGACCCTGGGATCGTGATCGTGACGGCTTCGTGCTCTCCGACGGCGCCGGCGTGCTGCTGCTGGAGGAGTACGAGCATGCACGTCGGCGCGGTGCGCGCATCTACTGCGAGCTGGTGGGTTTCGGCATGAGCGGGGATGCCCATCACATCACCGCCCCGAGCGAGAACGGCGAAGGGGCGGCGCGCTGCATGGGCAATGCCATCCGCGACGCCGGGATCAACCCGCAACAGGTGCAGTACATCAACGCCCACGGCACCTCGACGCAACTGGGCGACCGGGGCGAGGTCGATGCCGCCAAGACCGTGTTCGGCGATCACGCCAGGCGCCTGATGATGAGCTCGACCAAGTCGATGACGGGTCATCTGCTGGGCGCCGCCGGCGGCGTCGAGGCGATCTTCACCGCGCTGGCCATCCACGACGGCGTGATTCCGCCGACCATCAACCTGGACGTGCCCGGCGAAGGCTGCGACCTGGATTTCGTGCCGCACACGGCGCGCCAGGCACGAATCGACATCGCGCTATCCAACTCGTTCGGTTTCGGCGGTACCAACGGCACCCTGGTGTTCCGTCGCCTCTGAGCGTGCCGGCATGGATGCGCCGGTGCGCTGCCTGCCCGGTACCCGCGACCTGCTGGCCTTGGCCGCGGCGCGGCCGCAGCGCTATCCGGGATTGCTGCAGAGCGTCGCTCGCGGCGCGTCCCCGTCGCGCTGGGACATCCTGCCGGCGTTTCCGCAGGCCGAGCTGAGACTCGATGTCGATGGCCGGGTGCGCGACGGAGAGGGCCGGATCCGCAGCGGGCGTTTCCTCGATGTGCTGGACGCCGACTGGCAACGCGAGCGGGCGGCCGCAGCGGATGCTCCGCAAGCCGCCGAGCTGCCGTTCCGCGGCGGCTGGCTGCTGTATCTGGGTTACGAGCTGGCGGCGCAGATCGAGCCGCGGCTGCGCCTGCCTGCGGCGACGGATCGTCTCGCCCCGACCGCGCTGGCGCTGCGCTGTCCGGCGGCGGTGCTGGTCGATCACGCGCATGATCGCACCCTGATCGTCGCCGAGCGCGGGCACGCGCACCGGCTCGATGCGCTGGCGGAGGACCTGGCGCGGGCCGATCATGCCGCCGTCGTGGCGACGCTGCCCGTGTTGCGGTCGCTGGATGAAGAGCCGCCCGCGCGCTTTCTCGACGGCGTGGCGCGCATTCACGCGTATCTGCGCGCCGGCGACGTGTTCCAGGTCAATCTCTCGCGCATCTGGAGGGCACGTTTTGCGATTGCGCCCACGCCGTCCGCGCTCTACGCGGCCCTGCGGCGCGCCAATCCGGCGCCGTTCGCGGGCCTGCTGCAGTGGCGCGGGTGGGCACTGGCAAGCTCCTCGCCCGAACGCCTGGTCCAGGTGCGCGGCGCGACGGTGCAGACCCGTCCGATCGCCGGCACCCGCCCGCGCCTTCCCGGCGACGATGACGCGGCGCGCAT
Source organism: Lysobacteraceae bacterium (assembly GCA_028870665.1). Lineage (GTDB taxonomy): Bacteria > Pseudomonadota > Gammaproteobacteria > Xanthomonadales > Rhodanobacteraceae > Metallibacterium. The sequence goes on from JAGWPB010000004.1 coordinate 59,634, forward strand.
GCGCGAGCTGGCGGACCATCCCAAGGAGCGCGCCGAGCATGTGATGCTGATCGATCTCGAGCGCAATGATCTCGGCCGCGTCTGCGTGCCGGGCTCGGTGGCGGTGGATGAGCTGATGACGGTCGAGAGCTACGCGCACGTCCATCACATCGTCTCCAATGTGCGCGGCCGACTGCATGCCGGCGCGACCCCGGGACAGGTGATCGCCGCCACGTTCCCGGGCGGCACCATCACCGGCTGCCCCAAGGTGCGCTGCATGGAAATCATCGCCGAACTCGAGGCCGCGGGCCGCGGACCCTACACGGGCGCGCTCGGCTACCTCGATCGCAGCGGTGATCTCGATCTGAGCATCCTGATCCGGACCCTGGAATCACGCGACACGACGGTGCAGCTGCGCGCCGGCGCCGGCATCGTCGCCGACTCCGATGCCGCGCACGAGCTGGCCGAAACGCGGCACAAGGCGCACGGCCTGCTGCGCGCGCTGGGTGTCGGCGCATGAACGCACGTGTGCTGGTGGATGGCGCTGCCGATGGGTCCGTGCCGGTGCTCGACCGCGGCCTGCTTTACGGTGACGGGCTGTTCGAAACCGTGCTGTACGTGGACGGCCGGGCGCCGCTGTGGTCGCGGCACATGATGCGGCTGGCCGTCGGTTGCGAACGGCTGGCGCTGCCGCTGCCCGATCCGGCATTGCTCGCCGCCGAGGCGGCGCGGGTGATCGACGCGCGCGGGCGCGCGGTGTTGCGCATCACGCTGACCCGCGGCATGGGTGCGCGTGGCTATGCTCCGCCCGAACGCGTGCAGGCGACCCGCATCGTCGCCGCGTTTGCCGCGCCGGGCATCGCGGCGCATTGGTATGCCGCCGGAATCCGGTTACGCTTCTGCGACACGCGCCTTGCCCTGCAGCCGCGGCTCGCGGGCATCAAGCACCTCAATCGCCTGGAGCAGGTGCTGGCGCGTGCCGAATGGAACGACCCCGCGATCGCGGAGGGCCTGATGCTCGACACCGAAGGACGCGTGATTGCCGCCACCGCTGCCAATCTGTTCGCGGTGATCGACGGTCGTTTGTGCACGCCGCGGCTCGACCGCTGCGGCGTGGCGGGTGTCGCCCGCGCCGAGGTCATGGCGCAGCTGCCGACGGCGGAGCGGGATCTCGATCCCGCCGTGCTGGTTCGATCCAGCGAGATCTTCCTGACTTCCGCCGTGCGCGGCGTGCTCCCGGTGACGACGCTCGCGGAGCGTGCGTTCGCGGTCGGGCCGGTGACGCGCGCGCTGCAGGCGCATTGGCGCACGCTGGGCCTGCTGCCGGAGGGCATGGCATGAGCCGTCACGGCGCATGGCGTATCGGTCTGGTCGCGGTTGCCGGATTGCTGGCGCTGGCGGTCGCGGCCGGCGCCTGGGTCTATCACGACTATCGCCGGTTTGCGGCGGCCCCGCTGGCGATCGGCGCCAGCGCGCAGACCCTCGATGTGGCGCGCGGCACCAGCCTGCGCGGCATCGTCGCCGAGCTGCGGCAGCGGCGCCTGACGGCCGCGCCGTGGCCCTACTGGCGTCTGCTGGCCACGGCGATGGGTGTGTCCAGCCGGCTGCACGCCGGCGAATACGCGCTGGCACCCGGCACCACGCCGCGCTCGCTGCTGATGCAGATGGCCGAAGGCCGCGTGGTGCAGCACCTGTTCACGCTCGTCGACGGCTGGAACTTCGCCGAAGTGCGCGCGGCGCTGGCGCGGGCGCCCAGGCTGCGCCATCTCAGCGCCGGCATGAGCGCCGCCGCGATCGCGCAGGCGGTCGGCCTGCCGGCCGACCATCCCGATCCCGAGGGCTGGTTCCTGCCGCAGAGCTATGCCTACGTCATGGGCGACAGCGATCTCGATGTATTGCGGCGCGCGCATGCGGCCATGAACGCGCTGCTGGCCCGGTTGTGGCCCGCGCGCGCGCAAGGCCTGCCGCTGCAGACGCCCTATGACGCGCTGATCCTGGCCTCGATCGTCGAGAAGGAGACCGCGCAGCCCGACGAGCGCGCGCGCATCGCCGGCGTCTTCGAGCGTCGTCTGCGGATCGGCATGCGCCTGCAGACCGATCCCGCCGTGATCTACGGCATGGGCGCGACGTATCACGGCAACATCAGCAAGCGCGACCTCGAAACCGACACGCCCTACAACACCTATACCCGCGGCGGGCTGCCACCGACGCCGATCGCGATGCCGGGCGAACCGGCCCTGGCGGCGGTGCTGCACCCCGCGGCCGGCAAGTCGCTGTATTTCGTCGCCAAGGGCGACGGCACGCACGTGTTCTCCGACACGCTCGAGGAACAGAACCGCGCGGTGGCGCTCTACCGGCTGCACCACAAGCCATGAGCCGCGGACGCCTGATCACGCTGGAGGGCGGCGAGGGCGCCGGCAAGAGCACGCTGCTGGCAGGCCTGCGTGCGCGTCTCGAGGCGCACGGTGTAGCTCTCGTGCTGCCGCTGCCGCGCGAGCCGGGCGGCACCGAGCTGGGTGAAACCGTGCGGGCGACACTGCTCGATCATGCGTTCCGAGGCATGTCGCCGGAAGCGGAGCTGCTGCTGATGTTCGCAGCGCGCGCAGAACTGGTTCGCAAGGTGATCGTGCCGGCATTGGATGCGGGTCGTTGGGTCCTCTGTGATCGCTTCACCGACGCCAGCTACGCCTACCAGGGCGGCGGTCGCGGCCAGCCGTCCGAGCGCATCCGCGAACTCGAGCGCTGGGCGGCGCTGGACCTGCAGCCGGATCTGACCTTTCTGCTCGACCTCAGCGTGGAGGAGGGGCGTGCGCGCAGGGGCGGGCGCGGCGATGCCGACCGCATCGAGAGCGAGGAGGATGCCTTCTTCGAGCGCGTGCATGCCGTTTACCGTGCCCGCGCCGCCGCCGCGCCACAGCGCTTCCGCGTGCTCGACGCGCGCGCGCCGGCCGCCGCGGTGCTGGATGCCGCCTGGGCGGCGCTGCGCCCGCTGCTGGAGGATGGCGGGGCATGATCGCGCCGCCCTGGCATGCCGAACCGTGGGCGCAGATGCAGGGCCGCCTGGCGGCCGGGCGCATGCCGCATGCGCTGCTGCTCACCGGCCCCGCCGGGGTCGGCAAGCGGGCGTTCGCCGAGCGTCTGGCGCAGCGCCTGCTGTGCACCGCGCCGACGGCGGACGGCGAGGCTTGCGGCCGCTGTCGCGGCTGCGTGCTGTATGGGGCCGGCACGCATCCCGACCTGTTGCGGATCGGCCTGGAAACCAATCGCGAGGGCAAGCCGCGCAGCGAGATCGTGATCGACCAGGTGCGGCGCCTGTGCGACCGGCTGGTGTTGTCCAGCCAGTTCGGCGGCTGGAAGGTGGCAGTGCTGGATCCGGCCGACGCGCTCAATGCCGCCGCTGCCAACGCCCTGCTGAAAACGCTGGAGGAGCCGACCCGCGACGCGCTGCTGCTGCTGCTCGCCGATGCGCCGATGCGGCTTCCGGCGACCATCCGCAGCCGCTGCCAACGGCTGCCGTTTCGCGTGCCGGCGCGCGCGCCGGCGCAAGCCTGGCTGGTCGCGCAGGCGCTGCCGGATGCGGCGGCCGCGCTCGATGCGGCGGCTGGCAATCCCGGTCTCGCATTGCGTCACGCGGCGGACGGCGCGCTCGCGCGACGCGAGGCGGTGCGTCGTGATCTGGCCGCTCTGGTCGGCGGCCGTGCCGACGCGCAGTCGCTGGCGCACGGATGGCAGCAGGATGACCCGGCACAGCGACTCTGGTTCGCGGCGCAGGCCTTGGCCGACGAGCTGCGCGCGCGGGCGGCGGGTCGGCGCGGTCCGCTCGGTGGCCGTACCGACGCGGCGACGCTGGGCGCACTCTATGCGCAGGCCAATCATGCTCGCGAGCTGCTGCGCGGACCGCTGCGCGGCGAGCTGGTCCTGCTGGACCTGCTCAGCCGGCGCTGGACCTGAACGTGCGGCGTCCTGTCTGCGCTGCACGCGCATGGCTGATGTACGCTGCCGGCCTCGGACACGGTCGGGGTTGATCGCGTGCAATCGCTCTCCAGCATCGAACGCCTGTGCGCGGCGACAGATGCCGCGCTGGCGGTGGTCGCGCCGCATCCCGATGACGAGACGCTGGCGGCGGGCGGGCTGCTGCTGCGCGCAACCGCGGCCGGTGCACGCACCGTCGTCCTGCTGTTGACCGACGGCGACAACAACCCCTGGCCGCAGCGCTGGATGGAACGTCGTCTGCGCATCGGGCCTGCGGCGCGTGCGCGCTGGGCGCGGCGGCGGCGCGCCGAGGCCAGCGCGGCACTGGACCAGCTTGGCGTATCGCCCGAGCAGCTCGTTGCGTTCGGCTGGGAGGATCTCGGTATCAGCGCGCGGCTGCTCGGGGACACGGCCGCAAGCGTGCGCCTGCTGCGCGAGCGCCTGCTGGCGCTGCGGCCCACGGTCGTGGCGGCGCCGACCCTGGCCGATCGCCATCCCGATCACAGCGCCGCGCGGGTGCTGGTCGAACTGGCGCTGGCCGGCTGGCCCGCGGGCGTGCAGCGGCCCACCCTGCTCGGCTTCACCGTGCATGGTCGCGATCCGCAGGGCACCGTCGCGCTGCCGCTCGATGCGACCGCCCATGCGCGCAAGCGCGCGGCGCTGGAGGCGCACGTCAGTCAGCTGGCGCTGAGCCGCACACGCCTGTTGCGGCTGGCCGGTGCCGTCGAGCACTACCGCCTCGAACCGGCGTTCAGCCCTGCGCTGAGCACGGCATCCGCGATCGAATTGCCGTGGCGGCCCGCCGCGCTGCTGGCGCGGTCACTGGAACTGCACGTCGTGTTCGGCGAGCGGGGCTGGCGATTGCCGTGGATCGAACGGGCGCGCGGTGAAGTGCCCGGCCTGCTGCGCGAGGGTGATGGCTGGCAACTGCAGCTGCCGGTGACACGGCCGCAGCCGCTGTATGTCAAGCTGGTCAGTCGTCTGCCGACGCCCTGGATCTTCGATCGCTGGGGCTGGGCCAGCGAGAGCGACGGCAGCGCCTTGACCGCTGCCGCCGATTCGGCGAGGCTGGCCCTGCGTACGCACACCTGAGGATGCCGCAGCCATGGCAGGACCCGCCAACCCCGGCGCTTCGCGACAGGGCATCCTGTCGGTGGTGATCAAGGACAAGCCGGCGCTTTACATCGCCTACATGCCGTTTCTCAAGGGTGGCGGCCTGTTCGTGCCGACTGCGAAGTCCTACAGCCTCGGCGACGAAGTGTTCCTGCTGATCGCGCTGATGGACGAGAAGGATCGCCTGCCGGTGACCGGCAAGGTGGTCTGGATCACGCCGACCAATGCGCAGGGCAATCGCACCGCGGGCATCGGCGTGCAGTTCAGTGAATCGGCCGAGGGCGAGTCGGCGCGCACCCGGATCGAATCCATCCTTGCCGGCATTCTCGGCTCCGAGCGACCGACGCAGACGATGTGAGCGCTGCTTGCGGCCAGAGCCCGCACGTGCTGGTGCTCGGTGCGGGTGCCATCGGTGGTTTCCTCGGTGCGCGACTGATCGAGGCCGGCGCGCGGGTGACGTTCCTGGTGCGACCGGCGCGTGCCGAACGGCTGCGACGGGACGGCCTGAGGATACTCAGCGAGAAGCAGCCCTTTGCGGCTCCGGTGCGCGTGCTGACGGCGGTTGACGACGACCGTCACGGACTGATCCTGCTGGCCTGCAAGGCCTACGATCTCGATTCCGCGATCGCTGCCCTGCGGCCTGCGATGGGCGCGCAGACGCGGTTGCTGCCGCTGCTCAACGGGCTGGCGCATCTCGACCGGCTGGATGCCGAGTTCGGTGCCGAGCGCATCCTCGGCGGGCTTTGTCAGCTTTCGGTCACCCTGCAGGATGACGGAGTGATCCGCCACTTCGGCCCGCATGACCGGCTGATCTGGGGGTCGCGCACGCCGGCCGATCCGGCGCTGCCGCGCTGGCGCGCGCTGCTTGCGGGGATGCGCTCGGAGGTGATCGAGAGCCGCGATATCCATGCCGCGATGTGGGCCAAGTTCGCCTTCATCGCCGCGCTGGCGGGCATCACCTGCCTGCTGCGCGGCAGCATCGGCGCGATCGCCGCGGCAGGCGGCGGCGCCCTCGCGCAACGGCTGCATCGGGAATGCGCCGATGTCGCCGAACGCAGTGGTCACGCCATTGACCCGGCGCAATGCGAAGAGTCGATGCGTGTTCTTGTCGAGCCCGCCTCGGCGCTGAAGGCATCCATGCTGCGCGATATCGAGCGCGGCGCGCGTACCGAGGGCGTCGCCATCCTCGGGGACATGCTGATGCGCGCTCGCGGTTTCGGGATGGACACCCCGCTCCTGGAGGCGGCCGCCCGTCATGTCGCCGTTTACGAGGCCACGCGCCCCGGCGGCCGCTGAGGCGGTGGCGTGCGTTGTACATGGGCGGTGTTGCGATGCGCAGACCGACTGCCGCAGGTTGCACTCACACCGGCACTTGCGAAAACGCCCGCGCGAGGCGGGCGTTGATCATGCAGGTTGGTCGGGGTGACAGGATTCGAACCTGCGACTTCTACCTCCCGAAAGTAGCGCTCTACCAGGCTGAGCTACACCCCGACGGAAAGGCCGCGCATGATAACGGCTGCGCGGCGCCAGCCGCAAGGGCGGCACGCATTCCGGCTCGTCCGGAGCAGGCATCTGCTACCCTTTGCCGCCTGCCGCGGCCTGCCGTCGCCGCGCGCGATCCGCCGCCCCGGACCGCGCCGGCAAGCGGGTCCGGTGTTCCTCCGCGACCGCAAACTGCAAGGATGTTCCATGGCGCTGACGCCAGCCCGCACCATGCCCGGCGTGCTCGAACTGCTGCCGCTCGAGCAGATCGCCTTCCAGGACATGCTCGACACGATCCGCCGCAATTTCGAGCGCTTCGGCTTCCTGCCGGTCGAGACGCCGGTGATGGAGTTCGCCGACATCCTGCTGACCAAGCAGGGCGGCGAGACCGAGCGCCAAGTGTATTTCGTGCAGTCCACCGGCGCGCTGGATCAGGGTGAAAAACCCGATCTCGCCCTGCGCTTCGATCTCACCGTGCCGCTGGCGCGCTACGTCGCCGAGCACGAGCACGAGCTGGGCTTTCCGTTCCGCCGCTACCAGATGCAGCGGGTGTATCGCGGCGAGCGCGCGCAGCGCGGGCGCTTCCGCGAGTTCTACCAGTGCGACATCGACGTGATCGGCAAGGACAGCCTCTCGGTGCGCTACGACGCCGAGATGCCGGCGGTGATCCACGGCGTGTTCCGCGATCTCGGCATCGGACCGTTCCAGATCCAGCTCAACAACCGCAAGCTGATGCGCGGCTACTTCGAGAGCCTGGGCGTAGCCGGCGAGCAGCAGATGCCGGTGCTGCGCGAGGTCGACAAGCTCGACAAGCGCGGCGCCGACGCCGTGCGCGCGACGCTGACCGGGCCGCAGTTCGGGCTGTCGCATGCCGCTGCCGCGCGCATCATGGCCTTCGTCGAGGTGCGCTCCAGTTCGTACGACGACGCCTGCGCCCGACTCGATGCGCTCGACGGTCGCGGCGAGCTGTTCGAGCAGGGCCGGGCGGAGTTGAAGGACGTGCTGGGCCTGATCCGCGCCTTCGGCGTGCCGGAGTCGCACTTCGCGCTGAATCTCTCCATCGCGCGCGGGCTCGACTACTACACCGGCACCGTCTACGAGACGCATCTGCTGGAGCATCCGCAAATCGGCTCGATCTGCTCCGGCGGCCGCTACGACAACCTCGCCGGGCACTACACCAAGTCGCATCTTCCGGGCGTTGGCATCTCGATCGGTGCCACGCGACTGTTCTGGCAGCTGCGCGAGGCCGGTCTGCTGGGTCCGGCGACCAGCACCGTGCAGGTGCTGGTGACGATGATGGACGAGACGCAACTGCCGGCGTATCTGGAGCTGGCCACGCAGCTGCGCAACGGCGGCATCGCCACCGAGGTGGTGATGGAGCCGGGCAAGCTGGCGAAGCAGTTCAAGTACGCCGACCGTGCCGGCATCCGCTTCGTGGCCGTGCTGGGGCCCGACGAGGTCGCCAAGGGCACGGTCACGGTCAAGGACATGCGCAAGCAGGAGCAGTTCGAGGTCGCGCGCGCCGAGCTGATCAAGACCCTGCGCGTCGAGCTCGAACAGGCCGCCGCCATGGTCCGCGCCGGCCGCGGCTGAGGATGTCCGCACCATGACGACGACACCCCCGATCACGCTGGACGGCCAGAGCCTGACGCGCAAGGCGCTGGTCGCGATCGCGCGCGATGCCGTCCGCGTGGCGCTGCATCCCGACGCGCTGCGGCGCGTCGGCCGGGCTGCCGACTTCCTGGCCGACAAGGTGCGCTGCGGTGAGCCCATCTACGGCGTCACCACCGGCTTCGGCAGCAACGCCGACAAGCTGCTGGGCGCGCACCGCGCGCGCGACGAGCTGCCGGGCGGCAACCCGGAGACGCGCGAGGGCAGCTTGCTCGAGGAGCTGCAGCACAACCTGATCGTCACCCACGCCGTCTGCGTCGGCGAACCGTTCGCACCCGACGTGGTGCGCGCGATGCTGGCGATCCGCATCAACACCCTGATGCGCGGGCACTCCGGCGTGCGCGTGCAAACCCTGGAGGCCCTGACCGCGATGCTCAATCGCGGTGTGGTGCCGGTGGTGCCGCAGCTGGGTTCGGTCGGCGCCAGCGGCGACCTCGCGCCGCTGTCGCATCTGGCGATCGTGCTGCTGGGCGGCGGCGAGGCCTTCTTCGAGGGCCAGCGCCTGCCCGGTGCCGAAGCCCTGCGTCGCGCCGGGCTCGAACCCGTGCGGCTGTCGTACAAGGAGGGCCTGGCGCTCAACAACGGCACCGCGCAAATGCTGGCCTGCGCGACGCTGGCGCTGGACCGGCTGCAGCAGCAGGTCGAGCTGGCGGATCTCGCCGCGGCGATGACCCTGGAGGCCTTTGCCGGCCGCAGCGGCGCGTTCCGCGCCGACGTGCACGCGCTGCGCCCGCATCCCGGCCAGGTCGAAACCGCTGCACGCCTGCGCGGGCTGCTGGCCGACTCGACCCTGATCGACATTCCCTACCACCTGGTGCCGCGCTTCGCGACCTGGACCGCGCAGGCATGGCGCGAGCCCGAGGACCAGTCGCTGCATTTCGATCTGTCCTGGGACTGGGTGCCGGCGCATCGGCGCCACGGCCGCGAGTCCTTCTACACGCGCTTCCTGCCGTTCCGCGGCGGCAAGAAGCACCAGCCGCAGGACGCCTACAGCCTGCGCTGCATCCCGCAGGTCCACGGCGCGGTGCGCGACGCGCTGGCGCAGGCCGCGCGCGTCGTCGAGATCGAACTCAACGCCGTCACCGACAACCCGCTGCTGTTCCCCGATGTCGAGGACGCGCGGGTGATCGAGGATCAGGTCGTCTCCGCCGGGCACTTCCACGGCATGCCGCTGGCGCTGGCGATGAGCTACGTCAAGGCGGCGATTCCGGTGCTGGCGTCGATCAGCGAGCGCCGCATCGCCAAGCTGGTGGACAGCGCCACCAACGACGGCCTGCCGGCCTTCCTCACCGGCAACGAGGACGCCACCGACTCCGGCTTCATGATCGTGCAGTACAC
>JAGWPB010000049.1 GCA_028870665.1 Lysobacteraceae bacterium
GTCCACCGCGGACTGTGCCGCCGGCGACTGCATCCGCGCCACCAGCGCGTCGAATTCGGCCGTCAGCTGGGCCAGAGGATCGGGCACGGCCTCGACCAGCCGCTCATAGGCCTCGATCGACAGCATGACCGCCGTCGGCCGTGCGTTGCGGGTGATCACCACAGGCTCCGGCTTGCGCAGCACGCGCTCCAACAGCGCGGCGAAGCCGTTCTTGGCGTCGCTGCTGGCCATCGTCGGCAGGCGGTCCAGCGGGGTGTGGGTGGTCATGGCGGCATCCTCATCGGTTGTGCGCGGGACGCAGAAGGCCTGCCCCGGCATGTCCACCCTACGCCGACCGGCCATAACGGACAAGGTAAACGTAATGGCTATTTTGGACATGATGTCAAATAACGGGGTCAGGTTCACTTGCTGCGAGGCGGGCGGTGCGCGGGGCGGGTGCCGGCGAAGCGCCGGGTCCGGGCCCCGATCCGGGTGCAGCAGTCATCGCGGCACCAGGGCGCGCCGCTGTTGCAGCTAACGGCGGCCAGTATTGACGCTGGCACGGTGGGCCGGAACCTTCGAATGCCGATGGAGTGGGTCGGATTCCTGCCCGGTCGCGGGTCAGGAAGTGAACCTGACCCCGTTACTAACCCCGTTACTAGTGCTGGCAGCGCGGACAGTCGAACGTGGAGCGCTGGCCGAGACGGCGCACCCGGATCGGCGTGCCGCAGACCCGGCAGGGTTCGCCGGCGCGGCCGTAGACGAACAGCTCCTGCTCGAAGTAGCCCGGTGCGCCGTCGGGTGCAAGGAAATCGCGCAGGGTGGTGCCGCCGCGGGCAATGGCGTGGGCGAGGATGCGTTTCACCGCGGTGGCCAGCAGCGCGTAGCGCGCGCGCGACACCGCGCCGGCGGCGCGCAGCGGCCGGATGCCGGCGGCGAACAGCGCTTCGGCGGCGTAGATGTTGCCGACGCCGACCACGATCGTCTGGTCCATCAGGAACGCCTTGACCGGCGCGCGGCGTCCGCGCGACCGATGCCAGAGCAGGTCGCCATCGAAGGCGTCCGACAGCGGCTCCGGACCAAGTCTGGCCAGCAGCGGATGCAGGGTGCCGGGCGCCTGCCACAGCAGGCAGCCGAAGCGACGCGGATCGGTGAAGCGCAGCACGCGATCGCTGTCGAGGAGCAGGTCGTAGTGGTCATGCGCGCCAAGCGGCGCATCCGGCGCCAGCACGCGCAGCATGCCGGACATGCCCAGATGCAGCAGGGCGCTGCCGGCGGCAGTGTGCAGCAGCAGATACTTCGCGCGCCGCTCGACCGTATCGATACGCTGGCCGGGCAGCCGCGTCGACAGCGCGCGCGGAATCGGCCAGCGCAGGTCGCGCCGACGCAGCGTCACCGCCACCACGCGCCGACCTTCGACATGCGGTGCGAGGCCGCGACGCGTGGTTTCGACTTCCGGCAGCTCGGGCATGGGTCAGCGCGATGCCGCCGGCGCGGGCGCGGCCAGCTCCAGTTGCGGTGCCATCGACAGGAACGGCGCGAAACGGTCCGGCACCAGCGCGACGCGGCCGTCGACCTCGATGTAGCGCAGCGGCTGCAGCGCGGCGAGCGTGCCGAAGGCCAGCCGCGTGCCGTCGAGGGTCAGCGTCGCCGCCGGCGGGTCGAGGCCGAGCTGGCGTGGATCGAAAGCGCCGGCCGGCAACCAGCGCGCGACCGGCGCGGATGCGATCGCGGCGAGATCGGCCAGATGCGCGGCATCGGCGCGACCCTGCTGCGGCGCCAGCATCCACCAGGTGCCGTCGCGCTTGACGAAGCGCCGCAGCGGGCCGCCGCTGACCTGCACCGTGATGCGGGTGATCGCCGCGGGATCCAGTGCCAGCAGCGGGCCGGGTTGCTGCGCGCGCTCGTGACGCAGCTGCAGCAGGACCAGCGCCGCCAGCAGCGCGACCGCGCCGGCCAGCAGCAGGCGGCGCGCCGGTCTCCGCATCAGCGCCGCCGCCGGCGCCAGGCCAGGGCTGCGCCGAAGCCCGCCAGCACGAGCGGCAGGGCGATCAGGAAGATCACTGCCAGCGCGTCGAGTCCGCGCTGGCCCAGCGCCAGGTGGCGATCGGGCGCGCCGCGCGCCGGCATCGCCACCAGTGCGTCGTCGCCGAGCAGCCAGTTGAACACGCGCTCGCCGAAGGCGCGGTTGCCGCCGTTGCCAAGGAAGCTGTTGGAGAGAAAGTCGCCGTCGCCGAGCACCACCACGCGCTGCTGGCTCTTCGCCGGGCTGGGCGAGAGCCGGGTCAGCGCATAGCCGAAATCGAGCGGCCCGCGCAGGTCGCCGGCGCCGGCATCGTACGGCGGCGGAGCTCCGGCGTCGGCCTGGTGCGCGGTGTAGCTGGCCGCCGCCGAACGCAGGATCGGCTGCACCGCCCAGCCGCTGCCGGCGCGGTGCGCCAGGGCCGCGGCGTGCGGAAACAGCGTGGTCAGGGCGAAGCCGTGGGTGATCGTCTGCGGCGGATAGGCCGTCACCACCTGCATGCGCGCATCCGGCAACCCGGCCGCGGCGTCGCGCGGATCCACCAGGGTGCCCGGCAGGATCTGCACGCCCAGCGTCTGCGCCAGCGGCGCCAGGCCCAGGCCGGCGCTGTCGGGTTCGGTCAGCCACAGCAGGTTGCCGCCGTCGTCGACGTAGTGCCGCAGCGCCTGCACCGCCTGCGGCGCCAGCTGCGCCTGCGGGCTGGCCAGCACGACCAGATCGGTATGGCCCGGCACCGCGCCGCTGCGGTCGAGATCGAGCGGCAGCGCGCGGATGCCGCGCGCGGCGAGCTCGGTCATGAACAGGCCGAGATCGGCGTTGGCGTGGCCATCCGGTCGCCGCTCGCCGTCGCCGCCGACGAACGCCACCACGCGATCGCCGCCGCGGCCCAGCCGCGCCAGCGCGTCGGTGAGGCTGCGTTCGCTCAGTTCGTCCAGATGCTGCTCGCGGCCGGCGTAGCGGACCACCAGTTCGCCGTCGAGGCGGATGCCGCGCGCGCGCAGGCCGGCCGGGTCGGTCGCCGGATCGACGAAGCGCAGCGTCAGGTCCGGCTTGAAGCGCTGGTAGCGCGCGACGAAGGCGCTGATCGTGCCGCGCAGGCCGGTGCCGGGGCTGGCGTAGCTGGTGATTGCGACCGGGCCCTTGAGCGACTTCAGCACGTCGCGGCTTTCACTGCTGAGACTGGCGCGCGCGTGTGCGGTCCAGTCGTAGGCCACGCCGTAACGGGTGGACAGGAAGGCGATGCAGCCGGCGCCGGCGAGCAGCAGCAGGGCGAACAGCCAGGCGTCCAGACGCTCGCGCATCAGCCGCGCTCCTTGTCGGCGGCGACGCGCCGCACCGCCAGCGCCAGCGCCAGCGCGATCAGCAGCAGGAAATAGATCACGTCGTCACTGGCGACCAGACCGCGCATCAGTGTCTCCAGATGTCCCGGCAGCGCCAGATAGCCCGCCAGCGGGCCGGCCATCTGCGCGGCGCTGCCGCCCAGGCTGGCCGCCCACAGCGCCAGGGTCAGCGCCAGCGCGGCCCCGGCGGCCAGCGCCGGATGCGAGGCATACGCCGAGCAGGCCAGGCCCAGCGCGGTCAGCGCACCCAGCGTCAGGGTCATGCCCAGCAGGGCCGCGGCCAGCTTGCCCCAGTCCAGCGTAGTGGTGCCGGCCAGGCTCGCCGGCATCGCCGCGACCGCGACCAGCAGCAGCAGCATCCACACCAGCGCGGCGAAATACTTGCCAAGCACGATCGCGTGCGGCGACAGCCCGGCCGCATGCAGCAGCGGCAGCGTACCGGCGCGGCGCTCGCCGGCCAGCATCGACATCGTCAGCAGCGGTGCCAGCAGAATCGCCAGCTGCGCCAGTTGCGCCAGCAGCGGCACCGCGACGAGGTCGGTGAAGCCCGGCCCCTCCGGCAGCGCGGCCAGCCGCGTCTGCACCTTGAGAAAGCCGCCGACCGCGATCAGGAAGTTCCACGCCAGCCAGGCGACGGTCAGCGCGGCCAGCGTCCAGGCGAACGGGCGCACGCCGAGGCGGCGCAGTTCGACGCGCATCACGGCGAGGGTGCTCATGCGGCCGCCTGCGCGCGCCGGGTGGCGATGGCGAAGAAGATGCGTTCCAGTGGCGCCGCCGCGGGCTCGAGTCCGGCCAGCGGCAAGCCGGCGCCGACCAGCGCGCGCGCCAGCGCCGCGGCATCGGCGCCGTCGCGCAGGGTCACGCGCACGTGGCGGGCATCCTCGCTTTCCACGCGCGCCACCGGCGCCAGCGCGGTGATCCGCGTCAGGTCCGCCGGTGCGTCCAGGGTCACCCGCAGCCCGTCGCCCGTCGCCGCGAGCGGCGCGTCGTGGCGCAGGCGACCCTCGTGCAGGATGGCGACGCGACTGCACACCGCGGTCACCTCGGTCAGCACGTGGGTGGACAGCACGATCGCGGTGCCGGCCGCGGCCTGCTCGCGCAGCAGCGCGCGCAGGGCGTCGGTCTGCAGCGGATCGAGGCCGTTGGCGGGCTCGTCCAGCACCAGCAGCGGCGGCGCGTGCAGCAGCGCGCAGGCCAGGCCCAGACGCTGGCGCTGGCCGAGCGAGAGCACGCCGGCCAGCCGCGGCGACAGCGCGCCCAGATCAAGGCGCTCGAGCACGCCTGCCCGCGCCGCGGCCAGGGCCGTTCCGCGCAGACCGCGCAGATGCCCGCAGGCGTCGAGATGCTCGCGCACGGTCAGTTCCGGCCACAGCGGCGCGCGTTCCGGCAGCCAGCCGATCGTGCGCCGCGCCACGTCCGGCGCCGCGGCAAGATCATGGCCCTGCACGCGCACCGTGCCGGCGCTCGGCGCCAGCGCGCCGGCGATCATCGCCTGGGTGGTGGACTTGCCGGCGCCGTTGACGCCGAGCAGGCCGAGGATTTCGCCGGGGGCCAGCGTCAGCGACAGGTCGACGACCACGTTGCGTCCGGCGAGGCGGCGGCTGACGGTGGCGAGTTCGAGCAACGCGGCTGAATCGGACATGGCGACGATTGTCACGGTTCGTTGCCGCGCACCGCAACCGTGCTGGCGGGTATGCCGGGCGCGGGCTAGACTGCGGCAGCTCATCCCAGCACGGTCTTCCGATGTCCGATTCCCTGCTCACCTTCGCCGCGCACGGGCTCACCGGCGCCGGCCTCGGCGCGATCGCGATCTATCTGCTGGTGGTCACCCAGCTGACCATCCTCGCGGTCACGCTGTATCTGCACCGCAGCCAGGCGCACCGCGGCGTCGATTTCCATCCCGTGATCGCGCACTTCTTCCGCTTCTGGAGCTGGCTGACCACGGCGATGGTCACCAAGCAATGGGTGGCGATCCACCGCAAGCATCACGCCAAGTGCGAGACCGAAGAGGATCCGCACAGTCCGGTGGTGTACGGCATCCGCAAGGTGTTCTGGCAGGGCGTCGAGCTGTATCGCGTCGCGTCACGCGACAGTGCGTCGATCGAGAAGTACGGTCGCGGCACGCCCGACGACTGGATCGAGCGCCACCTCTACAGCCGCTATCCCGAGCTGGGGCCGACCCTGATGGCGTTGATCAGCATCGCCCTGTTCGGGGTCGGCGGCATGGCGGTGTGGGCGATCCAGATGGCGTGGATCCCGCTCTGGGCCGCGGGCATCGTCAACGGCCTCGGCCACTGGTGGGGTTACCGCAACTTCGAGTCCAGCGACACCTCGACCAACCTCGCGCCGTGGGGCGTGTGGATCGGCGGCGAGGAGCTGCACAACAATCACCACGCCTTTCCCAGCTCGGCCAAGTTCGCGCTGCGCCGGTTCGAGTTCGATCTGGGCTGGGCGGTGATCCGCGGTCTCGAGCGCCTGCATCTGGCCCGCGTGCTGCGCGTCGCGCCCAGCCTCGACCAGCGCCCCAACGTGAGCCTGCCCGATACCGAGACGCTGAGGGCGCTGCTGACGCACCGCTTCCACGCCATGACCGACTATTACCGCGCGGTGATCCTGCCGACCCTGCGCGAGGAGGCGGCGCATGCCGGCGACAACATCAAGGCGGTTCCGTTGCGGTTGCGCCGCGCGCTGGCCGATGGCGGCCGCTGGCTCGACGGCGAAGGCCGCGAGCGTCTGGCCGCACTGGTCGAGAAGCGGCCGACGCTGCAGACCGTGTGCGAGTTCCGCGCCCGGCTGGCGGCGCTGATGGAGCAGCGCGGTCCCGAGTCCGCACTGGGCGGACTGCAGCAGTGGGTGCGCGAAGCCGAGCAGAGCGGCATCCGCGTCCTGCAGGCCTATGCCGCGCGCCTCAAGGGCTATGCCGTCGGCGCACACTGATTGCGCGGCGCACCCGCAACAGGCGAAGCCCGCCACCCGGCGGGCTTCGCCGTTTCAGGGGATGTCCCGTTTCAGGCGGCCCGGAGGCGGCCGCGCCGCCGGTTTCTGTCGCGCTGGCTGTGACGGAAGCGGAAAAAGAAAACCCGCCACGCGGGCGGGTTCTCGTGTCGTCCCGGCGTCGCAGGCCGATGGATCCGGCCATCGGCACCGGGCCACCATGCGCCGCGCTCCGGCCACGCCGCTCCTGGCGTGGCGTTCGCGGCGCGAAGGCGACTGCTCACCCCTCGCGTCACTCGGGATGATCGTTGCTGCGCAACGGTTACTTGATCTTGCCTTCCTTGTAGATCACGTGCTTGCGGACCACGGGGTCGTACTTCTTGACCTCCATCTTGTCCGGCGTGTTCTTCTTGTTCTTGTCGGTGGTGTAGAAGTGACCGGTACCGGCCGACGAGGTCAGACGGATCTTGTCGCGCTTGGATGCCATGGGTTGATCCTCCTCAGACCTTTTCGCCGCGAGCGCGCAGTTCGGCGATCACGACCTCGATGCCCTTCTTGTCGATCGTGCGCAGCGCATGGCTGGACACGCGCAGGCGCACCCAGCGGTTTTCGCTCGGCACCCAGAAGCGGCGTTCGTGGAGGTTGGGCAGCCAGCGACGGCGCGTCTTGTTGTTGGCGTGCGAGACATTGTTGCCGACCTGCACGCCTTTTCCGGTGACTTGACAGACTCGGGCCATGGAGGACCTCCGAATTCATGATGGGCCGCCCCTTGGCCAGGACGGCGTCGGCCCAGCGGCCGCGGCAGGACGATCGTCCGGACCGGGTCGCGCGGTGCTGGTGGCTTGCCGTTGGGGGTCCGCACCGCGCCGCGGACACCGCCCGCGGAGCGGGCCGGCGATCAACAAAGTCGCCTAGGTTAGCGCAGGGGCAGTCCGCGGCGCAACGCGCACACCCGATGGGGATGCAGCGGCCGCGGCGCTGTGGGACAATTCCGCTTCTTTGACATCCCGCAGTCCGCGAGGGGAGCACGCATCATGGCAGAGTCGATCGCCGCCAACGGCCAGGCCGAGCAACCGCAGCTGTCGCTGCAGAAGGTCTACACCAAGGACGTTTCCTTCGAGGCGCCGAACGCGCCGCAGGTGTTCCAGGACATGGGCGCCACGCAGACACAGCCGCAGGTGCAGCTGAATCTGAGCCAGAAGGCCGGTGAAATCGGTGCCGACACCTATGAAGTGGTGCTGACCCTGACCCTGACCTGCACGCTCGAGGAGCGCAGTGTCTATCTGGCCGAGGTCCACCAGGCCGGCATCTTCGGCGTCGCCGGTTTCGGCGAGACGGATCGCGACGCCATCCTCGGCAGCTACTGCCCGAACGTGCTGTTCCCCTACGCGCGCCAGGCGATCTCCGATCTGGTGCAGAACGGCGGCTTCCCGCCCTTCCTGCTGCAACCGATCAACTTCGACGCGCTCTACGCCGAGCAGCGCCGCCGCGGTTTGCCCGAAGCGCCGGCCGCCCACGCCTGAGTCGATGAACGCGCGGCCGCGGGTCGCGGTGCTGGGCGCCGGCTCCTGGGGCACGGCGCTGGCCGCCTTGCTGGCGCGCAACGGCGTCCCCACGCGGCTGTGGGGACGCGATCCGCTGGCGCTGGCCGCGATCGCCGCCACGCGACGCAACAGTCGCTACCTGCCTGATCTCGAACTGCCGCCGACGCTGGTGTGCGAACCGGCGCTGGCCGCGGCGCTGGCCGGCGCCGCCGTGGTCCTGCTGGTGGTGCCCAGTCATGCCTTTGCGCAGACCCTGGATGCCGCGGCTCCGCATCTCGAGACCGACGCCGGCCTGGCTTGGGCGACCAAGGGTTTCGAGCCCGGCAGCGGACGCTTCCTGCACGAGCTGGTCGCGCTGCGCTGTCCGGGTCGTCCGGCCGCGGTGGTGACCGGACCGTCGTTCGCGCGCGAAGTCGCGGCCGGCCTGCCGACCGCGGTCACCGTGCATGCGCACGACGCCGCCTTCGCGCAGCAGCTGGCCGAGCTGCTGCATGCGCCCACCTTTCGGGCCTACACCGGCAGCGACGTGCTCGGCGCCGAGCTCGGCGGCGCGATGAAGAACGTGCTCGCCGTCGCCACCGGGGTCGCCGACGGCATGCAGCTGGGTCTCAACGCGCGTGCCGGTCTGATCACGCGCGGGATGAACGAGATGCTGCGTCTCGGCGTCGCGCTGGGCGCGCGCGCCGAGACCCTGATGGGGCTGGCCGGACTGGGCGACCTCGTGCTGACCTGCACCGGCGACCTGTCACGCAATCGCCGGCTCGGCCTGGAACTGGGCCGCGGCCGCGGCCTGGCCGAGGCGGTCGCGGCGATCGGGCAGGTGGTCGAGAGCGTGGTCACCGCCGATGAGGTGGCACGCCTGGCCGAGCGTCACGGTCTCGATCTGCCGATCAGTTTCGGCGTGCGCGCCGTGCTGCACGGCGCGATCACGCCCGCGGAAGGTCTGCGCGCGCTGCTGGCGCGCGAGCAGAAACCCGAATATCCCGCAGGCCTGTTCGGCGGTTACTGAGTCCGCGCGGTCGGGCCGCATCCCCGGCTGAACTGCCGTGGCGCGGGCACCGCCGACCGCGCAAGCCGGTGCTAAGCTCCCAAGGTTTGGCGTTGCAACAGACGCCGGGAGCGAACCGTGGCCAGCACGCCGCCGCGCAGCCGAAGCGAGCGCAACCCCCGTGCGTCGGAAGGGCTCGAAACCCTGCCGGCGGCATGGCGGCGCCTGCTCAGCGGCCATCCGGCGGGGCCGGAACGCGCCGCCGGCGAGGTCCTGGGATTCCTGTTCGAACTGGCGCCCGAGGAGCTCGGCCCGGCCGCGCGCCTGGACGTCGCCCCGGTGCTGCTGACGGCGCAGCCGCACGGTCGTTACGCGCGCGCGCAGCCGCTGGACGGTCGTCGTCTCGCGCAGGCAGGGCTGCCGCCGGTCGAGCAGCGCCTGGCGGCGAGCGTGTTCGGGTTGCCGCAGGTGCCGCGCAAGGGCCGCAGCTATGCGCGTCTCGCCGGGGGGGTCGGTGACGCCCTGCTGACCGAGATGCTCGATGTCGCGCCGTGCCTGCTCGGAGGCGTCGCCGGCCTGCGCCTGGCACGCGGCCGCGGGCACGCGCTGGTGTGGGCCTGGCAGGTCGAGGCGGACGGCCGCCAGCGCCTGCTGCCGGTGCTGCCGCGCGGGCAGCGTCTGCTGCGCGTCGGTGGCCTGTGGTACCTCGACCCCGAGCGCGCCGAGATCGGGCCGCTCGAAGGCGGCACCGACGATGCCGTGCTGCTGGATGCGCCGCCGCTGCCGGCGGAGTCGAGCGCGGCGATGGCGCTGGCGCTGCCGCGCTCGGCGCTGGCCCAGCGCGTGCCGCTGCCGCGCGTGTTCGGCGCGCCCGAGCGCGCCGCGATCCCGCCGAAGCCGGTGCTGACCCTGCACGCGCTCAGCCGGCACGCGCGTCTGGCCGCCGGCACGCCGCCGCTGGCCTACGCGCGGCTGAACTTCGAATACGCCGGCGAGCTCCTGCCCGGTCGCGGCGGCGAGGGTCTGGTGCGGCGCGTGCGCAACGGTGTGCTGGTGGAGATCGTGCGTCGCCGCGCCGACGAACTGGCGGCGATGGAACGTCTCGAGGCCGCCGGGCTGACCCCGGCCGTGGACACCGAAGGCCTGCCCTGGGATCTCGCCGATACCCTGCCGGAGGACGCCTGGCTGTTTCCGGGCAAGGGCTACGCCGGCGCCCTCGAGGTCAACACGCCGGCGCGCTGGCTGGCGCTGCGCACGCGGCTGGAAGCCGACGGCTATCAGTTCGACTATGCGTCCAGCTTTCCGTTCGAGGTGCTGGACGGGCCGCCGCGCTGGTACGGCGCCGCGCTGCCGGAAGCCCGCGGCCAGGGCCTGACCATCGAGATCGGCGTGATGATCGAGGGTCAGCGCGTCAACCTGCTGCCGGCCGTGGCGCAGGCGCTGGCCGAGCGCCAACTGGCGCTGACGCCGGCGCCGCACGAGCCCGAGGACGCGGTCTGGTATGCACCGGTGGATGCGCGCCGCCGGGTGCCGGTGCGCCTCGCCGCGCTGCGCGCGCTGCTGGCGCCGCTGAGCGAATACCTCGACCGCCCGCGCGATCAGATCCGCCTGCCGCGGGTGCAGGCCGGGCGCCTCGAGGAAATCGCCGCAGCGCTGCCCAAGGGTGGCGTGCTGGATGCGCCGGCCGAGCTGAAGACCTTCACTGCGCGCCTGCGCGAAGCGTCGCAGCACGCCAGCGATGCCGCACCGGCGGGCCTGCGCGCCGAGCTGCGCGGCTACCAGCGCGAGGGCCTGCGCTGGCTCAATGCGCTGGCCGAGGCCGAACTCGGCGGCGTGCTCGCCGACGACATGGGCCTGGGCAAGACCGTGCAGCTGATCGCGCATCTGCTGGTGCTGCAGGCATCCGGGCGCCTCGTCGCGCCGGCGCTGATCGTCGCGCCGACCAGCCTGATTCCCAACTGGGAGGCCGAGCTGGCGCGCTTCGCGCCCGGTCTGCGCCGGCTGACCCTGCACGGCGCGCAGCGTGCCGGGGACTTTGCCGCGATGGCCACGCACGACCTCGTGCTGACCAGTTACGCGCTGCTGCCGCGCGATCTCGACGTGCTGCGCGCGCAGCCGTTCACGCTGGTCGCGCTGGACGAGGCGCAGCAGGTCAAGAATCCGCGCACGCAGGCGCGGCGCGCGCTGCTGGCGCTCAACGCGCCGCGGCGGGTGTGCCTGACCGGCACGCCGCTCGAGAACCACCTCGGCGAGCTGTGGTCGCAGCTCGACCTAGCTGTGCCCGGCCTGCTCGGCGACGAACCTGCGTTCCGTCGCCACTACCGGATCCCGATCGAAAAGCAGAATGACGCCGAGGCGCAGGCGCGACTCAACCGGCGCATCGCGCCCTTCATTCTCCGCCGCAGCAAGTCCGAGGTCGCCGCCGAGTTGCCGGCCAAGACCGAGATCGTGCGCATGGTGCGGCTGGAGGGGCGCCAGCGCGAGCTCTACGAACGCCTGCGCCTGACGCTGGCCGAGGAGCTGCGCCAGGTGATCGCCGCGCGCGGCCTCGAACAGAGCGGCATCGCCGTGCTCGATGCCCTGCTCAAATTGCGCCAGACCTGCTGCGATCCGCGCCTGGTCAAGCTCGAATCGGCGCGCGGCATCGCCGAGTCGGCCAAGCTCGATCTGCTGATGGACATGCTGCCGGCGCTGGTGTCCGAAGGTCGGCGCGCGCTGGTGTTCAGCCAGTTCACCGAGATGCTCGGGCTGATCGCGCGCGAGCTCGAGCGCCGGCGGCTGCCGTTCGTGATCCTGACCGGCGACACCCGCGATCGCGCCGAGCCGGTGCGTCGCTTCCAGGCCGGCGAGGTGCCGCTGTTCCTGCTGTCGCTCAAGGCCGGCGGCGTCGGCCTCAACCTCACCGCGGCCGACACCGTGATCCACTACGACCCGTGGTGGAATCCCGCCGTCGAGGCGCAGGCCAGCGACCGCGCGCATCGCATCGGCCAGGACAAGCCGGTGTTCGTGTACCGGCTGGTCGCCGTCGGCACCGTCGAGGAGCGCATCGAGGCGATGAAGGAGCGCAAGGCCGAACTGGCCCGCGCCGTGCTCGACGGCGGCGGCACCCGCGATCGTCTCGCCTTCGACCAGGCGGATCTCGAGGCCCTGCTGGCGCCGTAGGCGACCTGCGGTTGCATGCATCCGGCATGGGCGGGCGCGCGGTCGGCGGGCGCACACGGATCTGCGGCGGCATGAAAAAGGCCGCCCCTTGCGGAGCGGCCCCGAGTGATGCAGCGCCGGATCGCGGCAGCGCAAGCCGCGACGGCGTCCGCTCAGAACTTCAGGCTGGCCTGCATGTAGACGAAGCGTCCCGGCAGGTCGTAGTTGGACGCGTCGTAGCCGTTCAGCGAGCACGACAGGCACACCGGCGGGTCCTTGGCGAACAGGTTGTTGATGCCGGCCGACAGCACCAGGTTCATCGCCACCGGCACACGCCAGGTGGCGCGCACGTCGTGGTAGGTCACCGCGCCCAGGTAATGGGTGTTGTTGGGACCGTTGCAGATCGGGAAGCCGGTGGCGCCGGCGCAGTCCTCGGTCAGCCCGCTCATGTAGCGCATGCGCCAGTCGGCCGACCATGCGCCCCGGGACCAGGTCAGGTCGTTGACCGCACGCCAGCGCGCAATGCCGCTGTCGGTGACTTCGACGCCGACCGCCTTCGGGTCATACTGGCCGGGCGAGTTCTGCTGGCTGTAGCGGCTGACGTAGGTGGTGCCGAAGTTGTTGCTGAAACGGCCCCAGCCCGTCTCCGGCAGACGCCAGTTGATGCTGAAGTCGTAGCCGCTGGTGTCGATGCGGCCGATGTTGCGCAGGGTGTTGTTGAAGCCGTCGATGTTGCCGGTGGCGTTGCGATGGATGCCCTGGCAGAACGTCGAGCCGGGATTGGCGCTGGCGACGCAGTTGTCGAGCTGGGTTTGCGCGTCCACCGCCTGGATCGCGTTGCGCACCGTGATGCGGTAGTAGTTCAGACTGATGTCGACCTTGTCCGCCCAGGCCTGGTTCTCGGCCCAGCGCGGGCTGTACACCGCACCCCAGGTCAGGCTGCGCGCCGTTTCCGGCTGCAGCGCGCTGTTGCCGCCGGTGGTCACCGAGATCTGCGGATTGGGCTGCGAGTAGCCGACCGGAACGCCCAGTGCGGCGCAGTTGGCCGCGGTCTGCGCGCTGGCGATCGGCGCCGAGCAGGGATCCTGCAGGGTGGCGTCGAAGCGCGCCGGCGAGCCATTGAGCTCACCGATCGACGGCGCGCGGAAGCCCTGTGCCCAGGTGCTGCGCAGGGTCAGGTCGTCGACCACCTGCCAGCGGACGCCGAGCTTGCTGTTGGTGGTGCCGCCGAAGGTCGAATAGTTCGAGTAGCGCGAGGCGGCGTCGAAATCCAGGGCCTTGGCGCCGGGGACATCGCGCAGGATCGGCGCGTTCAGCTCGAAGTAGTACTCGTTGACATGGTAGGAGCCCGACGTCGGCAGCGAGGGCACGCCGTTGGACTCGCCGGCCACCACCACCGCGTCCGGCTGATAGAAGCCCGAGTACTTGCGGTGCTCGTAACCGGTGGCGAACTTGAGGTCGCCGGCCGGCAGCGTGAGCAGCGAGCCGTTGAGGTTGGCGCTATAGAGTTCGAGATCGTTGGCGCTGGTGTCGTGCTCGATGTAGCCGATGTAGGCGAGCATCGCCGGAGTGATCGTGCCCGGACCGCCGAACAGGTTCAGCGGCACGCAGGAACCGGTGCACTGGCTGACCGGACCCAGCGCGCGCTGGATGTGGGCGATGTTGTAGGTGCCCTGCACGGTCTGCGCCGCGCTGTTGCTGCCGCGCGAGTAGTTGACGTCCCAGTAGTAGTCGCGCTCGCCGAGACTGAAGCTGCCGGTCAGGCCGGTGGCGAACTCCCAGGTGTTGACGGTCTGGCTGAAGATGCGCGGTCCGCCCTCGATCGGGCGGCGTCCGATCAGGATCAGGTTGCCGTTGACCGGGTCGGGGTTGAGCGTGTAGCCGAACGGATTGTACGGATTGGTGACGTCCACCCCGACGCTGTCGGCCAGCCCGCCGGTGCCGGCGCCGGGCCCGAGGAAGATCGGCTCGGGCGCCGCCTGGTTGACCGACTTGCGCTGGGTGTAGGTGCCGCGCATGTACCAGTTGATGTTGTCCGTGACCCGGTAATGGGTCGAGGCGAACACCGCGTTGCGCGTGCTCGGCGTCAGCAGCAGGTTGTAGGGCGCGAAATTGAAGCGGTCGGCGGTGGTGAAGTTGTGGAAGTCGGTCGGGTACACCGCGCCGCCCGGGAACGCGCCGTTGAGGGTGACACTCTGCGTGTTGTTCTGCGGATCGACGAAGATGAAACGGCCGGTCG
This sequence comes from Lysobacteraceae bacterium, assembly GCA_028870665.1. Lineage (GTDB taxonomy): Bacteria > Pseudomonadota > Gammaproteobacteria > Xanthomonadales > Rhodanobacteraceae > Metallibacterium. Next base: position 14,189 of record JAGWPB010000049.1, read on the forward strand.
GCGTCGCCGAGCTGCAGTTGGCCAGGCCGGTGCCCGGCACGCAGGCCGCGCCCGACTGGCTCCAGGCACCCGAGCTGATCGCGTTCTGCCGGACGTGGCTGAAGTCGACGAAGAACTCGCCGCGGTCGAACTTGCCGCCCAGCGAGGCGTCGCCGCTGTTGGTCGAGCCGCCCTTGAGGCCGCTGTAGTCGCCGATGTAGTAATTGATCGCGGCGCCGTCCTGGGTGCGCTTGGTGATGATGTTGACGACACCGGCGATCGCATCCGAACCGTACAGCGCCGAGGCGCCGTCCTGCAGGATCTCGATGCGGTCGATGATGCTGATCGGGATCGTGTTGAGATCGACCGCCGCCGAGACACCCGAGGCGGACGACTCATTCACCCAGCGCAGCCCGTCGACCAGGATCAGCGTGCGCTTGGCGCCGAGGTCGCGCAGGCTGAGGGTGGACGAACCGGAGCCGACGCCGCTGCCGTCCGGCGGGAAGCCGAAGTTGCCGGCCGAGTTGAACTTGGTGTTGAGCGCTGAGCCCGAAGAGGTCAGCTGCTGCAGGACGTCGCCGATGCTGGTCAGGCCGGCCTGCTGGATGTCCTTGGCGGTGATCGTGATCACCGGCGTCTGGGTGGCGATGTCGGCGCCGCGGATGCGCGAGCCGGTGACCTCGACGGCTTCGAGCCGGGTGGTCTTCCCGGCCTCCGGGGTCGGGGCGGGCTGCGCCGCGTCCTGGGCATGCAGCAGCGCCGGTGCGAGGCAGGCGGCGATGGCGAGGAACAGATGCTGTCGGCGGAACGAAGTACGCATGGGGGGTCCCCTGGCTTGGGTGGCGAAGCCCCGGGCATCGGGGCACCCCGAATGTAAAGCTTTTGTTGTAAAAGAACTACACTTGCATGACGGATTCACATCGATCCCGCAATGAGGCTTGCGCCGGCGTAGACGTCACGCAAGCAAAGCGGCATCCTGAAAGCCCCGTTCCGGCCGTTGTCCATGCTCCGTCTGCGCCGCTTTCACCGGGCCCTGCCGTGGGTGGTCGCGCTGGCGGCAGGCCTGATCGCCGCCTGGCTGCGCTACCGGCTGGTGGAGCCGGCCGCGCTGGCGCAGGCGTGTGCAGCGGGTGCCGGCGGCGTTCGCTGCGCGTTGCGTGCGGCGACGGTCGTCGCCTTTCACAGCCATGGATTGACGATGGTCTGCGGCGCCCTGGCCGCGATGGCGCTGATCGCGCGCGAACGCCGGATCGCCGCGCTGACCCTGGCGGCGGGCGCCGCCGGATTGGTGCTCTACAGCTTCGAAGCCGGCGCCGCGGCCGTGCTGGCCGGCGCGCTGGTACTGGCGCGGCCGGTACCGCGCTCAGACGGAGCGGGCACGCCAGAGGCCTGAGCCGAGCAGCAGATTCAGGCCCAGCCAGGCCCAGGCCCAGGGGTCGAGGCCGCGCTCCTGCACCACGATGACCGTCGCCAGCGCCGCGCTGCCCAGCGCCAGCAGCTGCGGCCGGCGATCGCCCGGCGCGAGCGCCGGTACCAGCCCGGCGACGCGCAGCAGCGCGAAGCCCAGCGCCACGGGAGCGACCAGCGCCAGCGGCAGATCGCGGTAGCGCGGATCGAACACCAGCAGCAGATCCAGCCAGGTCAGCACGATCAGCCAGCCGACCTGCAGCCGTGTCAGCGCCGGTGTGAGCGCGGTTGCGGGCGCTGGCGCGTCGATGCCGCCGAACCAGCGCGCGAGGCGTGCGCTCAGGATCCAGACCGTGATCAGCATCGCCGTCAGCGCGATGATGCCCGCGCCCCATTCGAGCGTGCCGCGCGCGCCGGTGGCGAGTTGCCCCCAGGCCGCTGCCAGCGCCAGCCCGCCGCCGAAGCCGGCCAGCGCGCGCAACGCCGGCTGCGGCCAGCGCCGCCGCCGTGCGGGCAGCACGAATGCCAGCGCCAGCAGCGCGGCGGGCACCAGCGCGGACCACGCCCGCGGATCTTCGGCGACCGCACCGTGCAGTGGAAACTTAGGCTTCCGCGCGTCGTCGTACAGCCCCCAGTAGCCGCCGACCGTGCCCTCGAGCCGGCGCTTCCAGGGCTGGTCGAAGGCTTCGATCAGGTTGTACGGGACATGGTCGTGCTGCGCGTAGAGCAGAAACTCGCGCACGAAGCGCGCCTCGTTGACCCGACTCGGCACCGCGGCCTCGCGCACGCGGCCGCGACTGGGCCAGCCGGTCTCGCCGATCAGCAGCGGCTTGCCGGGAAAGGCCGCGCGCACCCGCGCCACCACGGCGGCGACGTGCGCCACCGCCCGGTCCGCCGCGACCGGATGGTCCTCCCAGTAGGGCAGGACGTGGATGGTCACGAAATCCACATGCGCGGCCAGCCGCGGATGCCGCAGCCAGAACTCCCAGACATCGGCGTAGGTCACCGGCAGGCCGGTCGCCGCGCGCACGCGGTCGAGGTCGGCGGCGATCGCGGCCGCCGGCAGCTCGCCGCGCAGCAGCACCTCGTTGCCGACCACGATCGCGCGGATGGCCGCGCGATGTGCGCGCGCGGTGGCGATGCCGAGCGCCATCTCGCGCGCATTGGCGGCGGGGTCGCGGCCCAGCCAGATGCCCAGCAGCACCTGCATGCCGGCACGCTGCGCGATCGCCGGCACCTGGTCCATGCCCTGGCCGACCGAGTAGGTGCGCACGCAGTCGAAGCGTCGCGACAGCACCGCCAGGTCGGCCTCGATGCGCGCGGTGCTGACGTGCGCATGCGGATCGAGCGGGCTTTCGCCCGGCCGGTAGAACGGCGTGTAGGAGACGCAGGCGATGCGCCCGGGCGGTGCGTCCGGCAGCACCACCGGCTGGACGCGCAGCGCCAGCCGCAGCAACCCGCCCGCGACCGCGATCAGCAACAGCGCCGTCACCACCACTCGCCGGCGTGCGTCGAGGCCGGCCATGCTCAGCGGCCGCTCGCGATCAGCGCACCCACGACCAGCAGGAACACGGCGAACACGCGCCGCAGCTGGGTCGCGTGCAGCCGGTGCGCCAGGCGCACGCCGAGCGGTGCCATCCGCATCGAGGCCAGTGCGACCGCCAGCGCCGCCGGCAGGTAGATGTAGCCGAGCGAGCCCGGCGGCAGTCCGCGGGCGGCGTGGCCGCCGCGCGCGTAGCCCGCCGCGCCGGCCAGCGCGATCACCAGCCCGCAGGCGGCGCTGGTGCCGACCGCGCGCACCGGTCGCGCCCTCAGTGCCACCAGCAGCGGCACTGTCAGCGTGCCGCCGCCAATGCCGACCAGCGCCGACAGCGCGCCGATGCCGGTGCCCGCCACCAGCAGCCAGGGCGACCGCGGTTCCCGTTCCTGATCGACGGCGGTGCTGGTGCCAAACGCCATCCGCCAGGCGCTGAACGCACAGAACAACGCCACGCCGATGCGCAGCGCGGTGCCGGGCAGCCGGCTGGCGACCGCGGCGCCAGCCCACCCGCCGGCAACCAGGCCCGGCGCCAGCCACGCCAGCGTGCGCGGCAACACCGACCCGTGCCGCCAGTGCGCGCGCGTCGAAGCGAGCGCGGTCAGCACGATGCTGGCCAGCGACGTGGCCACGGCCACATGCATCACATGTGCCGCGGGCACGCCGAGCGTCGGCAGGGTGAAGCTCAGCGCGGCCACCACCAGCAGGCCGCCGCCGATGCCGAGCAGCCCGGCCAGCAACCCGGCCACGGTGCCCACGGCCAGGTAAAGCGCAAAGTCGAACAGCATGCGGTCTCCGCGGCGGGCGTACCCCACTAGAATGGGAACGCACAAGGAGTCGAAGTATGCCAAGCCACGCGTTGCGCCGGGGTCCTGCGGCGCTCGTCGTCCTCGCCATCGCGCTGCTGGCGTGGCGAGGTGTGGCTCGCGCCGGGGATCCCGGCGACCAGCGCGAGGCCTTCCGCGGCGCCTGGGCCGCCGCGCAGCAGGGTGATCCCGGCTGGAAGAAGCTGGCACAGGGGCTCGATGACGATCCGCTGTATCCCTACCTGCCCGCGGCGGCGCTCGAGCATGATCTCGGGAACGCCAGCGCGGCGCAGGTGCAGGCGTACCTCGATCGCTATCCCGGACTGATCCCGGCGCGCGACCTGCGCCGCGACTATCTGCTGCTGCTGGCGCAGCGCAATGACTGGACCACCTTCCGCGCGTTCTACCACCCGGGGCTGGGCGACACCCTGGCCTGCCGCGACATCGAGGCACGCTGGGCCGCCGGTGCCAGGCTCGATTTCGAGCGCGATCTCGCGTCGCTGTGGGCGCAGCCGGCGCTGCCGCCGGCCTGTGCCAGCGCGCTCGATCTGGCCGCCCAGGCGGGCCTGCTGACGCCGGCGCGGCTGTGGCAGCGCATCGATCGCGCCGTCGCCGCAGGCCGCGCCGCGACGTTGGCCGCGACGGCGAAGTATCTGACCGGCGCCGCGGATCGCGCCGCTGCCGCACGGCTGCAACAGGCGCTCGCCGATCCGCAGCTCGCTCTGGATCAGGCACTGGCCTGGCCCGATGGTCCGCGCGCGCGGACCGCGGTGGTGCTGGCCGTGCGCCGGCTGGCGATCCGCGACGACGATGCCGCCACGGCGGCGTGGCAGCAGCTCGCCCCGCGCTTCGCCTTCGATGCCGGGCAGCGCGATCGGGTCGCAGCCGCGCTGGCGCTGTACCGCGCCACGGACTACGAGGACGGCGCGCTGGCCGCGCTGATCGCGCTGCCGGATTCCGCGCAGACGCCGGTGACGCGCGCGTGGCGGGTGCGGGTGGCGCTGGCGCGCGAGGACTGGCCCGCGGTGCTGGCGGCGCTGGACGCGCTCGATCCCGAGCAGCAGCAGCAGGCCGAGTGGCAGTACTGGCGCGCACGCGCGCTGGCCGAGCTGGATCATCCGGCGCAGGCGCAGGCGCGGTTCGCGGCGCTGGCGCGCAAGCCGACGTTCTACGGCTTTCTCGCCGCCGACCGGCTGGATCAGCCCTACGCGCTGTGCCCGCTGCAGCCGGGCGTCGACGCCGCGCAGGCCGAGTCGGTGCTGGACGATCCCGGACTGGCGCGCGCGTTCGCGTGGTTCGCGCTCGACCAGCCGACGCTGGCGCGACGCGAGTGGAACGCGGCCTGGCCGCAGCTCGATGCCGCGCAGCGGCTGCGCGCGGCCGATCTCGCCTACCGCCGCGGCTGGTACGACCGCGCCATCTTCGCCTTCAGCGACGG
>JAGWPB010000005.1 GCA_028870665.1 Lysobacteraceae bacterium
CGCTGGCGCGCGGCCAGGCGTGCGCGCGCGGCGGCAAGATCGGCCGAGTCCGGCGCCAGCTGCGCGGCCTGGTCGAGCAGCTGGCGGGCACGCGCGAACTGCGCGGCATCGGTGTCGGCATGCGCCTGCACGATCAGGGCCTCGGCGACCTGACCCATCCCGTTGCGCGCCTCGGCATTGCCTGGATCCAGCGCCAGCGCGGCCTGGAACTGGGTCAGGGCATTGTCACCGGCGGGCATCGTGACGTGGCCGCCGCGCAGGTCGGCGCGGCCCTGCGCCAGATGCTGGCGCAGCGCGGCGTCGGCGTCGCGCTGCATCGCGGCGAGGCGCGCGCGCAGATCGGGCAGATCGGCGTCGGCCGGACGCAGCGCCGCCAGGCGATCGAGCAGGCTGGCGGCCTGCGTGGTGTCGCCGGCATCGAGGGCCGCCCGCGCCTGCGTCGCCAGCGCGTCGCCGACCTGGTCGAGACCGTGACGGGCGACGGCGTTGCCGGGATCGGCATCGAGCACCTGCCGATACAAAGCGGCTGCGCCGTCGCTGCCATCGAGATGGCCGTCCGCCAGCGCCTGCTGCGCACGCCCGACCAGTGCCTCGATCTGCACGCCGGCATTGCGCGCGGCGCGCAGCGCGGTCGCCAGACGGTCAACGTCGGGACCGCCGCCGAGCAGCTCGCGCGCCTGTGCCAGCGCCGCCTCGGCCGCGTCCAGCCGGTGCGCCGCCAGCGCCGCGCGGGCCCGCGCCAGTTCGGCCTGGCCGACGCGGTTGAGCCCGGCCAGGGCGCGTTCGTTGTCGGGCTCCATCGCGCGCGCGGCCTCGTAGTCCTCGCGCGCGCCCTGGGTGCCGTCACCGCCGAGCTGCCCGGCAGCGAGCGCACGATCGCCGCGCGTCAGCAGGATGTTGAGCTCGGTACTGGGAAACAGCGCGCGCAGCGGCCCGGGATTGAAGACCACCCAGGAACCCGCGACCAGCACCAGCAGGATCAGCAGCAGCGGCCACCAGGCCCGCCGGCGCGCCGCGCGGCGCGGCGACGCGGCGGCCGGCGCGCGCGGGCGCGGTTCGATGCGGATGTGCGGCAGATCGTCGGCCGGACGCAGGCGATCGATGTCGCCCAGAGTCGGCTCGGTGCGCGGTGGCGGACGGCGTTCGCGGTCGTGCGGCGTGTTCATGCGCTGGCAGGTCTTCGCGCGTTCATCACTCACTCTAGCATCCGCCGTCACGGCGGGCCGGGCGCGCGCGGGTCCGGGTTCAGCCGCCGGCCAGACGCCGCGCGCACGCGCTCCGGGCTGCGCGGGGTGGCGGCCGGCCGGCGCCGGCGAGCACCTCAGTCGCCGCGCAGACGGCGGGCGTCGAACACGTTGGCCAGCGCGCCCAGCCGGGCGAGCAGGGTCGCCAGCTGCTCGAAATCGCGCACCCGCAGGGTGTAGCGCATGTCCACCTCGCCGCCTTCCGCGGCGCGCGTGGACGAGGTGACGATGTGGGCGCCGGCATGGGTGATCAGGCCGGTCACGTCCTTGATCAGGTCCTTGCGATCGTAGCCGCGCACGCCGATGTCGGCCTCGTAGGCCTGCGCCGGCGCGCGCCCCCACTGCACCGGGATCACCCGTTCGGGGCTGCGCGCCGCCAGTCGCGCCAGACTGCGGCAGTCCACGCGATGCACCGAGACGCCGCGCCCGCGGGTGACGAAGCCGGCGACGGCATCGCCGGGCAGCGGCTGGCAGCAGCGCGCCAGCACCATCAGCAGGTTGCCGACGCCGTCGATGGTCAGCGCGCCCGGGTCGCCGCGCGGCGGCCGCACCGGCGCGGCGACCGGACGCACGCTGGCGGCGACCGGTTCGTGCAGTGCGCGCGCCAGCTGGCCGCTGCCGATCTCGCCCAGCGCCAGCGCCTCGTGGAGCTCATCGGCCGATTTCAGGCCCAGTTGCAGGGTGAGCCGCTCGACATCGACCGCGGGCAGCGCCAGCCGGCGCAGCTCGCGCTCGAGCAGGGCGCGGCCGGCGGCGAGATTGGCGTCGTGCTCGACGCGGCGGAACCAGGCGCGCACCTTCTCGCGCGCGCGCGCCGTGGCGAGAAAGGCGTGATGCGGCGACAGCCAGTCGCGGCTCGGCTCGGCGACCTTGCCGGTGAGGATCTCGACGCGGTCGCCGCTGGCCGGCTGGAAGGTCAGCGGCACGATGCGGCCGTTGCGCTTGGCGCCGCGGCAGCGGTGCCCGACCTCGGTGTGGATGTGGTAGGCGAAATCGAGCACCGTCGCGCCGCGCGGCAGGTCGATCACCTCGCCCTTCGGCGTCAGCACATAGACGCGATCCTCGAGCAGATCGGTGCGGAACCCCGCCAGCAGCGCGGCATCATCCTCGCCCTCGCCGCGCGCCTCGAGCAGCCGGCGCATCCATGCCACCTTGCTCTCGAACGCGGCATCGGCGCCGCCGCCTTCCTTGTAGCGCCAGTGCGCGGCCACGCCGAGTTCGGCGGCACGGTGCATCTCGCGGGTGCGGATCTGCACCTCGAACGCCTTGCCCTCGGGGCCGGTCACCGCGGTATGCAGCGAACGGTAGTCGTTGCCCTTGGGTCGCGCGATGTAGTCGTCGAACTCGCCCGGCACGTGCGGCCACAGCTGATGCACCACGCCCAGCGCGGCGTAGCAGGCCGGCACGTCGTCCACCAGCACGCGCAGCGCGCGGATGTCGTACAGATCGGAGAACCCGACGCCCTTGCGCTGCATCTTTTTCCAGATCGAATAGATGTGCTTGGGCCGCCCGGTCAGCTCGGCGCGGATGCCGGACTCGACCAGCGCCGCGGCGAGCAGGCGCGTGCACTGCGCGATGTAGTGCTCGCGGTCGTCGCGGCGCTCGTCGAGCAAGGCCGCGATGCGCCGGTACGTGTCGGGCTGCAGGAAGCGGAAGGCAAGGTCCTCCAGCTCCCACTTCAGCTGCCAGATGCCGAGCCGGTTGGCCAGCGGCGCATGAATGTCGGCGCTCAGCTCGGCGAGCGCGCGGCGCTCGGCGTCGGGACGGTCGCCGGCGGCGCGCATCCGCGCCAGCTGGCGCGCCAGCAGCACGAACACCACGCGCAGATCGCGGATGATCGCCAGCAGCAGCCGGCGCAGGCCCTCGGCGCTGCTGCGCGCGCCGCGCTGCGCATGCAGCGCCCATACCTGTTCGGCGGCGCGTTGACCCTCGACCAGCCGGCGCACGCCCTCGGGCCACTGCCCGGCAACGGCATCCCACGCCGCGGGGGCCATGCCGGCGCGCTCGTAGCACAGCGCCGCGGCGAGGGTGTCGCCGTCGCAGCCGAGCGACTGCAGGATGTCCAGCGTGGTCGCCGCCAGCGCGCCATCGCCGACGCCCGCCGCGGCCAGCTCCAGCGCCCGCGCCAGCACCGGCGCCGGATTGCCGGCGCGCCAGGTGTCGAGCGGGTCGCGTTCGGAGTGCATGCGGTCACGGTCGTCAGGGATGCCGGCAAGCTTAGCGCGGCCCCCTGTGAGCGCGCCGGGGCGCCTGCTAGCATGGCGCCATGCGCATCCGAATCCTTGCCCTCGCCCTCCTGGTCGCCGCCGCCGGCGTGCACGCGCAAACGTTTTCCTCGCTCGAGGAACGCATGTCGCAGGCCGATTTCCAGCGCGCCGGCCTCGGGAAGCTCAGCCCCGCCGAGCTGAAGTATCTGGACCAGTGGCTGCAGGCGCACGGCGCCGCGGGCAACGCCGGCGCGCCGATCAGGGTCGGCCCGGCCAACATGTACGGCTACCGCACACCCGTCGCCCAGGCGCGCACCGTGGTGGAGTCGACACTGACCGGTCCGTTCGGCGGCTGGGACAGCCACAGCACCTTCAACCTCGCCAACGGCCAGGTCTGGAGGACCTCCGACGGCAGCAGCGGCAGCTGCGAGCAGATCACCGATCCCAAGGTGACGATCAAGCCGATGATGATGGACAGCTGGCTGATGTACGTGCAGGGCTGCGGCGACAGCCTGCGCGTGGAACGCGTGCGCTGACACCATCAGCGAGCGCGGAACGCGGTCCTGGCCAGGTGATGGCGCGGACCGCGGCATGCTCCGCGGGACGCAAGCCCGCCGCCGCTCACGTCGCGGTGCCGCCGACCGTCATCGCGTCCACGCGCAGGGTCGGCTGGCCGACGCCGACCGGCACGCTCTGGCCGTCCTTGCCGCAGACGCCGACGCCCTCGTCGAGCTTGAGATCGCGGCCGACCATGCTGACGCGGGTCAGCACCTCGGGGCCGGAGCCGATCAGGGTCGCGCCCTTGATCGGCCGCGTGACCTCGCCGTTCTCGATCAGGTAGGCCTCGCTGGCGGAGAACACGAACTTGCCGTTGGTGATGTCGACCTGGCCGCCGCCGAAGTTGACCGCGTACAGACCCTTCTTGACCGAACGGATGATCTCGGCCGGATCGTGCGCGCCGGCACGCATGTAGGTGTTGGTCATGCGCGGCATCGGCAGGTGCGCGAACGACTCGCGGCGACCGTTGCCGGTGGCGGCCATGCCCATCAGGCGCGCGTTGTGCCTGTCCTGCATGTAGCCGGTCAGCACGCCATCCTCGATCAGCGTGGTGCACTCGGTCGGGGTGCCCTCGTCGTCGACGCTGAGCGAGCCGCGGCGGCCCGGCAGGGTGCCGTCGTCGACCACGGTGACGCCCGCGGCGGCGACGCGCTGGCCCAGCCGGCCGCTGAAGGCCGAGGTGCCCTTGCGGTTGAAATCCCCCTCGAGTCCGTGGCCGATCGCCTCGTGCAGCAGCACCCCCGGCCAGCCCGGCCCCAGCACCACGGTCATGCTGCCGGCGGGCGCGTCGACCGCGTCGAGATTGACCAGCGCCTGGCGCACGGCCTCGTCGGCCCAGGCCTCGGCGCGGCCGTCGGCCAGCAGCTCGCGATAGTCGTGGCGACCGCCGCCGCCGGCATGGCCCTGCTCGCGACGGCCGTCGTGTTCGGCGATCACCTGCACGCTGAGCCGCACCAGCGGCCGCACGTCGGCGGCGAGGGTGCCGTCGGATCCCGCCACCAGCACGGTATCGAGCGTGGCGGCGAGACTGACGATGACCTGGCGCACGCGCGGGTCGCGCGTCCGGCAGCGAGCGTCGAGCCGACGCAGCAGGGCGATCTTGTCGGCGTTGTCGAGGCTATCGACCGGATCGACCGCCGGATACAGCCGCGCCGAGGTGCCCACGGCCAGCGGCCGGCCGGCGCCGTGGCCGCCGCGGGCGACCGCGCGCGCGGCACGGGCGGCCTCCAGCAGCTGCGGCAGCACGATGTCGTCGGAGTAGGCGAAGCCGGTCTTCTCGCCGGCGATCGCGCGCACGCCGACCCCCTGCTCGATGGCGTGGTGGCCGTCCTTGACGAGGCCGTCCTCGAGCACCCACGACTCGCTGCGCGAATGTTGGAAGTACAGGTCGGCGGCGTCGATCGCCGGACCCATCAGCTCGGAGAACACGCGGTCGAGCTGCGCGGCGGACAGGTCGCCCGGCAGCAGCAGGCGCTGCTCGGCGAGGCTGATCAGGGAGTCCATGCGGGGTATCCGGACGGCCGCACGGCGGCCGCGAGTGAGATGACAGCAAGCAACGTAGGGGCGCGCGCCGCACGATGCAAGCGCAACGGAAGCCGCTCAGCCGCCGCTCGTGCCGGGCCGGGGCGCGGACTTGCGCTCGTCGGCATCCGGCAGGCGCACGATCTTCGGGTGGTCCCAGCTGCCGGTGATGCGGTAGGTGGTGCCGGCGGCGTGGCTGAGACCCTTGCCGAGCAGGCCCTGCATCGCCAGGCCGGCGGCGGCGCCGATCGGGCCGCCGGCGATCGCGCCGAGGATCGGCAGGGTCGAGCCGACCTTGGGATGCACGACCACGGTCTGGTCGTAGTCGTGCGCGCGCAGGCCGGTGCGGCCGCGCACGCTGATGTCGGCGGCGGGGCCCTTGATCTCGAGGTCCGGCGTGGTCGCATTGCCGTCGCCGAGGGCGAAGCTGCCGCGGATGGAATCGAAGGCGAGACCCTTGGCGAACACGTCGCCGAAGTCCAGGGTCAGCCGGCGCGGCAGCTCGGCGATCGAGAGCAGGCCGAACAGGCGGCCGACCCCGGGCTGCACCTCGAGCACGCGGCCGGAACTGACGTCGACCTTGAGGCTGCCGTCCAGCGCCGCGAACGCGAACGCCGAGGGCGCCCCGGGCCAGGAGGCATCGAGATGGGCGACGGTGCGCCCGCCGGCGACCAGGCCGGGGTAGCCGAACGCGGCCAGCATGTGGCCCAGGTCCTCGGCGCTGAAGTCGATCACCATCGCGGTGCGGCTGGCCGCGGCGGCGCCGGTCCAGGTGCCGCGCGCGGTCATCTGCACATTGGGCGAATGGGTGTCGAGCTGCTCGATGCGCATGCCGCCCGCGCCGGGCACGCTCTCGAAGCGGGCGCTGCCGAACTGCGCCTGGCCAAGCCGGAAATCGCCGACCCGCAGGTGCAGTGGCGGCACGGACGCGGGTGCGACGTCGGCCATCGGCGCGGGAGCCGCGGCGGCGTTGCCGGCGGCCTTGGCCTCGTCGGGCCAGTACAGCCGTTCCAGATCGGCGGTGATGCCGGCGCGCTGCAGGTCGAGCGGAATATCCACCCGACCCTGCGCCGCCGGCCCGCTGACCTGCAGATGCAGGCCGACGGCATCGCTGCGGGCCTGCAGGGTCAGGTCCTTGAATCGGCGTCCGAACACCTCGGCGACATCGGTGCGGATGTTCGCCGTCAGCGGCAACCTCGGCGCGTCCGGCGCGCCGCCCATGCCGTGCAGGGCCCAGCCGCTGATGTCGAGGGTGGCGGCATGACCGGCCACGCTGATGCCGGCCGCCGGGTAAGCCGGAAGCGCGGCGCCACCGAGCGCCAGCGCGGCCACCGCGGCGCCCTGCGCAGGGATGCGCACCTGCGCCGCCAGCAGGCTGCCCAGCTGCGCGCGCACGGTGTGACCGGCGAACGGCAGCGCGACCGCGAGATGCAGCGACAGCGGCTGCGCGGCCGGCTTGGCCAGCGGCGCCGGCAGGGTGATGGCGATGCCCTGCAGTTCGGAATCGACGCTGAGCGTGGTCGCCGTCGTGGCGGCACCGGGCGGCGTCGCCACGGTCAGGCCGAGGGTGACCGGCGCGGCGCCGGTGCTCATGGTGGCGAAGGGCTTGAGCACGTCGTAGCCGCGGATCAGCGTCGGCACGTCATAGGTGCCGGTCAGTCGCGCCTTGAGCGCGGTCGCCGGATCGCCGGTGTCGCCGCCGATCGCCAGCGCCAGCGTTGCCGGCTGGCCGCGGAAGCGGCCGCTCAGGGCCGCGGCGTCGAGGCCGCGGCGATCGAAGGTCAGCGGCCCGGCGATGTCGCGGATCGCCAGTTGCCACCGGGGCTGCTCCAGCGACGCGGCGGCCAGTTCGGCCTGGCCTTCGATCACCGTGCTCTTCACATCGTGCACCGGCAGCACCAGGGTGAACTGCCAGCGGGCACGGCCGCCGATCTTCAGTCCGCGCAGCACGTCGGCATGCGGCCGCCCGATCGGGCTCTGGCGGACGAAATCCATCAGCTGCGGATTGCGGCCCTCGCCCTGCGCGGCCAGGGTCAGCACCGCATTGTTCAGATCCGGGATGCGTGCCACCGCGTGCCCCAGCGGATTGCCCAGCGTGCTGCCGGCATCGGCCTCGGCGGTGAGGCCGTCATCGACGAAGCGGGCCGTGCCGTCGAGGCCCTGCGCCGCGGGCCACTCGTCGCTGTAGGCCAGGGTGACGGCGTGGAAGCGCGCGCGCGCGGCGAAGCGGCCCTGGCCATCGCGGAACGGCCAGTCGGCGGTGTCGCCGCGGAAGACGATGCGGCCATCGTCGAGGCTGCCGCCGACCAGCGCGCGATCCAGCCACTTCACCGCGCCCGGCGGCATCACATTGATCGGCCAGAACAGCTTGGCCGCGGCCACATTGCCGCGCCGCACGGTCGCGGCGAGATCGAGCAGCGGCTTGGGCGAACCGGGGCGCAAGCCGATCTCGCCGCGTGCCGAGCCGGCGAAATCCGCGGCGTCGAAGCGCAGGCCGGCGATACCCAGATGCCAGCCGGCATCACCGCGCCACAACGCCAGCGTGGCATCCAGCGCGGCGATGGCCAGCGGCTGCCGGAACACATGCGGATAGCGCAGCGTCAGCGGCTGGGACGGCAGTTCCAGCGCGATCGCCTCGGCATCACCGCGCACCGTCGCGCTCAGCGCATCGATACCCGGCAGCCGCCCGACGGCGGCGAAACCGAGGCCATCGAGCCGGCCGTCGAAGTCAAAATCATGCACCCCGGCCCAATCCAGATCGAACCGGTCGACGCGGCCGCGCGGCGCGGCGCGCGCCAGCCAGTCCGCCAGGCCCGGCCCGGCCTGCGGCGCCAGACCCGCCAGCGGCAACAGTGGCGCCAGCTCGAGGTTCCGCGCACGCAGCCGCGCGCGCAGCGCCCCGCCCGGCGCGCCTGCCCAGGCCACGCTGACGCTGCCGGGCGTGACACCGCGGGCGGCCGGATTGCGGTAATCGAACTGCCAGCCGCCCGCGGTGCGCCGCAGGTCCGCCAGCCCGGCCAGACGCGGCAGCGCGGCGTGGCGGCCCTGCGGGCCGGACAGGTCCAGCTGCTGCAGATCGAGACGCGCGACGGCGCGCGTCAAGCGGCCGTCGTGCCAGTCCACCCAGGCCTCGATGCTGCCGGCGCCGCGCTGCAGCGCATAGCCGGCCGCGTCGGCGTCGCGCAGCAGCAGGCCCAGATCCAGCGCATTGCCGGCCAGGTAGATCCGTCCGCTGCGGCCGTTGCCGGCAAGCACGCCACTGATGCGCAGGTCCTGCGCCATGCCGGCGCGGCGCAGCAGCGCCCCGAAGCGCAGCCGGCCATCATGGCTCGACAGCAGGGCCGCATCCGCCAGCAGGTGGTACTGCCGTGCCGGCACCGCGGTCGCCAGGGTGAGGCGCAGCCGGCTGAGCGCCAGGTCCACCGGCAGCGAGGACAGGTCCCCCTCGCCGACGGCGCCCCCGGAGCTGAAGCCGAGCAGGCTCCAGCGGCCGTCTGCGGCGCGCTGCAGGCGCAGGTCGAGACCATCGACACTGAGCACGATCCAGTGCCGGTCCGGCAGCAGCAGGCGTCCGAAGTCGAAGCGCAGGCGCGCCTGCGGCAGCACGAACGCGGCGCCGTGCGCGGTCGCGCCCAGGCGCAGGTCGGTCAGGGTCAGTTCCGGCCCCGACGGCCGCGCCACGCCGCTCATGCGCGCGAAGCTGACCGGTCGGCCGAGGCGCGCGCTGAGCAGCGCAGCCACGCGCTCCGGATAGCGCGCGGCCAGCGGCAGCAGGATCTGCCCCACCGCCATGCCCAGCGCCAGCAGGATCAGCAGCGTCGCGGCCAGCGCGCCGACGGCGAAGCGCAGCCGCCGCCACGGCGAGCGCCGCGACGGTCTTGGATGCGATGGCTGCGGGCGGTCCTCAGTCGCGGTCATGGCTCACAGCAGCACCACGTCGAACTGTTCCTGCGAATAGTGCTCCTCGGGCTGGAAGCGGATGGTCTTGCCGACGAACTCCTCCAGCTCGGCGACCGCGCCCGATTCTTCCTCGAGGATGCGCTGCACGACCTTGGGCGCCGCCAGCACCAGCAGCTTTTCGGTGTCGAACTGGCGCACCGCGCGGGTGATCTCGCGAAAGATCTCGTAGGTCACCGTCTCGGCGGTCTTCAGGGTGCCGCGCCCGCCGCAGGCCGGACACGGCTCGCACAGCTGGCGCTCCAGGCTTTCGGTGGTGCGCTTGCGGGTCATCTCGACCAGGCCCAGCGGCGACATCGCGTAGACCGTGGTCCTGGCATGGTCGTGGGCCAGGGCCTTTTCCAGCGTGCGCAGCACCTGGCGCTGGTGCTCGGGATCGAGCATGTCGATGAAGTCGATGATGATGATGCCGCCGAGATTGCGCAGGCGCAGCTGGCGCGCCGCCGACTGCGCCGCCTCGAGGTTGGTGCGGAACACCGTCTCCTCGAGATTGCGCGTACCCAGGTAGCCGCCGGTGTTGACGTCGATCGTGGTCATCGCCTCGGTCTGGTCGATCACCAGATAGCCGCCCGATTTCAATGGCACCTGCTTGGTCAGCGCGCGCTGGATCTCGTCCTCGGCGCCGTAGAGGTCGAAGATCGGCCGCTCACCCGGGTAGTGCTCGATGCGTTCGGCCAGCTCCGGCATGAACTTGAGCACGAAGCGCTGCACCTTCTCGAAGGTCTCGCGCGAATCCACGCGCACCTTCTCGATGCCGTCGTGCAGCAGGTCGCGCAGCGCGCGCTGCGGCAACGCCAGCTCCTCGTAGACGCGCTCGCCGACCGCGGCGCGCGTCATGTTTTCCTGCACCACCCGCCAGACCTTGCCGAGATAGGTGACGTCGAAAGCCAGCGCCGGCTCGGCCTGGCCCTCGGCGTTGGTCCGCACGATGTAGCCCGTAGCCACCTCGCCGGCCAGGCGCGCAATGGTGTCCTTGAGCCGCTGCCGCTCAGCCTCGTCCTCGATGCGCGCCGAAACCCCCAGGGCGCGCGCATGCGGCAGCAGCACCAGGTAGCGCGAGGGGATCGACAGGTAGGTGGACAGCCGCGCGCCCTTGCTGCCGATCGGGTCCTTGACCACCTGGACCACGATTTCCTGGCCCTCGCGCACCAGCTCGCCGATAGTCGGAGTCGGCGGCATCGGGCCGTGGCCGTTCTCGCCGCCCTCCGCCACCGCCAGCGCCGGGCGCACGATGTCGGATGCGTGCAGGAACGCCGCGCGCTCCAGACCGATCTCGACGAACGCCGCCTGCATGCCCGGCATCACCCGGCTGACGCGACCCTTGTAGATGTTGCCGACGTAGCCGCGCTTGAGCGCGCGCTCGACATGCACCTCCTGCAGCATGCCGTTCTCGACCACCGCCACGCGGGTCTCGCGCGGGGTGACGTTGATCAGGATTTCCTCGCTCACCACGTTCTCCATGTGCTGCGGCTTTATAGCCGGCCTGCGCCGCGGCCGCCATGCGCCGATTCACGCCGCGATCAGGCCGAACCGGCGCAGCAGAGTCCAGGTCTCGTGCAGCGGCAGGCCCATCACGCCGCTGCAGCTGCCCTCGAGGCGGGTGATGAAGGCTGCACCGCGGCCCTGGATCGCGTAGGCGCCGGCCTTGCCGCACGGCTCGCCGCCGCCGGCATAGGCGGCGATGTCGGCCTCCTCGAGCGAGGCAAAGTGCACCGTGCTGACGCTGAGCGCGTGCGCCTCGCGGCCGGCACTGACCAGCCATACCGCCGACAGCACCTGATGCGTGCGTCCGGACAATCGCCGCAGCATCGCCGCGGCATCGGCCGCGTCGGCCGGTTTGCCGAACACCGCGTCGTCCAGCACCACCTCGGTATCGGCGCCCAGCACCACCGCGTCGGCGCGCCCGCCCATGCGCAGCAGCCCGGCACCGGCCTTCTCGCGGGCGACACGGCTGACGTAATCCGCGGCCGGCTCGCCGGTCATCTGCCGCTCGGTCACGGCGACCTCGAGCACGCCGAAGTCGACCCCCAGCCGGGCCAGCAGCTCGCGACGGCGCGGCGATTGCGAGGCCAGTTGCAGACGCGGCATGGGCAACTCCGGCGGTTTTCCGAGGCTGCATCGTCGCATGCTCCGCGCGACGTTTTGTCGCTGCATCCGGACATCCGGGGGCGGCCCCTCCGCGCGGCACACGGCCGCGGCGCCATCCGCCGCGCGAAAGCCTCGGCACCGTGCGTGCCGCCCGCATCCCCTTTCAAGGTCGGAACAAGTTCAGATCTTCCTCACGCCATGGATGGCTTGCCGCGCATCGAACGCGCATGTGCCTGATGCGGCGCGGCCGAGTCCCGACCGGTGCCGGACCCGGCGCCCTCCGGCCAGACCAGGATGGACTGGCTCAGAGGAGCCTTAGAGGGTTTGCTCCATTGCGGCAGCGCAACATGAGAACATGAGCAAGATGCCCGCACGTGCAACGCCTCCCGCCGCGCCGCTCCCCGGCTCCACGCCGCGGCTGCCGCCGCCTGCGCGCGATCGCTACGGCAGTGCGCTCGACGCGCCGCCGCCGGGCGAGCTGATCAGGCTGGATGATGGTCGTCGCCTCAAGCTGCGCCCGGTGCGGGCGCTCGACCTCGCCGCCCTGCAACGGCTGTTCACCCGGCTGACGCCGGGCGAGATCCGCATGCGTTTCATGCACAGCGTCACCGAACTGCCGGAGGTGCTGGCGCGACGCATGACCGATCTCGATCACGCGCGCGAGATGGCGTGGGTGCTGATGGATTCCGCCGATGACGCACCGGCCGAGATGCGCGGCGTCGCGCGGCTGTACATCGACGCCGCCACCGCCGCCGCCGAATTCGCCTTGCTGGTGGAGCATCCCTACACCGGCCGGGGGCTGGGCGCGCTGCTGATGACGCGTCTGATCCGCGCCTGCCGTGAACGCGATCTGGGTGAACTCTGGGGCCATGTGCTGGCCGAGAATCACGCGATGCTCGATCTGTGCGCCGAACTCGGCTTCACGCGCACCCCGGTGGCGGGCGATCCCGGCGTGATGCACGTGCGCCTGATGCTCTAGCCCCCGGCAGGATCGCCTGCGGCCGCACCCGCCGCGCGCGCCGCACCGCTATCATGCCGCCGCTGGCGGCACCGTGACGGCCGGCCATGCACCCGAGGGAGCCACCGCATGACCTTCATGGCCCAACTCGCCGCGGCCTGGCAACGCAACGACTCGCTGGTCTGCGTGGGTCTGGATCCGGAGCCCGAGCGGCTGCCGGCCGCACTGCGCGGCGACACCGACGCGATCTTCAGCTTCTGCGCGGCGATCGTCGATGCGACCGCGGACCTGGTCTGCTGCTTCAAGCCGCAGATCGCGCATTTCGCCGCGGTCGGCGCCGAGGCCGCACTGACACGCCTGATCGCGCACATCCACGACCGCCATCCGGGCGTTCCGGTGATTCTCGACGCCAAGCGCGGCGACATCGGCAGCACGGCGGCGCGCTACGCGCAGGAGGCATTCGATCGCCATGCCGCCGACGCGGTGACGGTCAATCCCTACCTCGGACGCGACTCGGTGCAGCCGTTCCTCGACCGCGCCGACAAGGGCGTGGTGCTGCTGTGCCGCACCTCCAATCCGGGCGCCCGCGACCTGCAGGATCTGCGGCTCGCCGACGGCGGCGGGGAGCGTCTCTACCAGCACGTGGCGGCCACGGTGGCGCGCGAGTGGAACGCGAACGGCAACTGCCTGCTGGTGGTCGGCGCCACCTGCCCGCAGGAGCTGGCCGACGTGCGCCGGCGGGTCGGCGACATGCCGCTGCTGGTGCCGGGCGTCGGCGCCCAGGGCGGCGACGTCGCGGCGGTCGTCGGCAACGGCAAGACCGCCAGCGGCGGCGGGCTGCTGATCAGCTCTTCGCGCGCCATCCTCTACGCCAGCGGCGGCAGCGACTTCGCGGCCGCCGCGCGGACCGCCACGCGCGCGCTGCGCGATGCGATCAACCGCTGCCGCTGAGTGCCGGCGGCGGCCGGTGCCGCGCACGCCATCCCGACCAGGCCAGCCGCGGCGCGGTCAGCGCAAAGTGCGCCCACAGGCCGACCCAGACCAGCGGCACCAGCAGCGGATGGCGCGCGGCGGGATCGAAGCGGCGGAACCAGCGCCACATGCCGCGGTGCTTGTGCCAGCTGACGAACAGCGGGCGGCGCCGGCTGGAACCGCCCTTGGCGTGCAGCACGCGCACGCCGCCGGCCAGCAGCACGGCATGGCCGGCATCGCGGACACGCCGGCACAGGTCGAGGTCTTCGCAGTGCAGGAAGTAGCCCTCGTCGAAGCCGCCGACGGCCTCGAAGACCGCTTTCGGCAGCAGCATCAGCGCCCCGGATACCGCCTCGACCGGCACGCATGTCGCAGGCATCGGGCCCGCGACATGCACGCCGCCCGGCGCGGTGGCGTCGGCACGACCCAGCGCCCGCGCGCGCAACGTCAGCAACGCCCGCGCCAGCAGCGGATCGCGGCGCAAGGCATTGCGGTCGGGCCGGCCGTCGGCAGCGCAGACGACCGCACCCACCAGTCCGGCGCGCGGTTGCACGGCAAGTTCGGCGCGCAGCCGCGCCACGGTGTCGGGCGCGAGTCGGCAATCGGGATTGAGCACCAGCAGCGCGTCGCCCTGCGCCAGCGCGGCGCCGCGATTGACCGCCGCGCCGAAGCCGAGATTGACGCCGTTGCGCAACAGGCGCACCCGCGCATCGCCCGCACAGGCGCAGGTCAGCGCCTCGGGAACACCGTCGCGCGACGCGTTGTCGACCACGATCAGCTCGACCGCGACCGTGCTGGCCAGCGCCGCCTCGACGCAGGCCAGCGCATCGCCGCCGCTGTCGGCAACGACGACGACGATGCTGGTCAATTCAGCGACGGATGCGGATGGCACGCCGGCATTATCGCCGACGTGCGCGCCGCCGCTCAGCCGTTGCAGCCCGCGGCCGGACCGGTCGCCAGATCGCCGATGAAGGCGCTGAAATCCTGCGGCACGCCCTCGACCTGCCGGACCTGGCCGGACGCCTTGCTGCAATAGAGCAGCATCGGCGTACCGTGTCCGCCGGCATCGGAGAGCAGCCGGTTGTTGGCGGCAACCGCCGCGAACATCGCCGCATTCGGCTTCGCGGCCGGGGCGATGCCGCCCTCTTCCTGGGCCTTGTTGAACTTGCGCTCGTCGGTGGTCAGTGCCTGCAGCGGGTCGGCCATGCCCAGTATCGCGGCGGACTTGGCGAGACTGTCTTCCTTGACCACGCCGACCATCACGAAGCGCACGCGCACGTCGCCCTTGGCCATCACCGGCTCGAGGTCCTTGAACAGCATGTGACAGAAGATGCAGTTGGGGTCCATGAACACCGTCAGCACCGGGCCGCGGCCCTTGCTCAGGATCGCCCTGGCCGCCGGCAGGACCGTCGCCGCGAGCGTGTCCGCAGGCGCCTTGTACATCCCGGCCTGCACCGCCGCTCCGGCATTCAGATCGGTGCCGTCGGCGCTGACCAGATTGCCGACCAGCAGCGCCGATCCGTCCGCATTGGCCCAGACGATGGAGCGCTGGGTCGCCTCACCCGTGCCGACCTGCACCAGCACGCCGGTCAGGCCACCGGGGCCGGCGAACACCTTCAGTGCCTTGGCGCGACCCTTGCTCGCGCCCGTGACCAGCGTCTGGACCTTGGCCAGCGGCAGCACGCCGGGCACGGTGACGACGGGTGCGCCCGCGGCCCGGGCGGCGGCCGGCAGCGCGCCCGCCGCCGCGGACAGCGCCGCCGCGAGGCACAGCATGCGCAGCGGGGCCTGCAACAAGAAACCGTAACGATGGGACATGGCAGATCCTGTAGTCGATGACCGGCACTCGCATGCGGCCGATGGGCACGATGGAATCCCCGCATAGGGGGCAGCAGTACGCCAGGCAAGCCGAACCCGCCGGGTTCGGCGACGATTCACTATACGTGTCCCGGTACGCGCATCGCCAGCGTCAGATGGCGGCCCACGCGCACGGCCAGCGTGTGCCGCGGCAGCGGCGGCCCGGTGACGCACCGCCCGGCCTCATGTCGGCACGAAACCGCGGATGCCGGCCACGCCGTGGGCGCCGGCGGCGCGGGCACGCGGCAGATCGTCGGCATCGACGCCGCCCAGCGCATAGACCGGCAGCGCCGCGGCGGCCACCAGCGCGGCGAAGCGCGGCCAGCCCAGCGGCGTCGCCTGCGGGTGGGTCGGGGTGGCTGCCACCGGTGCCAGCAGGGCAAAGTCGCAACCGAGCGCCGCTGCGCGTTCGAGTTCGCCGGCGTCATGGCACGAAGCTCCCACCCAGCGGCCGGCAGGCAGCGGACGCTCGCGCAGGATCGCCAGTTGCGCCGCGCGCAGCTGCACACCGAGGCCCAGCGCCTGCGCGCCCTCGATGTCGCCGTTGAGCAGCAGCGACGCGCCGGCCGCCTGCGCCTCGCCGCGCAGCATGGCGGCGGCTTCACGCAGCAGGTCGGCGGCCCATTGCGGCTGACGCAGCTGCAGCAGACGCACGCCACGCCGGATGCCGCCCCGTGCCCATGCAAGCAGCATCGCCGCGTCGTCCAGCGGCGGGCTGATCGCCAGCAGCGGCGGCAGGCGCAGCGCCGCCAATGCCGGACGATCGGCAGGCGGCATCGTCAGCGGATCGATCGTGGCGGGCTCGGCCCAGGCCAGCGCCTGGGCCTCATGCGGCCGTGGCGTGCCCTGCCATGCCGCGACGCGGCGCACCTCGAGCACGAGATCCCGATGCGGATAACGCCACGGCACGCGGATCAGCGGTGCGCTGGCGGCGATGGCGATGCCCAGCTCCTCGCGCAGCTCGCGCGCCAGCGCCGCGTGCGCGTCCTCGCCCGGCTCGAGCTTGCCGCCGGGAAACTCCCACAGTCCGGCGAAATCGCGCCCCGCCGGACGCTGCGCCAGCAGCACGCGGCCCGCGGCATCCGCCAGCACGCCGGCGACGACCTGGATGGCACCCGCTGCGCCGGCACGCGCGCTCACACCCGCTGCAGCTCGACGAAGTCGAAGGCCAGCGCATGGCGCGCATCGGCGGGATGGTGAACGCGCACGAGCTCGCGCCAGCCGTCCACGGGCAGCGCCGGAAAGAACGCATCGGCCCCGGCGACGACGGTATCGACCTCGGTCAGATGCAAGCGCGTCGCCCGCGGCAGCGCCAGCGCGTAGATCTCGCCGCCGCCGATCACGCACAGCTCCTGCACGGCGCCGGCGACGGCCAGCGCCGCGTCCAGCGAGGCAACGGCCTGCATGCCGACAGACGGCGCGCGCCCGCTGCGCGTCAGCACCAGGTTCAGGCGTCCCGGCAAGGCCCGTCCCAGCGCTGTCGCCGTGCGCCGCCCCATCAGGATCGGCTTGCCCAGCGTCAGCGCCTTGAAGTGTTTCAGGTCGTCGGGGAGATGCCAGGGCAGCGCGCCGGCGCGGCCGATCGCACCGTGGCGGTCGCGCGCGGCGATCAGCGTCAGCGCGGTCGGCGTGCTCACACCGCCACCGGCGCCCGGATCGCGGGATGCGGGTCGTAGTGCTCGATCGCGATGTGCTCGTAGCGGAAATCGCCCAGCGCACGCACTTCGGGATCGAGCCGCAGCCGCGGCAACGGGCGCGGCGCGCGCGTCAGCTGCTCGCGTGCCTGATCGCGGTGGTTCAGATACAGATGCGCATCGCCCAGCGTGTGCACGAAATCGCCCACGGCGAGTCCGCAAACCTGCGCCACCATGTGCGTCAGCAGGGCGTAGCTGGCGATATTGAACGGCACGCCGAGGAAGATGTCGCCCGAGCGCTGGTAGAGCTGGCACGACAGGCGTCCGTCGGCGACGTAGAACTGGAACAGCGCGTGGCAGGGCGCGAGCGCCATCCGCGGCAACTCGGCCACGTTCCAGGCGCTGACGATCAGTCGGCGCGAATCCGGGTTGCGGCGGATTTCATCCACCACCCAGGCGATCTGGTCGACGCTGCGGCCGTCGGCGCCGGCCCATGAGCGCCACTGCCGGCCGTAGACCGGCCCCAGCTCGCCGTCGGGGCCGGCCCACTCGTCCCAGATGCCGACGCCGTGCTGCTTGAGGTAGGCGATATTGGTCTCGCCGCGCAGGAACCACAGCAGCTCGTGGACGATCGACTTCAGGTGCAGCTTCTTGGTCGTGACCAGCGGAAAGCCGCTGCGCAGATCGAACCGCATCTGCCAGCCGAACACGCTCAGCGTGCCGGTGCCGGTGCGGTCGTCCTTGCGCGTGCCGTGGTCGAGTACGTGCTGCAGCAGGTCGAGGTAGGCGCGCATGCCGCGATTATGCCGCGGCGGGCGCGGCCGGCAGCGGCTGGCGTCGCGACAGGGCCAGCAGGATCAGGCCGATGGCGATCAGCGGCAGCGACAGCACCTGGCCCATGGTCAGCCAGTGCGTGCCCAGCAGGTAGCCCAGCTGCGGATCGGGATCGCGGACGAACTCGGCGCTGAAGCGGAACGCGCCGTACAGCAGCGCGAACCAGCCCGACACCGCGTAGCGCCGGCGCGGTCGGCGCGAATACAGCCACAGCATCGCGAACAGCACCACACCCTCGAGCAGACATTCCAGCAGCTGCGAGGGCTCGCGCGCGAAGCTGTCCAGCGCGCCGGTCGCCCACAGCGCCTTGAGCTGCGACGTGTCCATGCCGGCGAACTGCCGCGCCTCGATCAGCTGCGCGGCGTTCAGGCCGACGCAGTCCCAGACGTGGTTGACCTGCGTGGGGCCGAGCTGGGCGCACTGCGCGGCTTCCTGCAGCGCGCGCGGAAAGATCATGCCCCAGGGCTGGTCGGTCAGATGGCCCCACAGCTCGCCGTTGATGAAATTGCCGATGCGGCCCAGGCCCAGCCCGATGGGTACCAGCGGGGCGACGAAATCGACCGTGTCGAACAGCTTGACGGCGTGATGCCGCGACCACCACCACGTCGCCAGCACGACGCCGACCAGACCGCCGTGGAAGCTCATGCCGCCGTCCCAGATCTGCAGGATCTGGATGGGGTTCTTCCAGATCCAGCCGAGGTCGACGTAGAACAGCATGTAGCCGATGCGACCGCCCAGGATCACGCCGAGCATGCCGTAGAACAGCAGGTCGCCGAAGGCCTCGCGGCTGGCCGGCAGGCGGCCCGCGGCGCGGCGGCGCTCGCCGAGATACCACGCGGCGAGAAAGCCGCCGAGGTACATCAGGCCGTACCAGTGCACCGGCAGCGGGCCGATGTGGAAGGCGATGGGGTCGATGTCGACGAAGATCGGGCGCTGCATGGACGTGCTCACGATGGACGGCGCTGAGACCGCCGGTGCGCGAAAAGGTGCCGCAGTCTAAGGCGTACCGGCACCGCACTTGAAAAGAAATCGTTGCCGGTGTCCGGCGCGGGCGGACACCATCCGCTGCGGATCGGGCCGCGAAGGCGCCGGTCCGCCGGGTCTCAGGCCGGCAGCACGCGGCACAGGTAGCCCTTCAGGTAATCGGTCTCGGGAATCGCCGGATGCAGCGGATGATCCGGTCCCTGCTGCAGCTTTTCCAGCACCTGCAGCTGACGATCGAGATGGCGCGCGCCGGCCTGCAGCGACGCCAGCAGATCGCTGCGGCTCAGGTGATACGAGCACGAACAGCTCACCAGCAGGCCGTCGCGGGCGAGCACCTGCATCGCCGCCTCGTTGATGCGGCGGTAGGCCAGACGGCCCTCGACCAGATCCTTCTTGCGCTTGATGAAGGCCGGCGGATCGACCACCACCACGTCGAAATGCTCGCGCGCGGCGCGCAGGTCGCGCAGGGCATCGAAGGCGTCGGCGTGCAGGGCGCGCACGCGGTCGGCCAGGCCATTGCGCGCGGCATTGGCGCGCACCGCCTCGACCGCGGCGGCGGAAGCGTCCACGCACACCACCGCACCGGCGCCGGCGGCCGCGGCGCGCAGGCCCCAGGCGCCGAGGTAGCTGAAAAGGTCCAGCACGCGCTTGCCGGCGACATGGGCGATGAAACGGTCACGGTTGGCGCGTTGATCGTAGAACCAGCCGGTCTTCTGGCCGCCGATCGGATCGACGCCGAACTCGAGTCCGCCCTCGCGCACCAGGACGCCGCTGGCCGGCAGCGTGCCGAAGGCGATGTCGGCATAGCCCGGCAGGCCTTCCAGCGCGCGGATGCCGGCGTCGTTCTTCCAGATCATCGCGGCAGGCCTGAGCACCTTCTGCACCGCGGCCTCGACCTCGGGCTTGAGGCGCTCGATGCCGGCGCTGGTCGCCTGCGCCACGATCACGTCGCCGTAGCGGTCGAGCGTCAATCCCGGCACGCCGTCGGATTCGCCGAACAGCAGCCGGTAATACGGTTCCCGGTACAGGCGTTCGCGCAGCGCGAGGGCGACGTTCAGGCGATGCGTCAGCAGGGAGCGGTCCAGCGCGTGCTCGACGCCGCGGCTGACCAGGCGCGCGGCGATCAGCGAATGCGGGTTGACGTAACCGATGCCGATCGGCTTGCCGTGCGCATCGACGATGGCGCAGGCATCGCCGGGCGCGAAGGCGTCCAGCGGCGAACGCGCGACATCGATCTCGTTGGAAAACACCCACAAGTGGCCGGCGCGCAGACGCGCGTCCTCGCCGCGTTTGAGGAACAGGGCGGGACAGGCGGGCTCGGAGGTCACGGCGGGGGTCTTGCGGGCGGGGCCGGGAACGGTAACCGAGCCATCCCCCGGCCACAAGCGACCGGGCCCCGCGCTAGGCTGGGGCCACGCCCTGCATGCGGATGACCATGACGAACCGTCTCGCCAGCGCCTTGAGCCCCTATCTGCGCCAGCACGCGGACAACCCGGTGGACTGGTGGCCGTGGTGCCCCGAGGCACTGGCCGCGGCACGCGCCGAGGGCAAGCCGATCCTGTTGTCGATCGGCTATGCCGCCTGCCACTGGTGCCACGTGATGGCACACGAGAGCTTCGCGGATGCCGCCACGGCCGCGGTGATGAACGCCCTGTACGTCAGCATCAAGGTCGATCGCGAGCAGCGCCCCGACCTCGACAAGGTCTATCAGCTGGCCCACCAGGCGCTCAGTGGCCGCCCCGGCGGCTGGCCGCTGACGCTGGTGCTCGATCCCGAGGATCTGACGCCGTTCTTCGCCGGCACCTATTTCCCGCCGGTGCCGCGTCACGGCCTGCCCGCATTCCGCGACCTGCTGGAACGCGTGCGGGCATTCTTCGACCGCGAGCGCGGCGCGGTGCGCGATCAGAATGCGCGTCTGCGCGCCTGGCTGGACGGCTTCGACGCCGCCGCGCCGGCCGCGCGGCGCGCCGACGCGACGCCGGTCGCGAGGGCACTGCAGGACATCGCCGCGCGCTTCGACGTCGAGCATGGCGGCAGCCGCGGCGCGCCCAAGTTTCCGCACGCCGGCGAGATCGAGCTGCTGCTGGACGAGGCCGCGCATCCGCAGGGCGCGGGCGTCAGCGGCGCGCCGGCACCCGCCGACTGCGCGGCGATGGCGCGGCGGACGCTGGAGCAGATGGCGGCGGGCGGCCTGCACGACCACCTCGCGGGCGGCTTCTTTCGCTACTGCGTGGACGCCGACTGGGGCATCCCGCATTTCGAGAAGATGCTCTACGACCAGGCACAGCTGCTGCCGCTGTATGCGCGCGCGGCGCGCCAGTTCGAGCAGCCGGGCTACGCCGAGGTCGCGCGCGCGATTGCCGCGTGGCTCGACGCCGGGCTCGGCCTGGCCGACGGCGGCTACGCCAGCGCGCTGGATGCCGACAGCGAAGGCGAGGAAGGCCGCTGCTACCTGTGGACACGCGAGCAACTCGCGGCGGTGCTGGACCCCGACGCCGCGGCGGCGGCCATGCTGCGCTTTGGCCTGGACCACCCGCCCAACTTCGAGGGTCGGGCCTGGCACCTGCGCGCCGTGCGGCCTCTGGCCGTTGTGGCGGCGACACTGCAGCTCGACGTCGATGAAGCGCAGCGCCGGCTCGAACGCGCGCGCCGCGCCCTGCTGGCCGTGCGCGATCGCCGCGCAGCACCGGCACGCGACGACAAGCGCCTCACCGCCTGGAATGCACTCGCCACCGCCGGTCTGGCCCGCGCCGGCCGTCTGCTCGACGATGCCGCGCTGATCGCGCAGGCCGACGCCACGCTGGCGACCCTGCGGCGCCTGGCCTGGCGCGACGGTCGCCTGCGCGCGCTGGCCGATGCGCGCGCCGACGGCGAGGGCTATCTCGACGACTACGCCTTTCTCCTCGACGCCGTGCTCGAGCTGCTGCGGTGCCGCTGGCGCGACGCCGACCTCGAGTTCGCGCTCGCGCTGGCCGCGGCGCTGCGGACGCGTTTCGAGGATGCGTCGCGCGGCGGCTTCTTCTTCACCGCGCATGACGCCGAACCGCTGATCCAGCGCCCGAAGCCCTGGCTGGACGAAAGCCTGCCGGCCGGCAACGCGGTCGCGATCCGCGCCCTGCTGCGACTGGGCCATCTGACCGGCGATATCGATTGCCTGACGGCCGCGGAGCGCGCGCTGGATGCGGCGCACGGCGTGTTCGATCGTCACCCGCAGGCGGCACCCGGCCTGCTGCGCGCGCTGCGCGACGCGATCGCGCCGCCGCTGCAGGCGGTAGTGCGCACCGACGCGGGCTCCGCGGCGGCATGGCTGGCTGCGGCGCGCGCGGCGCCCGCCGAGGTCGATGCCTTCGTGATCCCTGAGGATGCCGCGGCGCTGCCGGGACTGCTGGCGCAGCGCGCGGCGCGCGCGGGCGGCGTGGCCTGGGTCTGCGCCGGGTTGAGCTGCCGCGAGCCGCTGACGACGCCGCAGGCGTTCGCCGCGGCACTGCGCGAAGCCGGCGCCCGCGGCAGGCCCGGGCGCGGGCATCCGCCCGCGCGGCCCTAGAGTTCGATGCTCAGCGCCGCCGCCGCGCGCCGTGCCTTGGCACGCGCGGCCTCGATGGTCGCGTCGCGCGCCAGGGTCACCGCCATGCGCCGACGGCCGTGCACCTCGGGCTTGCCGAACAGGCGCAGCGCGGTGTCGGGCTCGGTCAGGGCCTCGGCGACGCCGTGATAGCGCGGCGCCCTGCCCTCGCCCTCGGCCAGCACCGCGCAGGAGGCGGACGGTCCGAACTGGCGGATCAGCGGGATCGGCAGGCCGAGAATGGCGCGCGCGTGCAGCGCGAATTCGGACAGATCCTGCGCGATCAGCGTGACCAGGCCGGTGTCATGGGGTCGCGGACTGACCTCGGAGAAGATCACGCGCTCGCCGTGGACGAAGAACTCGACGCCGAACACGCCGCGACCGCCCAGCGCCGTCGTGATCGCGGCGGCCTGGCGCTCGGCCTCGGCCAGCGCCACGTCGGGCATCGGCTGCGGCTGCCAGGACTCGCGATAGTCGCCGTCCTCCTGGCGATGGCCGATCGGCGCGCAGAAGCTGACGCCGTCGCGATGGCGCACGGTGAGCAGGGTGATCTCGTAGTCGAAGGCGACGAAGCCCTCGACGATCACCCGGCCCTGCCCGGCGCGTCCGCCCGACTGCGCGTAGTCCCAGGCCGGGCCCGCATCGGTCGCGCTGCGCACCACGCTCTGCCCCTTGCCGGACGAACTCATCACCGGCTTGACCACGCAGGGCAGACCGAGCTCGTGCAGCGCGGTCTCGTACTCGGCACGCGTGCCGCAGAAGCGGTAGGGCGAGGTCGGCAGGCGCAGGTCCTCGGCGGCCAGTCGCCGGATGCCCTCGCGATCCATGGTCAGCCGCGTGGCGCGCGCGGTCGGGATCACGGTCACCCCCTCGGCCTCGAGTTCGAGCAGGGTCGCGGTATGGATGGCCTCGATCTCCGGCACGACCAGATCGGGCCGCTCGCGCTCGATCACGCGGCGGATCGCGGCGCCGTCGAGCATGTCGATGACATGGCTGCGATGCGCCACCTGCATCGCCGGCGCATGCGCGTAGCGATCGACCGCGATCACCTCGCAGGCCAGCCGCTGCAGCTCGATCGCCACCTCCTTGCCGAGCTCCCCGGAGCCCAGCAGCAGGACGCGGATCGCGGTGTCGGTCAGCGGGGTGCCGAAAGGCTTCATGCGCGGACTCCGGGAAGGATTCGGAATTCTAGCCGGCGCACGGCGACGGCCGTGCGTCAACGCCACGACGGCGGCGGCTCGATTACACTAACGCCGTTTTGCCCGCCGCCGCGAGGACCGCATGACCGCCGAGCTGAAGTACAAGCGCATCCTGCTCAAGCTGTCCGGCGAGGCGCTGATGGGCGAGGTCGATTACGGCATCGACCCGCGGATGATCATCCGCCTGGCCCAGGAAATCCTCGAGGTGCAGCGCGCCGGCATCCAGATCGGCGTGGTGATCGGCGGCGGCAACATCTTCCGCGGTGCGGGCCTGGCCGCCGCCGGCATGGACCGCGTCACCGGCGACCACATGGGCATGCTGGCCACGGTGATGAATGCGCTGGCGCTGCAGGATGCGCTGGAAAAGCTGGGCGCCTACGCGCGCACCATGAGCGCGATCAAGATCAACGAGGTCTGCGAGGATTTCATCCGCAGGCGCGCGATCCGCCATCTCGAGAAGGGCCGCATCGTGCTGTTCGCGGCCGGCACCGGCAACCCGTTCTTCACCACCGACTCGGCCGCCGCGCTGCGCGCGATCGAGGTCGGCGCACAGCTGCTGCTGAAGGCGACCAAGGTGGATGGCGTCTATTCGGCCGATCCCAAGAAAGTGGCCGGCGCCGAGCGCTTCGAGCGCCTGTCCTACGACCAGGTGATCGAGCGCAAGCTGGCGGTGATGGACACTGCTGCGATCGCCCTGTGCCGCGACCATCGCCTGCCCCTGCGCATCTACGACATGGGCGTGCCCGGCAACCTGATGCGGATCATGCGCGGCGAGCCGCTGGGAACCCTGGTCGACAGCGGCCGCTGAAGCCCTGGCCGTGCCGCGCGGTGACGGCGCGGCGGCGACGCTGGGCTATACTCGCGACCTTTCGCAAGGCCGGTGACGACCATGCTCAACGAGATCAGGACCGACGCCCAGACGCGCATGGGCAAGTGCGTCGAAGCGCTGCGCCACGAGCTGCAGCGGCTGCGCACGGGCCGCGCCAGCACGGCGCTGGTCGAGACCATCCGGGTCAGCTATTACGGCACCGACATGCCGCTGAGCCAGGTTGCCACGGTGGCCGTGGCCGACGCCCGTTCCCTGACCATCACGCCGTGGGAAAAGCAGATGGTCGGCCCGGTCGAGAAGGCCATCCTCGGTTCCGATCTCGGCATCACCCCGACCACCGCCGGCACCGTCATCCGCATCAACCTGCCGCCGCTGACCGAGGAGCGCCGCAAGGACCTGGCCAAGCACGTCGCCCACGAGGGCGAGACGGCCAAGGTCGCGATCCGCAACGTGCGCCGTGACGCCTTGCAGCGCGTCAAGGATCTGCACAAGCACAAGCAGATCACCGAGGATGAGGAGCGTCGCGCCGAGGACGAGGTGCAGAAGCTCACCGACCGCTTCATCAAGGAAGTGGACACGGTGGTGAAGGCCAAGGAAGACGAACTGATGGCGCTGTGAGGTGCCCGGTCGGATGATCGCCCGGGTAGCCGAAACGCTGCCGGCTGCCGGCCTGCCGTCAGCGACGGACGCCAGCGTCGGCGACCGCCCTCCCCGCGCCTCCGGCATGAGGCCGATGGGCGTGGGAAACCGCCTGGCCGCCACCGCTTCTGGATCGCCATGATCGCGTCCGCGCCCTCCATCCCGAAGCACCTCGCGATCGTGATGGACGGCAACGGCCGCTGGGCCGAACGCCGCCACCGCCCGCGCAGTTTCGGCCACCGCGCGGGACAGAAGGCGGTGCGCGCGACGGTCGAATACTGCCTGCGCCGCGGCATCGGCGCGCTGACCCTGTTCGCGTTCTCCAGTGAAAACTGGAATCGCCCGCAAGACGAGGTCGGGGCACTGATGGAGCTGTTCCTGAAGGCGCTCGACCGCGAGGTGGACGAGCTGCACGGCAACGGCGTGCGCGTGCGCTTCATCGGCGACCTCGCCGCCTTCGCGCCCGAACTGCACGCGCGCATGCGCGCCGCGATGGCACGCACCGCGGACAACACCGCGCTGGCGCTCAATATCGCCGTCAACTACGGCGGCCGTTGGGACATCGCGCAAGCCGCACGCCGCGCCGCCGCCGACGCGGTGCGCGGCATGCTCGATCCGGCGCATCTCGACGAAGCCGGCCTGGCAGCTTATTTCTGCCTCGCCGAACTGCCGCCGCCGGACCTGCTGATGCGTACCGGCGGCGAACGCCGCATCAGCAATTTCCTGCTCTGGCAGATCGCCTACGCCGAGCTGTATTTCACCGACACCCTGTGGCCGGACGTCGATGCCGCCGAACTCGACCGGGCGCTGGCCGACTTCGCCGCGCGCGAACGCCGCTTCGGCAGCGTCGGCAGCGCGCGGATGGCGCACGCATGAGCCGGCGGGCGATCACGCAGCGCACTCTGACCGCCCTGCTGCTGGCGCCGCTGGCGATCGTGCTGATCCTGCTGGCGCCGACGGCGCTGTTCGCACTGGTGATCGCGGTGATGGCCCTGCAGGCGCTGTGGGAATGGACGCGTCTGGCGGGCTTCCGGCAACGCCCGGCGCGGGCGCTGATGCTGCTCGCCGCGGCCGGCCTGCTGGCCCTGCTCTGGAGCGCCGACAGTCCGCCGCTGCTCGGCGTCGTGCTCGCCGCCGGCGTGGCCTGGTGGCTGCTCGCCCTGCTTTGGCTGCGTCACCTGAGCTATGCCGCCGCGCCGACCCGTGCCCACGCCTGGCTGAAACTGGGCGTGGCGCTGCTGGCCATCGTGCCGGCCTGGCTGGGCCTGGTGGCACTGCATCGCAGCACGCCCTACGGCCATGCCTGGACCCTGCTGGGCCTGATGCTGGTCTGGTCGGCCGATACCGGTGCCTACCTCGCCGGCACCCGCCTGGGTCGTCACAAGCTGGCACCGACGATCAGCCCCGGCAAGACCTGGGAGGGCGTCGCCGGCGGCGCGCTGCTGGCGCTGGCGGTGGCCGCGGCGGGCGGGGCCCTGCTCGGCATCCGCGGCATCGCCTTCGTGCCGCTGCTGCTGCTGGCGCTGCTGACCGTGGCCGCAGCCATCGTCGGCGACCTGTTCGAGAGCCTGCTCAAGCGCCACGCGCTGGTGAAGGACTCGGGCACGTTCTTTCCCGGCCACGGCGGCATCCTCGACCGCCTCGACAGCGTGTTCGCGGCGCTGCCCTTGTTCGTGCTCGGCAAGCATCTGCTGGGTCTATGAGAACGATCGCCGTGCTCGGCGCCACCGGTTCGATCGGCGCCAGCGCACTGGACGTGATCGCACGCCATCCAGAACGTTTCCGCGTCGGGGTGCTCTCGGCGCACCGCAACGTCGAGGCGCTGGCGCTGCTCTGCGAGCGCTTCCGCCCGCCATGGGCGGTGATCGCCGACCCGGCACTGGAAGGCGCGCTGGCGCGCCGGCTGGCGGCGGCAGGCCTGTCCACCGGCACCGCCGCCGGTCCCGAGGCTCTGGAGCAGGCCGCTGCCGGCGTGTTGTGCGACACGGTCATTGCCGCCATCGTCGGCGCCGCCGGCCTGGGCTCGACCCTGGCCGCGGCGCGTGCCGGCAAGCGCCTGCTGCTGGCCAACAAGGAATCCGCCGTGTGCGCCGGGCCGCTGCTGCGCGCGGCGCTGGCTGCGGGCGGCGGCGACCTGCTGCCGGTGGACTCCGAGCACAATGCCCTGTTCCAGTGCCTGCCCGGAGGCCGTCCGGCCGATCTCGCCGCGGCCGGCGTGCGCCGCCTGATCCTGACCGCGTCGGGCGGCCCGTTCCGCGGTCGCCGCCGCGCCGAACTGGCCGCGGTGACGCCGGATCAGGCCTGCGCGCATCCCAACTGGGTGATGGGCCGCAAGATCTCGGTGGACTCGGCCACGCTGATGAACAAGGGCCTCGAGGTGATCGAGGCGCATGTGCTGTTCGGCGCCCCGGCCGCGTGCATCGAGGTCCTGGTGCATCCGCAGAGCCTGGTGCATTCGCTGGTCGAATACGCCGACGGCTCGGTGCTGGCCGAACTGGGCCACCCCGACATGCGTACCGCGCTGGCCTGCGCGCTGGCGTGGCCGCAACGCATCGAGGCCGGCGTGCCGGCGCTGGATCTGGTCAGCCGCCACGCACTGACTTTCGAGCAACCCGACTGCGCGACGTTCCGCTGCCTGCCGCTGGCCTATGCCGCGCTGGCCGCCGGCGGCGATGCCCCGGCCGTGCTCAACGCCGCCAACGAGGTGGCGGTGGCTGGCTTTCTCGCCGGCAGCCTGCCGTTCCTGATGATTGCCGACGTCGTCGAGGCGGTGCTCGACGCGCTGCCGTCACAACCCGTAACCGACCTTGAAACCCTGGTTCACCGCGACTTAACGGCACGTGAGACGGCGCACCGTATCATCGGCGCCCGTCTGCGCTGCTGAAGCGGCGGCGTGCCAGACTGCGGCGGCAGGCGAACGCGGACCAGCGGAGCGGCGTGATCGGATGAGCGAAATTCTGGGTTCTGTGTGGTGGATGGTCGTCACCCTCGGCCTGCTGGTGACCTTCCATGAATTCGGTCACTACTGGGTCGCGCGCCGCTGCGGCGTCAAGGTGCTGCGGTTTTCGATCGGCTTCGGCAAGCCGCTGTGGAAGCGCGTCGGCCGCGACGGCACCGAATACGTGATCGCGACGATCCCGCTGGGCGGCTACGTCAAGATGCTCGACGCCCGCGAAGGCGAGGTGGCCGCCGCCGACCGCGGTCGCGAGTTCACCGCCAAGCCGGCCTGGCAGCGCATCGCCATCGTTGCCGCCGGCCCGGCCTTCAACCTGCTGTTCGCGGTCGCCGCGTTCTGGGCGATGCTGGTGGTGGGCAAGCCCGACTACCTGCCGATCGTCGGTGAGGCCGACCAGCTGGCGGCGACGGCGGGGATCGTTGCCGGCGACCGCATCGAACGCGTGGACGGCCGCGCCGTCGGCACCTGGAGCGACGTCGGCCTCGCCCTGGCGGATGCCGTGACCGCCCGCCGCGCGGTGACGCTGCAGGTGCGCGCGCCGGACGGCGCCGAACAGACGCTGACCCTGCCGCTGCAGCAATTGCCGGCCGGGCTCGGCTCCGATGCCAGCATGCAGCGCATCGGCCTGGTCCCCAGGCAGCTGATGATCCCGGCCGTGGTCGCCAGCGTCGAGGCCGGCAGCGCTGCCGCGCGCGCGGGTTTCCGCCCCGGCGATCGGGTGCTGGCGATCGCCGGCCAGCCGGTGCACGACTGGGCCGGTCTGGTGCAGGCGCTGCAGGCCCAGGCCGGTCCGCGCCGGCCGCTGACGATCGCGATCGAGCGCCATGGCCGGCGCCTGGACCTGGTGGCCACGCCGGTCTACGCCCGGCGCAGCGACGGCAGCTCGGGCTACCTGCTCGGCATCGAGCGCGCCGCGATCACCGCCCGATACGACACGCTGCAGCGCAAGGGCCCGCTGGCCGCGATCCCGGCCGCCTTCGCGCAAACCTGGGACCTTGCCGGACAGACCCTCGGCATGCTCGGCCGCATGGTCACCGGGCAGGCCTCGCTGAAGAACATTTCCGGGCCGATCTCGATCGCCCGATACGCCAACGCCTCGGCCGATCTCGGGGCGGCGTGGTTCCTGTACTTCCTCGGCATCGTCTCGCTGAGCCTGGCGATCATGAACCTGCTGCCGATCCCGATCTTGGACGGCGGGCACCTCGTGTATTACCTTATCGAGTCCATCAAGGGCAGCCCGGTGAGCGAACGGGTCATGGCCGCCGGTCAGTATTTCGGCATGGCCCTGCTGGTCGCGCTGATGGGCCTTGCGTTCTACAACGACCTGTTGCGCCTGGCCTCCTGAGCCGCAGTCCGCTGCCGGCCAGGGAGCCGACGCCTGCAGTGCTCTGCGGTTCACCCACTGGAAACCCCGATGAAGCGTATTGCCGCCCTGATCCTGCTTGCCTGCCTGACCGCCAAGGCAAACGCCTTCGAACCGTTCGTGGTCTCGGGCATCCGCGTGGACGGGCTGACCCGCATCGCGCCGGGGACCGTGTTCAGCTACCTGCCGGTGGAACAGGGTGACACCCTGACCGACGCGCGCGCGCAGGAGGCGATCCGCGCCCTGTTCCGCACCGGGTTCTTCAGCGACGTTTCGCTGGACCGCCAGGGCAGCATCCTCGTGGTCACGGTGGTCGAGCGGCCGTCGATCGCCAAGATCGACATCCGCGGCAACAAGGACATCAAGACCGAGGAACTGATGAAGGGCCTCAAGCAGATCGGGCTGGCCGAGGGCGACACCTTCGACCGCCTCGCGCTGGAGCGCGTGCAGCAGGAACTGACCCGGCAGTACTACAACCGCGGCAAGTACAACGTCACCATCGACCCGCACGTCACCCACCTGGATCGCAACCGGGTTGCCATCGACATCGAGATCCGCGAGGGCAAGGCGGCGCGCATCAAGGAAATCAACATCGTCGGCAATACCGCCTACAGCGACAAGCAGATCCGCGGCGATTTCGAGTCCAGCACCAGCAACTGGACATCGTGGTACTCGCACGACGACCAGTATTCGCGCGAGAAATTCACCGGCGACCTGGAAAAGCTGCAGAACTTCTACCTCGATCGCGGTTACGCCAACTTCGCGATCAACTCGACCGAGGTGGCGATCAGCCCCGACAAGCGCGACATGTACATCGACGCCGACGTGCACGAGGGCCATCTGTACAAGATCGCCGACGTCAAGCTGCTGGGGCGTCTGGTGCTGCCCGAGGCGGCCCTGCGCCGGCTGGTCCTGGTCAAGCCCGGCGACACCTTCTCGCGCAGGCGCATCGAGGCCAGCACCAACGCGATCACGCTGGTGCTGTCGAACATCGGCTATGCCTTCGCCAAGGTCACGCCGGTGCCCAAGATCGACAAGGAAAACCGCACCGTCGATCTGACCCTGTTCATCGAACCCGGCCAGCGCGTCTACGTGCGCCGCATCGTGTTCAAGGGCAACAGCACCACCGAGGACGAGGTGATGCGCCGCGAGATGCGCCAGTTCGAGGGCGGCTGGTACTCGCAGGCGGCGATCGACCGCTCCAAGGTGCGTCTGGAGCGCCTCGGCTTCTTCAAGTCGGTCGAGATCAAGAACGAGCGCGTGCCGGGTTCGTCCGACGAGGTCGACCTGCTGGTCAAGGTCGCCGAGGAGCCCTCCGGCGCGCTGCAGTTCGGCGTCGGCTATTCGCAGGTGTCGGGCGTGATCGGCAGCTTCTCGGTCTCCGAGCGCAATTTCCTCGGCACCGGCAAGCAGGTGTCGGCGCAGGTGCAGCAGAGCTCGTTCCTCAAGCAGTACAGCCTGAGCTACCTCGATCCCTACTTCACCGACAACGGCGTCAGCCTCGGCTACAACGCCAGCTACACCGAATTGAATCAGGGCCAGGCGAACATCGCCAGCTACCTGTACAACACCAAGTCGTTCTCGTCCTACTTCGGCATTCCGATTTCCGAGACCGACACCATCAACGTCGGGCTCGGGCTGAGCAGCAACACCATCAACACCTATCCGGGGCTGACCCCGCAGCCGCTGATCGATTACCAGAACCTGCTCGGCCACCGCACCATCCACTCGTGGACGGCGACCATCTCGTACGCCCACGACACGCGCAACCAGTACTTCACCCCGACCCGCGGCGGCCTGCAGTCGATCTCCGCCGAGATCGCCCTGCCGGGCTCCACCGTGCAGTACTACAAGCTGTTCGCGATCAGCAGCAACTACTTCCCGCTGCCGAAGTCGTTCGTGCTGGGCCTGACCGGCAACGTCGGCTACGGCAAGACCTACGGGCGCGACAGCGGCCTGGCGTTCCCGTTCTGGCAGAACTACTACGGCGGCGGCGTCACCGACGTGCGCGGCTTCATGGACAACACCCTCGGCCCGCGCCTGACCGTTCCCGGCTATCTCAACGCGCAGCCGATCGGCGGCGCGTTCAAGGTGCTGGGTCGTGCCGAACTGTTCCTGCCGCTGCCGTTCCTCAAGGACAGCAACACCGCGCGCGTGTCGCTCTTCTACGACACCGGCAACGTGTTCAGCACCTACAACCAGTTCGCCTGGGGCCAGCTGCGCTCGTCGGTCGGCATCGGCCTGCAGTGGCGCGCGCCGATCGGCCCGATCAACATCAGCTACGCGATGCCGATCAAATACAACCGGGTCACCGACGCGCCGTTCATCGAACGCTTCCAGTTCACCTTCGGCTCGACGTTCTGAGGCGCGGGTACCGGCCTTGGCCGGCACCGCGCGCTCCGGGTAGAGTCCGCGCATGACCGCAACCGTGCTGCATCGCCTCGACGAGCTGGCGTCGCGCTATGGCCTCGAGCGACGCGGCGACGCAGCGACGGCGATCGCCGGCGTCGCCACCTTGGCGGACGCCGGCCCGCGACAACTGGCGTTCCTGGCCAATCGGCGCTACGCGGCGCAGCTGGCGACGACGCACGCCGGCGCCGTGGTCTTGCGCGCCGAGGATGCCGGCGCCTGCCCGGTACCGGCACTGATCGCGGCTGATCCGTATCTGGCCTTCGCCCGCATCGCGACGCTGTTCGAGCAGCGCGCGCATCCGCAGCCCGGCATCCATCCCAGCGCGATCATCGCGACCGGCGCGCAGGTCGGCGCCGGGGCCAGCATCGGCCCGTTGTGCGTGATCGCGGCGGGTGCACGGGTCGAGGACGGCGCCGAGCTCGGCCCGCACTGCGTGGTCGGCCGCGACTGCACGGTGGGCGCACAATCGCGACTGGTGGCACGCGTGACCCTGGTCGAACGCGTGACTCTCGGCCGCCGCGTTCTGGTGCACCCCGGCGCGGTGCTGGGCGCCGACGGCTTCGGCCTGGCCTTCGACCGCGATCACTGGATCAAGGTGCCGCAGCTCGGCGGCGTGCGCATCGGCGACGACTGCGAGATCGGCGCCAACACCACCATCGACCGCGGCGCGCTCGGCGACACCGTGCTCGAGGACGATGTGCGCCTCGACAACCAGATCCAGATCGCGCACAACGTGTGCATCGGCGCGCACACCGCGATGGCGGGCTGTTCGGCGGTGGCCGGCAGCGCGCGCATCGGCCGTTATTGCCTGATCGGCGGCAGCGCCGGCATCCTCGGCCACCTCGAGATCGCGGATCGGGTTACGATCACGGCCATGAGCCTGGTGACGCATTCGATTCGCGAGCCCGGCGAATACTCTTCGGGAACCGCGCTGCAGGACAATCGCCAATGGCGTCGCAACGCCGCGCGCCTGAAGCATCTGGACGACTACGTGCGCCGCCTGGCGGCGCTGGAAAAGGAACCCCGCGATGACTGAGACCGTACTCAGCCTGCCCGTGGACGTGAACGCGATCCAGGGACTGCTGCCGCACCGCTACCCGTTCCTGCTGGTCGATCGCGTGATCGAGCTGGAACCGGGCCGCTCGATCACCGCGATCAAGAACGTCACCGTCAACGAGCCGTACTTCCAGGGACACTTTCCCGGTCATCCGGTGATGCCCGGAGTACTGATCATCGAGGCGCTGGCGCAGGCCTCGGGCCTGCTGGTGCAGCTGTCGGGCGACACTCCGGAGCCGACCCGGGGCAGCCGCATGCTGTTCTACCTGGTCAAGGTCGACAAGGCACGTTTCAACCGCATCGTCGTGCCCGGCGACCAGCTGCAGCTCAAGGTGACGCTCAAGCGCATGCTGCGCGGCATGGGGCTGTTCGAGGCCGAGGCACGGGTCGAGGGCAGCGTCGCCGCCAGCTGCGAGATCATGTGCGCCGGGCGCGCCGAATGATCGGATCGGACGTCCGAGCGGTCCGCAAAGAACGCCACGGGCACGATAGGGCCCTTGAAACGGGTGTTGCTTGCGAGCTTCGCGTCCATCGCGGCCATGGGCCTTCCGGGACATCCCGATGAGCGTGCACGCCAGCGCCGTGATCGATCCCGCCGCGCGACTGGCGGCGGGGGTCGAGGTCGGTCCCTACAGCGTGATCGGCCCCGGGGTCGAGATCGGCAGCGGCACCCGCATCGGCGCGCACGTGGTGATCGATGGTCCGACCCGCATCGGCCGCGACAACCGCATCTGGCCGTTCAGCGCCATCGGCGGCGATCCGCAGGACAAGAAGTTTCACGGCGAATCCAGCGAACTGGTGATCGGCGATCGCAACACCATCCGCGAATACGTCAGCATCAATCGCGGCACCGGCGATGGCGCGCATGTCACCCGCGTCGGCAATGACAACTGGATCATGGCTTACGTGCACATCGCGCATGATTGCGTGGTCGGCGACCACACCGTGCTCGCCAACAACGCCACCCTGGCCGGTCACGTCGAGGTCGGCGATCACGTCATCCTCGGCGGCTTCGCCGGTGCGCATCAGTTCTGCAAGATCGGCGCGCACGCCTTCGCCGCGATGTATTCCGCCATCAACCGCGACGTGCCGCCCTTTTGCTATGTCGCCGGGCAGTTTGCCGAACCGCGCGGCGTCAACAGCGAAGGACTGAAGCGGCGCGGCTTCAGCGCCGAGCGCGTGGCCGCGATCAAGCGCGCCTATCGCACGCTGTACATGGCCGGGCTGCCGCTGATCGAGGCGCGTGCGCGACTTGCCGAGCAGGCGCTCGAAAGTGGGGACGTCGCGGCCATGCTGGCCTTCATCGAACGCTCGGAGCGCTCGCTGGTGCGCTGAACGCGCGGCTGCGCAAGCCGGCCCCCCGATGCGCCGCTCAGGCCGCCGCCAGCACCTCGGCCACCAGACCCTCGAGCACCGGCATGTCCGGAATCACGGCGAGGTCATCGCGCAGCAGCACCTCCTCGCGCACGCCCGGAGGCAGCGCATGGCCGTCACCGGTGGGCATCAGCAGATCCGGCGTCAACGTCGTCAGGCGCGGGAACCCCTGGGTCAGCAGCGCCAGGAAGGGCAGCTTGGGATGCCCGCCCAGCGCCTTCAGGACCGCCACGCGCGCATGCAGCGCGCCCTCGCCGCTGCCATAGCCGGCGAGCGTCGAGAAGGAGACCAGCGGTACCCGCCAGCCACGCCAGCGGATGCGCCCGAGCAGCCATGCCGGCGCACCGGCGACCGGCTCGGGATTCGCGAACGTGATCACCTCGGCCACGGTGGCGTTGGGCAGCAGTACGCGGGTGCCGCTGACCGGAATCATCACGCCGCGGATTTCGCGCGGTAGTTCGTTCATGCCTGTCCCCTGCCCAGTTCGGAAGCGAGTCGCGCGGCAAGCTCGCGCGGCGTGGCGAAATAGCCGATCAGGCCGGCATTGCCGGCGGCGTCCACCATCGAGCTGACCACGCAACTCGACGGCTCCTGGCCCCAGACGCGACCGCCACGCGCGGCGACGACATGCGCGCCCGCCACCGCATCGCTCGCCATCCCGGAGAGGATCAGCGCCAGCACATCGGGACCGAACGTCTCGGCGACCGCGGTGAAGGTGTCGTCGATCGACGGGTCGTAGGGGCTGCCCGCTGGCAGCGGCTCGAGCTGTACGCGCCCGTTGCGCTCGACGCGCAGGCACTTGCCGCTCGGCACCACCAGGACCTCGCCGTGGCGCAGCGATTCGCCGGCGGCCGCCAGCCGCACCGGCAGCGTACCGGCCCTGCCCAGCTGCTGGGCCAACGAACCGTTGAAGGCGGCATCCAGATGCTGCGCCACCACCAGTGCCGCCGGCAGATCGGCAGGAAGCGCGGCGAGAAACTCATGCAGCGCCTCGGGGCCGCCGATCGAGGCGCCGATGACCACGATGCGACGCAGCGCCGATCGTTGCTCCATCAGATTCATTTCGCGCGACGCCGCTTCAACGTGCGGCGCCAGCGCCTCCTCGAACGGGATCAGCTCGAGCCCCCCCAGGTCTATCTCGAAAGGCAACGCGCCGTCCGCGTCCGCGGAGGTCGGTGCCAGATAATCCGCGGTGGACACGGTTTCGATGCCGAATTCGGCGGCGGCGGGTGCCTTGGCATGCGCCGGCGGCAAGGGTTCGAACCCGTCCGGGAGATCGAACTCGAGCAGCCCCCAGTCGGGGGCGTCGGGAAGCGCCGCGGGCGCGGGCGTTTCTGCCGCCACCGGCACGTTCGCGGCCGGCATCGCGTCCAGCGGCGCCAGACTGAGGTCGGTTCCGGAAACCGGGGCAGGCGGCGCGGGGGGGCCGGAAGGTGCGCCCGAAGGGTCCTGCTCGACGCTGACGCGCGCCAGCCAGGCGTCGATGTCCTCGACCAGGATCGGCTCGACTGCGACCGACGTCGGGGCGGGCGTCTGCGGGCCGGCATCCGCTGCATCCAGCAGCGGCGATCCAGCCAGCAGCGCAGCGATTTCGTCATCCAGCGCGGTCGAGTCGACGCGGGGCGTGGCGGGAGCGGCCGTCGCGACAGCCGGCTCGACCGTCGCGGGAAGCAGCTCGAACAACGCCGCGAGCTCGGCATCGCTGATGGATCCGGATGCGGGTGCCACGGGCGCTGCGTCGTGCGGAGCCGATCTCGCGGACGCGGGCTGCGCCGCTGCAGCCGGCTCTTGCGGCGCCTCGATGTCCTCGGGCTCCCGCGTCAAGGCAGCCGGCGGCGCTGACGACGCCGGAGCGGCAGGCACCGGGACCGCAACCGCGGCCGGCTCGGCGCCCATCACCGGCGCAGCGACCACGCGCGCGTCCGCGGGCCGCGGCGGATCGACGTCGGCACTACCGAGGATCTTGGCCGCCAGATGACGCGCCCAGCGCGCCTGGTCCCAGCCCGACAGCCGGCGCGAGGCCTCGGCGTCGTTGAACACCAGGCGCTGCCGCGCCAGGTCGAGCGCATCGTAAAAGCCCTCGATCGCATCCTCGGTTGCCGGTTCCAGGCTGATCACGACCACCTCGGCGCCACAGCCGGCCACCGCGGCCGGCGTCGTGTGCGTGGCCGAGTCCTCGAGCACGATCTGCGCGCCGCGATCCTGCAGCGCCTGTCGCAGACGCGCGCCGAGCGCCGCATCCTCGAACAGCAGCGCAACGGCGGGAGCGGCGGCGACGGTCTCAGACACGGCGCGGCTCCAGCAGTTCCTGCACGTTGCGCAGCAGCTCGGCTTCCTGATACGGCTTGCCGAGATAACGCTCGACGCCGATTTCCAGCGCACGCTGACGGTGCTTCTCGCCGGTGCGCGAGGTGATCATCACGATCGGCACCCGCTTCAGGCGCGGGTCGTTCTTCATGTAGGTGGCGACCTCGTAGCCGTCCATGCGCGGCATCTCGATGTCGAGCAGCATCAGGTCCGGCACCCGCTCCTGCAGCTTCTCGACCGCATCGAGACCGTCCTTGGCGGTGATCACGTCGAGGTCGTTGCGTTCGAGCACGCGGGTGGTGACCTTGCGCATGGTGATCGAGTCGTCCACCACCATCACCAGCGGCCGCGCGCGCGGCTCGGCGCTCGGCTCCGGCAGTTGCAGTTCGAGCAGCTCCTCGACCGTCTCCACCTCGACGCGCTGACCCAGCGCCGCGCTGCGACGCACCAGCGGCGCGAGATCGAGGATCATCACCACCGAGCCATCGCCCATGATGGTGGCGCCGAAGATGCCCGGCACCGAGCTGATCTGGGGACCGACCGACTTGACCACGATTTCACGCGAGCCGACCACGGCGTCGATGCGCACCGCGGCGCGCTGGTCGCCGCTGCGCAGCATCAGCAGCGGCAACTGCGGCTCGTCGCCGACGCGTCCGGCGCCGACCCCCAGCAGGCTGCCGAGATCGTGGATCGCGTAGGTTTCGCCGGCATAGGTGAAGCTGGGCGCATCGAGCAGCATGCGCGTCGCCAGGTCCTCGCGGGCGATGCGCGCCACACCCTGCACCGAGGTCATCGGCAACGCGTAGACGCTCTCGCCGAGCTTGACCAGGATCGCCTGCGTCACCGCCAGCGTGAACGGCAGCCGGATCGAGAAGGTGGTGCCGCGCCCGCGCTGCGAATCGATCACCAGCGTGCCGCCGAGCTGCTTG
Source organism: Lysobacteraceae bacterium (assembly GCA_028870665.1). Classification (GTDB taxonomy): domain Bacteria; phylum Pseudomonadota; class Gammaproteobacteria; order Xanthomonadales; family Rhodanobacteraceae; genus Metallibacterium. The sequence goes on from JAGWPB010000005.1 coordinate 37,441, forward strand.
ATCTCGCTGGCGACGACGTCCATGCCGACGCCGCGGCCGGCCAGCTGGGTCACCGTCTCGGCGGTGGAGAAACCGGTTTCGAGCACGAAGGCGTAGAGGTCGCGATCCGACAGCTGCGCGTCTTCGCGCAGCAGGCCTCGTTCGATTGCCTTGGCGCGGATGGCGTCGCGGTCGAAACCGTGGCCGTCGTCGCTGACGCGGATCACCACCTCGGTCGCCTCGCGGCCGACCTGGATGGTGACCTGCCCTTCTTCCGGCTTGCCGGCACGCAGTCGCTCGGCCGGGGTTTCGATGCCGTGTGCCAGGGCGTTGCGCAGCATGTGCTCGAACGGCGCCTTCATGCGCTCGAGCAGGTTGCGGTCCATTTCGCCATGGGCGCCCTCGACGCGCAGCTGCGCGCGCTTGCCCAGTTCCTGCGCCGCCTGGCGCAGAGTGCGGCGCAGGCTCGGCACCAGCGCGTCGAACGGCACCATGCGCGTGCGCATGAGGCCTTCCTGCAGATCCGAGCTGACCCGCGACTGCTGCAGCAGCAATGTCTCGGACTGGCGCGTGATGTCGTCGAGCAGGCCCTGGATGGACACCAGGTCGGACACCGACTCGGCCAGCGCGCGTGACAGCTGCTGCAGCTGCGAGAAGCGGTCGAGTTCGAGCGGATCGAACGTCGCGCTGCCGGTTTCCTGATTCTCGCGCTGGTAGCGGGCGATGATCTGCGCTTCGGTCTCGATCTCGAGCTTGCGCAGCTGCTCGCGCAGGCGGCTGACAGTCTGCTCGAACTCGACCAGGTTGAAGCGGAAGGTGGCAACCTGCTGTTCCAGACGCGAACGGTAGATCGACACCTCGCCGGCGTAGTTGACCAGCGAGTCGAGCAGATCGGAACGTACGCGGATCATCTCCTGCGGCGCACGGATCTCCTCGGGTTCGAGCGGCGGCAGCGGGCGCAGCGGCACCCGCTCGGCGGCCGGTGCCTCGGGTTCGGCCGCGGCGGCCCGTGCGGCGATCCCGGCGCTCGCGGGCGCGGCCGGCCCAGCCGCGACACCGCGGCCGGCGGCCAGCGTCTCGAAACGCTCGATCGCCCGCTCCGGCATCGCGATGGCACGATGCTGGGCGATGCGCTGCACCATCTCGTGCAGGCGGTCGAAGCCGCGCTCGAGCGACTCGATCACCAGCGGCTCGGGCATGCGCCGGCCTTCGCCGACCGCCTCCAGCAGCGTCTCCATCGCGTGCGCCAGATCGCCGATCGGCGCCAGACCGGCCATGCGCGCACCACCCTTGAGCGTGTGCAGGTCGCGCTGCAGGCCCGCCACGAACTCGCGCTGATGCGGCGCCATCCGCAGACCGGCGATCTGGCCGTCCGCGTGGTCGAGGATGTCCGTGCCTTCCTGCACGAAGATCTCCAGCAGATCGGCATCGAGGTCGGGCAGGTCGAGCGCGCCCTCCGGCTGCGCGTCCTCGGGGAATGCCGGCAGCGGCGTCGAGACGGTGAGCGACACCGGTGCGATGTCGGCGGCAGCCCGCTCCGGATCCCCGGCCGCATCCTCGAACGCGCCCGGTTCCGCTGCGATGGATTCCTCGGCAGCCGTCTCCGGAACCGGCAGCGCGGCTTCCTGTTCAGCGTCGGCAGCGGCGGACTCAGCCGCGGCATCCGCCATCGACGCGACACGGGCCGCGTCCTCTTCCGGCGGCAAAGGCGATGCCGCGTCGGCGACCGGTGCCTGTTCGGGCGAAGCCGCGGCACCCCGCGACTCGGACTCGAAGGAAGCCAGCAGCAGTGCGGTGAGATCATCGTCAACGCCCGCTGCGGCAGCGGGCACGGTCGGCGCCACGGCGCTGGTGGCGGTGAACTCGGCCAGCCATGCCTCGACGCGCGCGTCCTCCGCGGCTGCCGCCGCGGCATCCAGCGGCACCTGCGACGACTGCAGCTCGTCCTCATCCGCGGCCACCGGCAACGGCGGTTCCGGCGCGCTGCCGGATGCATCCTCGGACGGCAATTCGTAGACCGGATGGGCCAGCTGCGGCTCCGGCAGCGCATCGCGCAGGGCAGCAACGCGCGCGGCCAGCGGTTCGGAGTCCGGCAGTACCGGAGTCGCCGCATCGTATTGCGCCATCACCTGCTCGATCAGGGTGGCTGCGTCCGCAAGTGCCTGCACGCCATCCGCGGCAGGAGCCTGCTCGAGCGCGCGCAGACGCTTGAGATAGCTCTCGAACGGTGCCAGCACATGGCCGATCACCGGGATGTCGACCATCGCGATGGCGCCGTTGAGCGTGTGCACGGCGCGCAGCAGCGGTTCGCTGACCGGCTGCGGCTGCGTCCGGCAGGTAGCCAGGTAGTCGCGGACCGTGGACAGGTGCTGCACGACTTCGCTTCGCAAGATCTCCAGCAGCACCGCGTCTACCGGCGGCAGCTGGGGCAGCTCGATCACGGCATGATCGAATGGCACGACGGCGATGTCATCGGTCCCAACCCCGGCCAGCGTCGCGCCCGGCACCGCGGCGGCAAGCGCGGCGGCATCGGGAGCACGCGGCACCCGGCGCCTGATGACCCGGCGGACGGTTTCGAAACGCGTCGGCTGCAGGAACTGTTCGACGCTGGCAGGCTCGCCGGCCGCGAGGCGGTCCGCCGCCTGCATGATCGCGGCCAGCGGGGCTTGCTGGTCGGACGCGCCGCGCAGCGCCGCGAGCAGCGCCGGCAGGGCGGCGACGGCATGCTGCACCAGCGCCTGCACCTTGAGGTCGGGCGCAATGCTGTGATCGAGCACGCGGTTGAGCATGTTCTCGATCTTCCAGGCGAACTCGCCCAGGGTCAGCGCACCCACCAGTCGTCCGGATCCCTTGAGCGTGTGGAAGGCACGCCGGATCGGCTTCAGCGCATCGAGATGATCGACCTGCGCCAGCCACGCCGGCACGCTGGCACCGAGGCCGCTGATCTCTTCCTGGACCTCGTCGACGAACACCTCGCGGATCTCGGCGTCGATCTCGTCGGCAGCCGCCTGGAAGCCGGCCGGAGCGGTCAGTTCGCCGACCTGCACCTGCTCTTCGACTTCCTCCTCGATTTCGATCCAGTCGCCGTCATCGCCAGCCGGCGGTGCCGTGGCCTCGGTTTCGGCCAGCCGCAGTCCGGCTACGTCCGCTGCGTGCGTGGCCGGCATGCCGGACTCGCCGACCACCAGATCGCCCAGGTCGCTGCCCGCGGCAATGCTCACCGATTCGGTCAACTCGACCGCGTCCGCGGCCGGTACGACCGGCGCCGGCATGCTCGCTGCGTCCGCGGGCAAGCGGACGCCCGCGGTCGGGGACACCGCAACGGGGGCGGCCGATGCATCGCGCTGACGCAGGGGTGGCACCGGCCAGTGGCCCAGCGCAGCCAGGCTGCGCTCGGTGACATCGAGAATGCGCTCGCGGTTGGGGCGCTGCTCGCGCGCGGCCTCCAGGTAGTACTCCACCGACGTCAGGGCATCGGCCAGCAGATCCATCTGTTCGGCGGTGGGAATGCGGTGATCGGCGACCAGTTCGTTGTGCACGAAGCGCGCGATGCCGGCCAGCAGCTCGGCCGGCCGCTGCAGATCGAGCATGCGCAGGGCGCCGCCGATCTCCTCCAGCAAGGCGGGAATCTGCTCCACGCGGGCGTGATCCCAGGGCGATTCGATGAAGGCGACGATGTCATCCTTCACCTTGCCCAGGTTGATCACGGCCTCGTGCGTCAGCGCCTCGAGAATGCGCCGGGCCTCGGCCTTGGGCAGGGCAGCCGGCACCTCGTCGGTATCCTCGGCACCGAGGCGGTCGATGTGATCGTCGAGCGAGGCCTCGACATACAGCAGCGCACCGGCCACATCGAGCAGGGTGCTCTCGTCGGCGGCACGCGCGTGACCGGCGATCTCGTTGACGATCTGGCGCTGCTCGTTGACCACCCGTCGCGGCACGCCCAGCCCGAGCATGCCCAGGGTATCGGCGACGCGCCCGAGCACGTCGGCCTGGCCGCCGAGCTGTGCGGGATCGCCGCCGGCGTTGCGCAGAAACAGGTCCAGCGCGTCCTTGACCCGCAGCAGGTCCTCCTTGATCGCCTTGGCGACGGTATCGAGCAGGGCGCGGTTTTGACCCGCCATCGCCCCGCGCGCGTGTTCCAGCTCGCGCTGGCTTGGCAACAGGCGATCCAGGCGGTAGGTGTGGCGGATCAAGTCCAGACGCACCGAACCGGGCTTGGCCTGTGCGACGTAGTAAAGCAGGCTGCGCGCCAGTTCCTCGGCTTCGCCGCGCGCCAACGCCACCTCGCCCTGCTCGATCAGCGTGCGCATGCAGCGGTCGACACGCCCGATCAGCTGCTTGACGGCGACGCTGTGCTCCTCGAGCAGCCCCTGCTCGAGGCCCTCGACCACGCCCGCGGTGATCCACCAGAGGCGTCGCCCGGGCACGCTGTAACACTCGGCGCCGACGGCATCCAGGACCTGCCGCATCGTCGCCAGATGGGCCGGCGCGCTGCCCTGGTTGCGGAACCACGCCAGCAACGGCGCCTGGAAGCGTGATCGCAGCGCGGTCAGCGCGCGCTGCTGGGCGGCCGGCGCCTGCGCGGCGGCGGCGCCGGGCGCATCGGCCGGTAACGGCGTGTTGAGCTCCGGAGTGAACAGCATCGCTTCCGAAACCAGCTTCTCGCCGCGACAGGCGCGCAGGTCGTTGATCAGCGGCAGCAGCACGATCGGTATGTCGCGATGACCGCTCTGCAGACGCTCCAGGTAGTCCGGCATCTGCACCATGCCGCGCATCAGCGCGGCGTAGGCCTCGTCCGGCTGACGCACGCGGCCATCGAGCAGCGCCTGCGCCAGCTGTTCCATGTCCTCGATCACCATGGCCGCGCCGTACAGCTCGACCATGCGCAGGGTCCCCTGCACCTGGTGCAGATAGGTCGCGCAGAAACGCATCTGGCTGGCGTCGGCGGGGTCCTCGACATAGACCTCGAGCGCCTGCCGCGCCTGCTTCAGGGTTTCGTCGAGCTCACCCTTGACCCAGGTCAGCGTGGTGAAGTCGATGTCTTCGTCGAGTCGCATGGCGGATCTCAGCGGTTGCGCAGGTAGGCCAGCGTGCCGGGGGCGGCGACGCGGGTCAGCGCGGGGTGACTGAAGCTGGTGACTTCGCCGGCACCGAGCACCAGCAGGCCGCCCGGCTCCAGCAGCCCGGCCAGTCCGTCCAGCAGCTCGCGGCGGCGCTCGCGCGCGAAGTAGATCAGCACGTTCTGGCAGTAGATCAGGTCAAGGCGCTTGAGGGGCGCGGCGGCGGCATGCAGCAGATTGACGCGGGCAAAACCGACGCGCCGGCGCAGGCGCTCGATCGGCGCGAAGGCATCGCCGTTCATCATCTCGGCATAGACGCTGCGGTATTCCAGCGGGATCTCGGCCAGTCGCGCAGCCGGGTACTGTGCACTGCGCGCCGCTGCCAACGCGGCATGGCTGACATCACTGGCGGTGATCCCGTAGGTCGGTCCGTGGCCGAGCGTGGCCAGCGCATGATCGATGACCATGGCCAGCGACCATGCCTCCTCGCCGCTGGCGCAGCCGACGCTCCACGCGTGCAGGCGTTCCTGGCCGGCGGCGATGCGCTCCGGCAGCCAGCGCCGGGCGATCAGGTCGAGCGAGGGCGGGTGGCGGAAAAATCGCGTTTCGTGCACGGTCAGGCGATCGACCAGGGTGGCCCACTCGACCGCGCCCGCGGCACCGGCGCTGACCAGGCGAAAGTAGGCCTCGTAATCGGCGAAACCGGTCTCGCGCATGCGCGAGCGGACCGCACCGGCCAGGAACGCCATGCGTGCCGGCGCGACCACCACGCCGGTACGCTGCTCCAGCAGCTGCGCCCAGCGCGCGAACAGCTCCGCATCCATGCCGGGCAGGGCCATGCCGGGAGTCGTGGAGCCGATCGCCACCGCCATGCGCTTCGCCGCCTCCGCTCAATGACGCCCGTCAGCCGGGCAGCTTGAAGTCCGCAACCGAACGGCGCAGATCGTTGGCCATCTGCGCCAGGTTGCCGATCGATTCGGCGGTCTGGCTGGCGCCGGTGGAGGTCTGCGTCGTGATCTCCTGAATCACGTTCATCGTCGCCGAGATGTTGGTCGCCGCCGCCGACTGCTGGCGCGCCGCCTCGGAGATGTTCTGGATCAGATCGGCAAGATCGCTGGACACCTTTTCGATGTCGCCGAGCGCGGTACCGGCATCCTCGGCCAGGCGCGCGCCCGAAACCACCTCGGCGGTGGTCTGCTCCATCGAGCTGACCGCCTCGTTGGTATCGGACTGAATCGTCTGGACCAGGGTCTCGATGCGCTTGGTGGCGTTGGACGAGCGCTCGGCCAGCCGCTGCACTTCGTCGGCGACGACCGCGAAACCGCGACCGGCCTCGCCGGCAGAGGCCGCCTGGATGGCCGCGTTCAGGGCCAGGATGTTGGTCTGCTCGGCGATGTCGTTGATCAGCTCGACGATCGAGCCGATTTCCTGCGAAGACTCGCCCAGGCGCTTGATGCGCTTGGAGGTCTCCTGGATCTGGTCGCGGATCGAGTCCATGCCGGCGATGGTCTGGCGCACGATGCCGGCGCCCTTGCCGGCGATCGCCACCGAGCGCTGCGCCACGTCGGCCGATTCCGCCGAGTTCTTCGACACCTCGTCGATCGACACCGCGATCTCGTTGATCGCGGCGGAGGCCGAGGTGATCTGCTGCGCCTGATGCTCGGCGGCTTCGGCCAGGTGCATGGCCGTGGCCTGCGTCTCCTGCGCGGCGGCCGACACCTGCACCGCCGTCTCGTTGATGGTCGAGACGAGGCTGCGCAGCGCCTCGACCGCGAAGTTGACCGAGTCGGCGATCGCGCCGGTGATGTCCTCGGTGACGGTCGCCTTGACGGTCAAGTCGCCTTCGGCCAGCGAGCCCATCTCGTCGAGCAGGCGCAGAATCGCCTCCTGATTGCGCTGGTTGAGATCGGCGGTGACCTCGTAACGGCGGCGCTGGTCGCGCACCAGGGTGACGACCAGCAGCAGCGCGAACAGCACCGCGGCGCCGGCACCGAGCAAGCCGAACCAGACGTTCGGGAACAGGCGCAGGGTCGGCAGCTTGCCGAGGCGATCGGAAACGTCGTTGGCGCGCAGCAGCACGCTCTGCGAATCGACCGAAGCCTGATTGGCGGCGTCCTTGACCTCGACCAGCGTCGGCGCGGCGGCCAGCAGCTTGTTGACCGGATCGGAGAGGCTGACCCAGTTCTTGCGGATGTCGCTGAGGATGCGCGTGCCGGCGACGTCGTTCAGGGCACGCACGCCCACTTCGGAGTTGCCGTCGATCAGGCCGGAGAGTACTGCGCCGTAGAGCTGCGCGTCGCGGGCAAGGCCGTCGGCCGCGGTCTGAGCCGAGTCGCCTCCCTGCAGGATTTCCTGGGTGCGACGAATCATGCGGTCGGCCAGGAGCATCTGCCGCGCGGCGGTGAAGGTCTGCGATGCGCTGCCGTTCTTCTGCTGCAGGATGTTGACCACCTCGTCCATGCGCGAGTTGAGCACCGGCATCTGGCTGTCGAAGGTGCCGGCCTGCTGGGCCGAGTTGAGCACCAGCGTCTGGTTGCGCAGGATTTTGCTGAGGTCGCCATCCAGCTGGGCCCAGGACTTGTTCAGTCCGGCCATCGCGCCGGCCACGCCGGCGCCGGCGTTGGCATAACCGGGCATGCCGGTTTCGCGATCGCCGCTGTTGAGCTTCTTGATCAGCGCGTCGATGGTGTTGCGGGTGGCATCGAGTTCCTTGAAGGAGTCGATGTTGCCGCTCGCCGACTCGATCGCGAACTTGGCCGTCTGCTGCGAGAGCACCTGGATCTGCGTGGTGATCTGCGCCGCCTGGCGGTCTTCGCCGTTCTTCTGGTTGAGCAGGAAGAAATCGAACGCTGCAAAACCGATCGCCAGCACCAGCAGGACGATCAGCCCCGTGTAGCCGCGTTCCCTACCGATGCCACCACTGGTCGCACTCATGCTTCACCTCACCCTCGAATCGGACCGCGGCATGGATCACACCGCCGCTTGCTGGAAATCCGGCGCTCGCGCCAGACGCGTCATGCTGAACACACCGAGGCGCTGTTCCGCCACCGTCACGTTTTCCTCGACAAAGCGCTGCAGGCGCTCGTCGGCTTCGCCCTCCGCTCCGGCGCGCTGGTCGAGGGTCAGGTTGCGCTGGCCAAGCACCTCGTCGACCAGCAGGCCGACACTGCCGCCCTGCTGGCGCACCAGCAGCACGCGGCTCTGATCGGTCAGAAGTACGCGTTCGCCGAACAGGAACCCGCCGAGATCCACCACCGGGATCAGGTTGCCGCGCACATTGGCGACTCCCAGCAGCCAGCCGCGAGTGCCGGGCACCGGCGTCAGCGCCGGCGGCGTCAGCAGTTCGTTGACTTCGCTGATGCTGCTGACCAGCAGACGCGCGCCGATGCGAAATCCGATGCCGCGCCAGAGACCTTCGGCCTCGATCTGCTCGGGCATGCCGGCGACATGGGCCAGACTGAGCCGCTCGTACTCGGCGAGCAGCTCGAAGGGCGGCATGATGGCGATCGCGCTCATCGCGTCCTCACCCGCCACCCGGCAGGAGTTTCTGGATCCGCGCCAGCAGCTCCTTCTCGGCCACCGGCTTGGTGATGAAGTCCTTGGCGCCCTGGCGCAGACCCCAGACGCGATCGGTTTCCATCGACTTGGTGGTGATGATCAGGATCGGCACGTGCTGCGTCTCGGCGTCACGGCTGAGCGTGCGCGTGGCCTGGAAGCCGTTCATCCCGGGCATGATGACGTCCATGATCACCAGGTCCGGGCGCGCGCGCTTGACCATGGCGATGCCGTCGTCGGCGTTGCCGGCGCTGGAAACGCGGTGCCCCGCCTTCTCGAGCAGCGTGGTGAACACGCGCACGTCGGTGGGGGAGTCGTCGATGATGAGGATGTGCGCCATGGGTCCGGGATTCGCGTCAGCTCGAATGGAGATCGACGTGGCGCCGAATGGCGCCGAGCAGTTCTTCGCGGGTGAAGGGCTTGGTCAGATACTGGTCGGACCCGCAGATGCGGCCGCGGGCCTTGTCGAACAGGCCGTCCTTGGAACTGAGCATGATCACCGGGGTCGCGCGGAACGCCTGGTTGTTCTTGATCAGCGCGCAGGTCTGGTAGCCGTCGAGGCGCGGCATCATGATGTCGACGAAGATGATGTGCGGCTGCAGATCGGAAATCTTGGCCAGCGCCTCGAAGCCGTCCACCGCGGTGACGACGTCGCAGCCTTCCTTCTTGAGCAGCGTTTCGGCGGTGCGGCGGATGGTCTTGGAATCGTCGATCACCATCACGCGCAATCCGCCGAGGCCGCCCTGTTTCGTATGCTCTTCCACGTATCCACCCTTGCTGCGCCCAGGTCGCGCGGCTGTATATGAAGCAAATCGCATGCCTTGAACCGGCCACAGCGGTCGGCACCAGATCGTGGCCGCGCCGACGGCGCTCCGCTGTCGCCCCATGCGCGATCATCATCGCTCCAAAGGCTGTTTAACGCGCGTTTATCAACTCTGTCAAGTTCGTCCTGCAAGTCCTTGTCATCCAACACTTCAGCAAATCCATGCGGAGCAGACCATGGCCCTGACCGTCGCCGTCCTGATGGATCCCATCGAGCACATCAAGATCGGCAAGGACACCACCTTCGCGCTGCTGCTGGAGGCGCAGCGCCGTGGTCACCCGCTGCGCTACCTGCAACAGGGCGACCTTGCGCTGCGCGACGGCGCACCCTGGGCACGGCTGGCGCCGCTGACCGTCAGCGACGACGCCGCGCGCTGGTTCCGGCGCGGTGACGCGCAGTGGCAGCCTCTGACCACGGTGGACATCCTGCTGGCGCGCAAGGATCCGCCACTGGACGCGCAATTTCTCTATGACACGCTGGTGCTGGAAGCGGCGCAGCGTCTCGGCGTGCGGGTGATCAACGATCCGCGCGCGCTGCGCGACTGCAACGAGAAGCTCTATGCGCTGCAATTTCCGCAGTGCTGCGCGCCGAGTCTGGTGGCACGCGATCGCGGTGCGCTGCGGCAATTCGTGCAGCTGCACGGCGAGGTGGTGCTCAAGCCGTTGGACGGCATGGGCGGTCGCGGCATTTTCCGCAGCCATGACCACGACCCCAACCTCAACGTGATCCTCGAGACCCTGGTCGGCGATGACCGGCACTTCGCGCTGGCGCAGCGCTTCATCCCCGAGATCCGCGCCGGTGACAAGCGCATCCTGATGGTCGCCGGCACCGCGGTGCCCTTTGCCCTGGCGCGCGTGCCGCAGGGCGACGAGTTCCGCGGCAATCTCGCCGCCGGCGGACGCGGCATCGTCGTGCCGCTGAGCGAACGCGACCACTGGATCGCCGCCCAGGTGGCGCCGGATCTCGTGCGGCGCGGACTGCTGTTCGTCGGCCTCGATGTCATCGGCGACTATCTCACCGAGATCAACGTCACATCACCGACCTGCGCACGCGAGATCGATGCCGCCCGCGGTCTTAATATCGCCGGCATGCTGTTCGATGCCATCGAGAACCCGCCCGCGTGAATGCGCCGGTCCGCCCTGCCGCCGCCGGCGACCGCCTCGGCGTGACGCTGCTGTTTTCGCTGCTGCTGCATGCGGTGGTGATCCTCGGCATCACCTTCCGCATCGAGAAGCCGCGGCCGAGCCTGCCGGCGCTCGACGTCACCCTGCTCAATACCGCCAACGGCGAGACCCCGCGCCGGGCCGACTTCCTGGCCCAGGCCAACAACGCCGGTGGTGGCGACCATGCGCGCGCGCGGCTGCCTGGCCGTCCGACCAGCGGTCCGCTACCCGAGGCCGAAGGCGCCGCACCGCAGCCGCTCGATCCGGCGGCACCGCAACCGCAGGCAGCCAGCGGCCCCGAGGTGCTCACCCAGCAGCGCGCCGCGGTGCGGATGATCAGCACGCCGCAGCACACGCAGGCGCCGGTGCAGGCGCTGCCGCCGGCCGTGATCCCGGTCGAGCAGCGCCTGGAAATGGCGCGCCTGGCCGCCGAAGTGCGCGCCGAGAGCGAGGCGTACGCCAGGCGCCCGCGACGCAAGTTCATCTCCGCCAACACCCGCGAATATGCCTACGCGGCCTACATGCGCGCATGGGTGGCGCGCATCGAGCGCGTCGGCAACCTGAATTATCCTGATGAAGCGCGTCGCCGCGAACTGCATGGCCAACTCGTGCTCACGGTCGGCCTGCACCATGACGGGAGCATCGCCAGCATCGACGTGATCAAGGGCTCGGGGCACCAGGTACTCGATGATGCCGCCATCCGCATCGTGCGCCTGGCGGCGCCGTTTCCGCCGCTGCCCGCGGTCAGGAACCGCGTCGACGAGCTCTACATCACCCGCACCTGGCAGTTCCTCCCCGGCAACGTGTTGCGCGATGCCAGCGATGGCGGCTGACGGCATGCAGCCCGCTGCCCGTAGAATGACCTCATGAGCGCGATCTCATTCCTCACCGGCCATCTGCTGATCGCGATGCCGGGCCTGCGCGATCCCAACTTCGAGCATGGGGTAGCCTTTGTCTGCCAGCATGGCGAGGACGGCGCGATGGGCCTGCTGATCAACCGCCTGTCCGATTACCGGCTGGGCGCGCTGCTGCAGCAGATGCAGCTGCCCTGCGAGGACATCGGCACCGCCGAGCAGCCGGTGCTCAGCGGTGGCCCGGTGCAACCCGAACGCGGTTTCGTGCTGCACCCTGCCGAGGGCCACTGGACATCCAGCTACCGCATCAACGACCGCCTGGCTCTGACCACGTCGCGCGACATCCTCGAGGCGATGGCGACCGGCCGCGGCCCCAGTCGCGCGCTGGTGGCACTGGGCTACGCCGGCTGGGAAGCCGGCCAGCTCGAGCAGGAACTGCGCGACAACGCCTGGCTGACGGTCGAGGCCGACGAGCCGCTGCTGTTCGACATCGCGCTCGAGCAGCGCTGGTCGGCCGCCGCCGCGCGTGTCGGTGTCGATGCGGCGCGCCTGGCCCATTACGCCGGCCACGCATGAGCGCGGCGCCGGCCTGCGTGCTCGGCTTCGACTTCGGCACCCGCTGCATCGGCGTCGCCGTCGGCGAGCGCATTACCGCCAGCGCGCGCGCATTGAAGACGATCGCGGCGCGCAACGGTGAACCGGAATGGCCCCACCTCGACGCCCTGATCGGCGCCTGGCAGCCGGCTGCTCTGGTGGTCGGCCTGCCGCTGACACTCGACGGCGACGAGCAGGCCGTGTCGCGCGGAGCGCGGCGCTTTGCGGCGCGTCTCGGCGCGCGTTACGGTCTGCCGGTGCACCTGGCCGACGAGCGCCACACCTCGCAGGAAGCAGCGCGCCGCTTCGCCGGAGCTCGCGCGGCTGGACTGTCACGGCGACGCGATGCGCAGGGCCTCGATGCCGTGGCCGCCGCCGTCATCCTCGAAACCTGGCTGAGCGAATCCGCATGAGCGCCCGCTTGCGTCACCTGATCAGCCTCGAGCATCTCGACGCCGAAACCCTGACACGCCTGCTCGACCGCGCCGAGTCGCTGCGCGAGGCCTGCGCGCACGGCACTCGCAAACTCGATCTGCTGACCGGTCGCACCGTGCTGAATCTGTTCTTCGAACCGTCCACGCGCACGCGCACCTCGTTCGAGCTGGCGGCGCGCCGGCTGGGCGCCGACGTGGTCAACTTCGATCTCGGCAATTCCTCGACCAGCAAGGGTGAAACCCTGCTCGATACGCTGCACACGCTGGAAGCGATGCATCTCGACGCGTTGGTGGTGCGGCATCGCGAATCCGGCACGCCGGAATACCTGGTCAGGCACGCCGCCAGCGGCGTCGCGGTGATCAATGCCGGCGACGGCAATCACGCGCACCCGACCCAGGGCCTGCTCGACGCCCTGACGGTGCGCCAGCATCGTCGCGACCTGCACACGCTGACCGTGACCATCTGCGGCGACGTGCTGCATTCGCGGGTGGCGCGTTCCGACGTGCACGCCTTCGGCGCGCTGGGCGTGCGCGAGATCCGCCTGTGCGGACCGGCGGCGCTGCTGCCGGCGCCGGCCGAGTTCCGCGGCTGCCGGGTCATGGAGGATTTCGACGCCGCGATCGCAGGCGCCGATGTGGCAATCATGCTGCGTCTGCAGAAGGAGCGCATGGCGGCGACCCAGCTGCCGGACGAAGCCGCTTACTTCACCCGCTACGGTCTCGATGCGGCGCGACTGAAACGCGCCGCGCCGGACTGCATGGTGATGCATCCGGGGCCGATCAACCGCGGCATCGAGATCGCCTCCGACGTGGCCGACGGTGCGCACTCGCGCATCCTCGAGCAGGTCGCCAACGGCGTGTTCGTGCGCATGGCGGTATTGGCCGAGGTGCTCGGCCGCTGACGACGCCCCGGGCGGCGCGCAGCCGATCCCCGCGACGCGTCAAGCCCGATCAGCCGGCCGGCGTCGCGCCATTTGCCGGGCGTCGCGGCAGATCGCGCTGTGCAGACCCATGCGGGACGGGCCGGTGAGCACCGCAATGAAAGGTCCTGCGGCGGGGCAAGCACCGCGGCCAGCTCCGCGGACGGGGCCGGCGATCGTGCGACTCGTCGCAAGCCGGGTGGCGTCGACAACGACGAACGCCGCAAGCCGGACCTTCCCGAATCGGCGCGCCCGGGATGCCGCGCCCGTCAGGGATCAGCGCTGCTCGGCCAGCTGCACGTCGCCCAGGCCCTCGACCAGCGTGTGCGCGTCGCCGCCGCGCGACAGCTTGATGCGCAACCGCACCTCGTTGGCGCTGTCGGCGTGACGCAGTGCGTCCTCGTAGGAAATCTCGCCGGCCTGGTACAGCTCGAACAGGCTCTGATCGAAGGTGCGCATGCCGAGATTGGTGGATTCCTTCATCACGTCCTTGAGCTTGTGCACCTCGCCCTTGCGGATGTAGTCCTGCACCAGCGGCGTGCCCAGCATCACCTCCATCGCCACCCGCCGCGCCTTGCCGTCCGGGGTCGGGATCAGCTGCTGCGCGACGACGCCCTTGAGGTTGAGCGACAGGTCCATGTAGAGCTGCTCGCGGCGATCCTCGGCGAAGAAGTGGATGATGCGGTCGAGCGCCTGGTTGGCGTTGTTGGCGTGCAGCGTGCACAGGCACAAGTGGCCGGTTTCGGCGAAATTGACCGCGTGCTCCATCGTCTCGCGCGTGCGCACCTCGCCGATCATGATCACGTCGGGCGCCTGGCGCAGGGTGTTCTTCAGGGCGTTTTCCCAGCTGTCGGTGTCGATGCCGAGTTCGCGCTGGGTGATGATGCAGCCCTCGTGCTTGTGCACGTATTCGATCGGGTCCTCGATGGTGATGATGTGCCCGGTCGAGTTCTGGTTGCGGTAACCGATCATCGCCGCCAGCGAGGTCGATTTGCCGGTGCCGGTGGCGCCGACGAAGATGATGATGCCGCGCTTGGTCATCGCCAGCTGCTTGATGATCGGCGGCAGGCTCAGCTCCTCGACCGTGGGGATGCGCGTCTCGATACGCCGCAGCACCATGCCGACGCAATTGCGCTGGTAGAAGCAGCTGACGCGGAAGCGGCCGACACCCGACACGCTGATCGCGAACTGGCACTCGTGGGTCTTCTCGAACTCCTCGCGCTGTGAGGGCGTCATCACGTTCAGCACCATGTCGCGCGACTGCTGCGCGGTCAGCGGGTTCTGGGTGATCGGCGCGATGCGGCCGTTGACCTTCATCGACGGCGGCATGCCGGCGGTGATGAACAGGTCGGACGCCTTCTTGTGCGCCATCAGCTTGAGGAACGAGGTGAAATCGATGGTGCTCATCGCGATTCTCCGAAACCCGGATGTCCGTCAAGGCGGGCCGATTACTTGAACACTTCCTTGTTCTTGGCGTAGGAGAGCGCCTGCTGGCGCGTCACCAAGCCGCGGCGCACCAGATCCTGCAGGCACTGGTCCATGGTCTGCATGCCGTACTGCTGGCCGGTCTGGATGGACGAATACATCTGCGCGACCTTGTCCTCGCGGATCAGGTTCCTGATCGCGGGAATGCCGACCATGATCTCGTGCGCGGCGATGCGACCGCCGCCCACCTTCTTCAGCAGCGACTGCGCGATCACCGCGCGCAGCGACTCCGAGAGCATCGAGCGCACCATCGGCTTCTCGCCGGCGGGGAACACGTCGATGATGCGGTCGATGGTCTTGGCCGCCGACGAGGTATGCAGCGTCGCGAACACCAGATGACCGGTCTCCGCGGCGGTCAGCGCCAGGCGGATGGTCTCGATGTCGCGCATTTCGCCGACCATGATGTAGTCGGGATCCTCGCGCAGCGCCGAGCGCAGCGCCTCGTTGAAGCCGTGCGTGTCACGGTGCACTTCGCGCTGGTTGATCAGGCATTTCTGCGAGGTGTGCACGAACTCGATCGGGTCCTCGATGGTGAGGATGTGGCCGTATTCGTTCTTGTTGACGTGGTCGACCATCGCCGCCAGCGTGGTCGACTTGCCCGAACCGGTCGGCCCCGTGCACAGGATCAGGCCTTGCGGCTGCTCGATCAGCTCCTTGAAGATCTTCGGCGTGGCCAGGTCCTCCAGCGTCAGCACCTCCGAGGGAATGGTGCGAAACACCGCCGCGGCGCCGCGGTTCTGGTTGAACGAGTTGACGCGAAAGCGCGCCAGGCCCGGGATCTCGAACGAGAAATCGACCTCGAGGAACTCCTCGTAGTCGCGACGCTGCTTGTCCGACATGATGTCGTAGATCAGCGTATGCACCTGCTTGTGATCCAGTGCCGGGATGTTGATGCGGCGCACATCGCCGTCAACACGGATCATCGGCGGCAGGCCGGCGGACAGATGCAGGTCGGAGGCTTTATTCTTGACCGAGAAGGCCAGCAGTTCGGCAATATCCATGCGCGACATCCCCCGTGCGTTGACGCACATTCCCAGCGGCGACGCGCTCGAGTATAGCGCGCGCTATCAGGCAAGCATGCGCCGATGAACGCGCTCCCGGAAAGTCATGCTGCGGTGCGCCAATCGGTGCTTGCCGCGGCGCGCGATGTGCGTCTGCTCGCCGTCAGCAAGACCCGGCCCGCCACGGCACTGCGTGCGCTGGCGGCACAGGGCCAGCGCGCCTTCGGCGAGAACTACGTGCAGGAAGCGTTGGCCAAGCAGCGCGCACTGGTCGATCTCGATCTCGAATGGCACCTGATCGGGCCGCTGCAATCGAACAAGTGCCGTGAGGTCGCGTTGCATTTCGACTGGCTGGAAAGCCTCGACCGCGAAAAGTTGATCGCGCCGCTGGACCGCCACCGACCCGCCGACCGCGCCCCGCTGAACGTGCTGATCCAGGTCAACATCGACGACGAGGACAGCAAGTCCGGCTGCGCGCCGGAAGACGTTTCGGCACTGGCCGCCGCCGTCACCGCTGCTCCGCGACTGCAACTGCGCGGATTGATGGCGATCCCCGCGCCGCATGCGGATCCGTCGCAGCGCCGCGCAGCCTTCCGGCGCATGCGTGCCCTGTTCGATGCCCTGCGCGCCGAACATCCCGATATCGATACGCTGTCGATGGGCATGTCCGACGACTTCGAACTGGCGATCGCCGAGGGCGCCACCGAGGTGCGGATCGGCAGCGCGCTGTTCGGGCCGCGCGAGTGAATCGCGGGACTCGGGACTCGGGACTCGGGACTCGGGACTCGGGACTCGGGACTCGGGACTCGGGACTCGGATTCAAGCTTGTCACCCTGAGCGTAGCGAAGGGTCTGTCTCGCCGGCAGGCGGGTGAGCGCTGCCGAAACGTGGCCGCGCGGAAAGATCCTTCACTGCGTTCAGGATGACAGCCTGCTCTTTCCTCTTTCCTCTTTCCTCTTTCCTCTTTCCTCTTTCCTCTTTCCTCTTTCCTCTTTCCTCTTTCCTCTTTCCTCTTTCCTCTTTCCTCTTTCCGCTTTCCGCTTTCCGCTTTCCGCTTTCCGCTCCCCGCTCCCCGCTCCCCGCTCCCCGCTCCCCGCTCCCCGCTCTCCTCGCTCCCCCGCTTCCCGCTCCCCACTGCCGTCCCTGATAAGCCTCTAGAATCAGGAGTTCGGATATCTACGGATCACTGGCGCCCAGCATGCACTCGCATCCACCCGCGTCCCGCGTCCCGAGCCCCGAGCCCCGATCGGGACCGATTGCCTTCCTCGGCGGCGGCAACATGGCGCGCGCGCTGATCAGCGGCCTGCTGCGCAGCGGTACGTCGCCCGCGTCGCTGCGGGTTTCCGAGCCGCGCCCCGAAGCACGCCGCGAACTGGCGCAGGGCTTCGGCATCGCCACCCATGCGGACAATGCCGAGGCGGCGCGTGGCGCCGCACTGTGGGTGCTGGCGGTCAAGCCGCAGGTGCTGCACACGGTCTGCACGGCGCTGGCGCCGCTGGCGCAGACCGGACAGCCGCTGGTGCTGTCGATCGCCGCGGGCATCCGCAGCGACCAGATCGAGCGCTGGCTGGGTGGTGATCTCGCGCTGGTGCGCGCCATGCCCAACACACCCGCGCTGCTCGGCGCCGGAGCCACCGGGCTGCATGCCAACGCCAAGGTTGATGACGCCGGGCGCGCGCTGATCGAACGGGTGCTGGGCGCGGTCGGCGTCACCTGCTGGATCGACGACGAGGCGCAGATGGACGTCGTGACCGCGCTCTCGGGATCCGGACCGGCGTATTTTTTCCTGCTCGTCGAAGCGCTGGAACAGGCCGCCGTCGCCCACGGCCTGCCGCGCGAGGTGGCGCGACGGCTCGCGTCCCAGACCTGTTTCGGCGCCGGACGCATGCTGCTCGAGGACGGCGCCACGGCCGGCGAGCTTCGACAGCGCGTCACCTCACCGGGCGGCACCACCGCCGCGGCGCTGGAACGCTTCGCCGCGGGCGGCTTCGCGGCGCTGGTTGCCGAGAGCCTGGCCGCTGCCACTCGGCGTGGCGCCGAGCTTTCGGCGCTGGCGCAGGACTGACGCCATGGGCTATTTCGCCAACGCCGGCCAGATCCTGATCGTCTTCGCTTTCGGCGCCGTCATCGGCCTGTTCCTCCTGCGCCTGCTGGCCGAGGCGGCGCGGGTCGATTTCTACAATCCGATCTGCCAGTTCCTCTACCGCACCACGCACCCGCTGCTGGCGCCGCTGCGGCGGTTCGTTCCGAGCGTGCGCCGCATCAATCTGGCACCGCTGCTGCTGGCGTATCTGGCGGCGCTGCTGAAATGGGCGCTGCTGCTGGTGCTGGGCGGCCTCCGCCCGGCCCTGGCCGGCCTGCTGCTGCTCGGACTGACCGAACTGGCCGACTACCTGCTCGTGCTGTACATGGCGATGATCTTCGCCTGGTCGCTGATGAGCTTCCTCGCCGTCGACAGCCCGCACCCGCTGGTGCCGTTCATGGGCAAGCTGGTCGGGCCGGTGCTGCGTCCGCTGCGGCGCGTACTGCCGACTCCCGGCGGCATCGATTTTTCGCCGGCACTGGCGATCCTGCTGATCCTGCTGGCGCGCGCGCTGGTGGTGCAGCCGATGTTCGATTTCGGTACCGCGCTCGCGCGCTGAGCGCGACGTGGGGAGTATCCTCGGCGACATGATGCTTGCGGAGACAGCCATGTCGAGGATGCGGATTCGGGCGGCGCGTTTCATCGCCACCGCGCTGCTGGCGCTGCTCCTGCTGCCCGTCGCGGCGCACGCCGACAGCCAGCGCAACGGCGACTTCATCGTCTATTACAGCGCCATCAGCAGCACCCTGATCACGCCCGCGGTGGCGCAAGCCAATGACCTCAGGCGCGGCAGGCACATCGGCCTGATCAACATCGCGGTCAAACGCGGCCTCGATCCGGCCCGTGCCGCACCGGTGCCGGCGACGATCAGCGGCAGCGTGCGCAACCTCAGCGACCAGAGCACCACGCTGCACTTCCGCGCGGTCAGCGAACCCGGCGCCGTCTACTACCTGGCCGAGTTTCCGGTCAGCGGCATCGACACCCTGCGCTTCGATCTGCGCGTGCGGCCGGCCGGCGGCGGCGTGATCCCGGTGTCCTTCAGCCGCGATTTCAATACCGACTGAGACGCGGCCATGGCGGGCATGGACAGCCACCGCATCGTGCTGCTGCGGCATGCGCAGGCCAACTGGGGCGGCGCCGATTATGACCTGCTCTCGGAGCGCGGCCAGGCCCAGGCAGCCGCGCTGGGGGACTGGCTTGCCGCAGCGGCGCCGTGGAACTTCACCAGCGTCTGGCGTGGCCGTCAGCGTCGCCACGCCGATACCCTGGACGCGATCGCGCGCGCCTGCGCGCGCGCCGGATGCGCGCTGCCGGCGCCGACGGTCGCCGCCGACTGGGACGAGTTCGACCCCGCGGCGCTGCTGACGGGCTTTCGTACCCGGACGCCCGATCATCCGGCGCTGGCGGCGCTGAAGCATGCACCGGCGCCGGGTGAGGCGCGCGCACTGCTGGCCGCCGTGTTCGATGCCTGGCGACTCGGAGCGCTCGACGGCAGCGTGCCCGAGACCTGGTCGACCTTCGCCGCACGCATCACCACGGCGCGCCGGCGGGTCGTGCTCGAGAGTCCGCCCGGCGCGGTACTGGTGGTCAGCTCGGGCGGCGCGATCGCGCGCTGCGCGCAGGCCGCGCTCGATCTCTCCGATGCGCGCATGATCGAGCTCAATCTCGGCCTCGCCAACAGCGCGCTCAGCGAATTCACGGCGCGCGGGGAACACTGGAGCCTGCTCAGCTGGAACACGCTTCCCCACCTCGCCAGCGGTGCCGCGCGCGTGCTGGCGAGCCACTACTGAGGTTCGCATGACCGCCGTCGATCTGTTCCCGCCCAGTCCGCGTGCCGCCGAACTCGCACAGCGGCTGGACATCTTCATGCGCGAGCGCGTGCTGCCCGCCGAGAGCGGGTTCGCCGCCTGGGACGCCGATCCGGCGCGGCGCTGGCAGGTGCCGCCACGGCTCGAGGAGCTGAAGGACGCCGCGCGCACCGAAGGCCTGTGGAACCTGTTCCTGCCCGACCCCGAGCGGGGTGCGGGGCTGAGCAATCTCGAGTACGCGCCGCTGGCGGCGATCATGGGCCGCTCGCTGTGCGCGCCCGAAGTCTTCAACTGCAGCGCTCCCGACACCGGCAACATGGAGGTGCTGTTGAACTACGGCAGCGCGGCGCAGCAGGCGCGCTGGCTGGAACCGCTGCTGGCCGGCCGCACCCGCTCCGGCTTCGCGATGACCGAGCCGGACGTCGCCAGCTCGGACGCCACCAACATCGCCGCGCGCATCGAGCGCGACGGCGACGATTACGTCGTGCATGCGCGCAAATGGTGGACCACCGGGGCCGGCGATCCGCGCTGCGCATTCTTCATCGTGATGGGCGTGACCGACGCGAGCGCGCCACTGCATCGCCGCCACAGCATGCTGATCGTGCCGCGCGACGCGCCCGGCGTGCGCCTGGTGCGGCCGCTGACGGTGTTCGGCTACGACGACGCGCCGCAAGGTCACGGCGAGGTGGCATTCGATGCCGTGCGCGTGCCTGCCGATCATCTGATCCTGGGCGAGGGCTGCGGCTTCGAGATCGCCCAGGGCCGTCTGGGGCCGGGCCGCATCCATCACTGCATGCGCCTGATCGGCCTGGCCGAGCGCGCGCTGCAGGCGATGATCGAGCGCGCGCGCGACCGCGTCGCCTTCGGCCGGCCGCTGGCGGCGCAGGGCCTGGTGCAGGCCGCGATCGCCGAGTCGCGCTGCGCAATCGAGCAGGCGCGACTGCTGACCCTGGCCGCTGCAGCCGCACTCGATCGTCATGGCGCCAGGGGCGCGCGCGAGGCGATCGGCATGATCAAGATCGTCGCGCCGCGCATGGCCTGCGGGGTAATCGACCGCGCCATCCAGATCCATGGCGGCGCGGGGCTCGGCGGCGACCATTTCCTCGCTCACGCCTATGCCGCGGCGCGCGCGCTGCGCATCGCCGACGGCCCCGACGAGGTGCACCTGGCCGCGCTGGCCAAGCTGCAGCTGCGCGATCCCGGCGCCCATCGTGGAGCATGAGACCGTGCCGGGTGCTCTCGATCTGCCCCTCGACGCACTCGGTGCCTGGCTGGCGACGCGGCTGCCGGATTTGGTCGGCCCGCTGCGCGCCACCCGGTTCAAGGGCGGCCAGTCCAACCCCACTTTCCTGATCGAGAGCGCCTCGGCGCGCTGCGTGCTGCGGCGCAAGCCGCCCGGTGCGCTGCTGGCCTCGGCGCACGCGATCGATCGCGAATTCCGCGTGCTGAGCGCGCTGCACGGCGGCACGATCCCGGTGCCGCGGCCGCTGCTGTATTGCGCCGACGCCGGCATCATCGGCAGCGCCTTTTATCTGATGGAAGCCGTCGACGGCCGCGTCGCGATCGACCCCGCGCTGCCCGGCTGGAACACGCGCGACCGCAGCGCGGGCTACGCCGCGATCCTCGCCGCGCTGACGGCGCTGGCCGGACTCGATGTCGATGCCGCGGGGCTGGCGGACTACGGCAAGCCCGGCAACTACTTCGCGCGTCAGGTGGCGCGCTGGAGCGGGCAATACCGCGCCAGCGAAACCGCGCGGATCGAACCGATGGACGCGCTGATCGCCGCCCTGCCCGGCGCGGTGCCCGCCGACGACGGCCGCATCGCCCTGGTGCACGGCGATTTCCGCGTCGACAACCTGGTCTGGGACACCGCGGCCCCGATGCTGCACGCGGTGCTCGACTGGGAGCTGTCGACGCTGGGCCATCCGTACGCCGATATCAGCTACTTCTGCATGGCGTTGCGCCTGCCGCGCAACCCGGTGCTGCCGGGGCTGGCCGGCATCGATCGTGCCACGCTGGGAATTCCCTCCGAAGCCGAGTTGCTCGACGGGTACAGGGCACGCACCGGGCTCGACCCGCGCCCGCACTGGCCGTTCCTGTTGGCCTTCCAGTTCTTCCGCCTGGCCGCGATCGCACAGGGCGTCGCCCGGCGCGCGGCGCAGGGCAATGCCTCCAGCGTGCAGGCGACGCAAGCCGGCGCGATGACGCGCACGATCGCGGAACTCGGTGTGCAGGCGCTGTCCTCGGACTAGTGTCGCGGCGCGACGCCCGTACGAACCGTTGCCGGCGCGAGATCGATCAGTCGTGACGCCGCGCCCAGGCCGCGATGCGCGCGTGGATCGCGTCGACGCCGTCGAACAGCGCCGCCGGACCGGGCTGCAGGATGATCGGCGACTTGATCTCGTGCAGCTCGCCGTCACGTACGGCCGGGATCGCCGCCCAGCCCGGGCGTGCCGCCACCTGCTCGGGGCGAAAACGCTTGCCGCACCACGAACCGAGGATCACCTGCGGCGCGCGCCGGACCACCTCGCCGGGGTCGACGAGAATGCGCGAGCGCGCCAGCGACTGCGCCGCCAACTCGGGGAACACATCGTCGCCGCCGGCGACGCGGATCAGCTCGGCCACCCAGCGGATACCGCTGATGGGCGGATCGTCCCACTCCTCGAAATACACGCGCGGCCGGCGCGGCAGGCCCGCCGCCCTGGCGGCCACGGCGGCCAGATGCGCCTCGGCCTCGCGTGCGTACCCATCGGCTCGATCCGCCGCGCCGACCAGGGCACCCAGCCGGCGGATGTAATCGAGGATGCCCGCCACGCTGCGGTGATTGCTGATCCACACCTCGACGCCGGCCTTGATCAGCGCCTGCGCGATGTCGGCCTGGATGTCGGAAAAGCCGATCGCGAGGTCGGGCTCGAGCGCGAGGATGGCATCGATCTTCGCGCTGGTGAAAGCACTGACCTTGGGTTTTTCGCGCCGCGCCCGCGGCGGTCGCACGGTGAACCCGGAGATGCCGACGATGCGGTCCTGCTCGCCCAGCGCGTAGAGGACCTCGGTAGGCTCCTCGGTCAGGCAGACGATGCGCTGCGGGCCATGCATGGTTCGGAACTCGGTCAGGCCGGGAAGTGAAGCGGGCTGCCTTGCACGGCAGCACGCGCGGACGAGCGCCTGGCCAGGGCAGGCCGGACAGACGCCACGCACCGGGGATGAGCAGTTCGCAAAGGATTCGGGAAAAGTCTGGGAATCTGACAACAAAACGCAAGCTCTATCGTTTGCCTTGCAGGTGGCGCAGCCGAACCGGAGCGCACGCAGCGCGACGCGCAGCAGCCAAGGGCCCCGCGCCGGGCTCGGGAAGACGGCCCGTTTCCCCGCACGCAGTTGCCGATTTGCGCATCACGGTCCCCACTCCCGCCTTACGGGTACAACAGCCGCTGCGTCCAGGCGCCGTCTCGCCATTCCCAGCGCACGCGCCGGTGCAGGCGGTGCTGCGCTCCATGCCAGAATTCGACCGCGTCGGCCTCGACCCGATAGCCGCCCCAGTGCGGCGGTCGCGGCACGTCGCGGCCGGCGAATTCGCGCTCGTAGCGGGCGACGCGTGCGTCGAAAGCTTCGCGATCGGGCAGCACCTGCGACTGCAACGAGGCCCAGGCGCCGATCTGGCTGCCGCGCGGGCGGGTGGCGAAATAGGCGTCGGACTCCGCCGCGCTCAACCGGGCGACCTCGCCCTCGACGCGCACCTGGACGCCGCCCGCCGCGGGATCGCCGGCCGTCTTCCAGTGGAAGCACAGCGCCACCTGCGGATAGGCGTCGATCTCGGCGCCCTTGGCGCTGTCGTAATTGGTGTAGAAGCAGAAGCCGCGCGCGTCGACATCCTTCAGCAGCACGATCCGCGCCGCGATGCGGCCGGCGCCGTCCCGGGTCGCGAGGGTCATCGCGGTCGGCTCGGGATCTCCGGCGGCACGGGCCTGATCAAGCAGAGCGCGGAAGGTCTCGAGGATTTCGGGATTCAGCATGGCGGGAGCAGATCGCAAGGAGTGATCGGACCGGGCGGGAGGCGGCGCCGGAAATGCGGGCGGCGGACGGCAAGGCGACAACGGTGCGCGCAGCGCTGGTGCACAGCGGATCCAGCTTCAGGCCTGCTCGAGACGGTAGCCGTGCTGGTAGACCGCGGTCAGCTTCCAGCCGTGTTCGCCGGTGAGCTCGAGCTTCTTGCGCAGGCGGCTGACGTGAGTGTCGACCGTGCGCGTGGTGATCGTCGGGCTGAGATTCCAGACGTTCTCCAGCAGCGCGTCACGGCTGACGATGCGGCCGTGGCGGCGGAACAGGTAGCTGGCCAGCTCGAACTCGCGCTGGGTCAGTTCGATGTCGCGGTCGAGGATGCGCACGCGGCGGCGGGTCAGGTCCACCGCGTAAGGCGGAATCTCCATCTGCGCCGCGGCGTCGGCTTCGCCGGCGCGCCGGCGCAGCACGGCAGCGACGCGCGCCAGCAATTCACCCTGCTTGGGCGGCTTGACCACATAGTCGTCGGCGCCGGCCTCGAGCCCGCGCACGATGTCGGATTCGGAGGCGCGCGCGGTCAGGAACACCACCGGCAGGTCGGCGTTTCCGGCGGTGCGGATCCATTCCAGCACCTCCAGGCCGCTGGCATCCGGCAGCATCCAGTCGAGCAGCAGAAGGTCCACGCCCTCGCTGCCGAGGCCGCGGCGGAACTCGGCGGCGCTGGCGAAGATCCGCGTGTCGTAACCGGCGCCTTCCAGCCACAGCTGGATCAGGGCCGCCTGCTCGACGTCGTCCTCGAGCGATCCGATCACCAGTCCCCGCTTGCTCATCCGGAGCGCCCCCTCGTCATGCCCATGGTTGCGTCCTCGCGATCAGTCGACCACGAAGCTGATGCGCATGCTGACGCGCCATCCGCGAATGCTGCCGTCATTGTCGGTGTCGACCTTGATGTCGCTGACCCACGCGCCCTGGATGTTGTTCACCGACTGCGACACCTTGGCCAGGCCCTGCTGCACGGCATCCTCGATGCCCAGCGGGGAGGACGCGCTGATCTCGATCACTTTCGCAACCGACATGCCACACCCTCCTCACCGGGGATCCCCGCGCCACGCCGGCATCGGATAGCGCGCGCCCGCAGTGTAACAAAGATTTGCAGGGCTTCCGGCGCGTTCAGGACGTGCCGATCAGCGCCGCGTAACCGCGGCGCGCATCGGTCCAGACCGGCACGAAACCGCTGGCGCGCAGTCGCGCATTCGACAGCCGCTTGTTGCCGATGCCGGCCGGTGCCGGCCCCGCGCCCGGCGCCGGGGCACCGAGCATTTCGGCCAGGGCGGCATACAGCTCGGACTGCGGCAGCGGCAAGTCGTCGCAGCCCAGATACAGCTGCGCCGGCGCCGGCAGCGAGAGCAGGTGATCGAGGGCGGCGGCGGCATCATCGACCTGCATGCGATTGACGTAGAACGGCGGGTCGCGCGGCGCCATGGCACGGCCGGCACGCAGCTCGTCGAGCACCCGTGCGCGCCCCGGGCCATACAGGCCGGCCAGGCGCAGGACCGGCTGGCCCGGCAATCGCGACCGCCACAGCGCCTCGGCCTCGAGCAGGATGGCGCCGTTGAATCCCGGCGGCGCCGGCGGCGTGTCCTCGTCCACCCAGGCGCCGGCGTGCTCGCCGTACACCGCACTGGACGTGACCAGCACGGCGCGCTCGAGCGTGGCGTGATCGAGACGTTCGAGCAGCGCGCCGAGACCCTCCCCGTAGACGCGCCGGTACGCCTGCGGGGTGCGTGCGTCCGGAGCCGGCAGATAGACCAGGCGGGTGATCCCCTGCGGCAACACGGCCAGGCTGGCCGGATCGCCGAGATCCGCGACCAGCGGCACGACGCCGGCCGGCAACGCGCCGACGCTGCGGCGCAGCCCGAGCACGCGCTCACCGCGCAGCACCAGCCGGCGCGCCAGCCGCGTGCCGACGTCGCCGCAGCCGGCGATGAGCGTCAGGCCGGTCATCGCATCCTCGCGCAGGACCGGCGGATCGGCTTTAATCGCGGCATGAATCCCTCGCGCAACCTGTTCCTGATCGGTCCGATGGGAGCGGGCAAGACCTCGATCGGACGCCGCCTGGCCAACCGCCTCGAACTGCCGTTCGTGGATCTTGACCAGGCGATCGAGACCTATTGCGGCGCGCCGATCGCGACCATCTTCGACCTCGAGGGTGAAGCCGGCTTTCGCCGTCGCGAGACCGAAGCGCTGGGCGAGTGTAGCGAGCGGGCCGGCGTGGTGCTGGCCACCGGCGGCGGCGCGGTGCTGGCTGAAGCCAACCGGCGGCTGCTGTCGACGCGCGGCTATGTCTTGTTTCTGGATGCCGATGTGGAGCGCCAGCTCGAACGTCTGGCGCGCGACCGCGCCCGACCCCTGCTGCGTGCACCGGACCGCCGCGCCCGCCTGGAGGCCCTGGCCGCCGAGCGCGGTCCGCTGTATCGCGCCAGCGCCGACCTGATCGTCGACAGCCGCCGCGAAGGGGTCGGCGCCGCCACCGCGCGCATCGCCGATCAGCTCGCGCAGCACTGGCGCCGCGACGTGGCCAGCGCGGCATGAGCGGCAGGCACACCCTCGACGTCGCGCTGGGCGACCGCGCCTATCCGATCCATGTCGGCCCGGGCCTGCTGGCCGCATCCGCGCTCTGGCGGCCGGCCCTGCGCGGCCGCCATGTGCTGATCGTCAGCAACGACACCGTCGCGCCGCTGTACCTCGAACGCGTCGTCGCCGGACTCGAAGGGCTCCGTCATGCTGCGCTGGTGCTGCCCGACGGCGAAGTCCACAAGACGCTCGACAGCGCCGCGCGCGTCTTCGCCGCGCTGGCCGCACTGGGCGCCACCCGCGACGCGACCGTGATCGCCCTGGGCGGCGGCGTGATCGGCGATCTCGCCGGCTTTGCCGCCGCCTGCTGGATGCGCGGCATCGATTTCATCCAGATGCCGACCACCCTGCTGGCGATGGTCGACTCCTCGGTCGGCGGCAAGACCGGAGTCAACCTGCCAGCCGGCAAGAATCTGGTCGGTGCCTTCCATCAGCCGCGCGCGGTGATCGCCGACACCACGGTGCTAGTCACGCTGCCGGCGCGCGAATACCGTGCCGGCCTGGCTGAGATCGTCAAGATCGGCGCGATCGGCGACGCGGCGTTTTTCGACTGGCTCGAGGCACGCGCCGAGGCGCTCGTCGCACGCGAAGAGGACGATCTGGTCCGCGCCATCACCCACAGCTGCGCCCACAAGGCCGGTGTCGTCGCCCGTGACGAGACCGAACAGGGCGAGCGTGCCCTGCTCAACTTCGGCCACAGCTTCGGCCATGCGCTGGAGGCCGAATGCGGTTACGGCGTCCTGCTGCACGGCGAGGCGGTGGCGATCGGCATGCTGCAGGCGGCGAACCTGTCGGCGGCTCTGGGACAGGCCGCCGCGGCCGACACGAAGCGTCTGCAGGCGCTGCTCGCCCGCATCGGGCTGCCGACCGCCGCGCCGCCGCATCTCGATCCCGACGCCCTGCTGGCGCGCATGGCGCTGGACAAGAAGAACCGCGCCGGCCGCCTGCGGCTGATCCTGTGGCGCGGCGTCGGGAATGCCTTCATCGCCGAAGGCGTCGACGCGGACACCGTGCGCACCGTCCTGGATACGCGCAGCGCTTCCTGATCGCAACCGTGCTCAGGCTGCGGCCGCTTTTCCCGCCGGCACCGCCGCGATCGCCGCACCGACACTCGCGATCACCGGATCGAGCTGCGCCCAGGAAAGCCGGGTCTGGGTCAGGTACACCGTCACCAGCACCGGCGCCCGTCCGGGCGGGAACAGGACGCCGATATCGCCGGCGGTGCCATGGTCGCCCGAGCCGGTCTTGTCGGCCACCCGCCAGTTTGCCGGCACGCCGGCACGCAAGCGCCTGACGCCAGTGGTGCAGGCGGTCATCCAGGCGAGCAATTGCCGGCGCGACGCGGGACGGAGCACGCTGCCCAGCAGCAGGGCGTGCAGATCGCGGAGCATGGCCTGCGGCGAGGTGGTGTCGCGCGGGTCGCCCGGCAGCGCCTCGTTGAGGCTGGTTTCGCTGCGGTCCAGGCGGGTGACCGGATCGCCGAGCGAGCGCGCGAAGCGGGTGATCGCCAGCGGCCCCCCCAGCGTCTCCAGCATCAGGTTGCCGGCGGTATTGTCGCTGTAGTCCAGCGCCGCGGCGCAGACCTCGCCCAGACTCATGCCCACGCCATCCGCATGGCGTTCGGTGACCGGCGAGTAGTCGACCAGTTGGTCCTTGCCGAAGCGGATGCGGCGCGCAAGGTTCTCGCGGCCGGCGTCGACCCGCTGCAATATCGCGCCCGCAGCCAGCACCTTGAACGTGCTGCAGAGCGGAAAACGTTCGTCGGCGCGGTGGCCCGCGCGCAGGCCGCTCCCGGTGTCCCACGCGGCCACGCCCAGACGACCACCGGTGGGCATCTCGATCGCGGCAAAGCGCCGTTCCAGCGCCTCTGCCGCTGTTTCGCCACGGGCCGTCACCCGCCGCATCGCGCCCGCAGCCAGCACTGCCGCCATACCCTTCAACATATGTCGCCTGCTCAACATGCCGCCTCCCCGCAAGATGGAGCCGCCGGCACGAGGCAATGCCTCGAGGACCGTCTGCAGCGCCGACTGTAGCGTGCGCGATCGCGCGCCGCAGCGCCCGAAGCGGGCCTGCCGCTACAATCGCGTTCCTCCCGCACCATCTCCGCTCGATGCGCATTTACATGCAGACCCGACCGGCCGCCGAGGCGCCGCGTTACTACCAGCTGCTGCTGGAGCAGGATCTGCTCGGCGGCTGGACGCTGTACCGCGAGTGGGGCCAGCAGGGCGGCCGTCCCGGCGCCAAGCGCGAGGTCTATCTGGAGCGCGACCAGGCGCTGGCCGCCTTCGAGCGCGCCCGCGACGTCCAGCTCAAGCGCGGCTTCGTGGTGATGTTCGCGCAGGGCGTGGAGGGTCCGCATGCGCTCTGAGCCGATCGCCGCGTCCGCCAACGACCGCTTCCTGCGCGCGCTGCGCCGGCAGCCGACCGACACCACACCGGTCTGGATCATGCGCCAGGCCGGGCGCTACCTGCCCGAATACCGTGCCACCCGCGCGCGCGCCGGCAGCTTCCTGGCGCTGGCCCAGACGCCCGAGCTGGCCTGCGAGGTGACCCTGCAGCCGCTGGCGCGCTTCGACCTCGACGCCGCGATCCTGTTTTCCGACATCCTCACCGTGCCCGACGCGATGGGTCTGGGCCTGCACTTCGCCGATGGCGAGGGGCCGAAGTTCCGGCGCCCGGTGCGCAGCGCCGCCGACGTCGCCGCGCTGGGCGTGCCCGATCCCGAATCCGAGCTGCGCTACGTGATGGATGCGGTGCGCCTGATCCGGCGCGAGCTGGCCGGGCGCGTGCCGCTGATCGGGTTCGCCGGCAGCCCGTGGACGCTGGCCTGCTACATGGTCGAGGGTGAAGGCTCGCGCGACTTCGCCCGCGTCAAGGCGCTGGCGTGGAACGAGCCCGCGCTGCTGCATCGCCTGCTGGACGTGGTTTCGCGAGCCGTCGCCGCCTACCTCGCCGCGCAGGCCGCGGCCGGCGCGCAGGCGTTGATGATCTTCGACACCTGGGGCGGGCTGCTGGCGCCGGCGATGTTCGAGACGTTTTCGCGCCGCTATCTGGCGCAGATCGCAGCGGCCCTGCAGGCCGATCCGGTCGCGCGCGATCTGCCGCTGATCCTGTTCGCCAAGGGCGTCAACGGCGCCGGCCAGCTTGAGGCGCTGGCCGATACCGGCTGCGCCGCGCTGGGTCTGGACTGGACGATCACGCTCGGCGCGGCGCGTGCGCGCGTCGGCGAGCGCGTCGCGCTGCAGGGCAATCTCGATCCGGCGGTACTGCACGCAACGCCTGCGGTCATCGCCGCCGAAGTCGAAGCCGCCCTCGCCGACTTCGGCGCGCACCCCGGCCATGTCTTCAACCTCGGCCACGGCGTCACCCCCGACATCGATCCCGAACGCGTCAAGGCGCTGGTCGACGCCGTGCATGCAGTCGGACGCCGTATCCGCGGCGTCTGAGCGCAAAACCCTGCGCGTTTGGGCGCGCGCGCGCGCGGCCCGTACAATCGCCGCTCCCCTTCCCCCGATGCGCGCCATCGCCCCGGCGCCTGCCCGAGTCTGCCGATGGACAAGAGTTTCGAACCCGCCGCGATCGAATCCCGCTGGTACGCGCACTGGGAGCGACAAGGCTGTTTCAAGCCGGATCCCGAGGCGCCGGGCGCGCCCTACTGCATCCTGCTGCCGCCGCCCAACGTCACCGGCACGCTGCACATGGGCCACGCCTTCCAGCAGACGATCATGGACGCGCTGGTGCGCCACGCGCGCATGTCCGGCAAGCGCACGCTGTGGCAGGGCGGCAGCGATCACGCCGGCATCGCCACGCAGAAGATCGTCGAGAACCAGTTGGCGGCAGAAGGCAAGACACGCCACGACCTCGGCCGCGAGGCCTTTGTCGAGCGCGTCTGGCAGTGGAAGGAACGCTCCGGCTCGACCATCGGCAATCAGATGCAGCGCCTCGGCGCCAGCATCGACGCGTCGCGTGAGCGCTTCACCATGGACGCGGGCCTGTCCGCGGCGGTGCGCAAGGTGTTCGTCGAGTGGGCTCGCGCCGGCCTGATCTACCGCGGCAAGCGTCTGGTGCACTGGGACCCGGTGCTGCAGACCGCGGTGTCGGACCTTGAGGTCAACAACGAGGAGCGCGACGGCTTCCTGTGGTCGATCCTGTATCCGTTTTCGGATGAAAGCCTGCGTGGCCCGAATGGCGAGCGCGGCCTGATCGTCGCCACCACGCGCCCGGAAACCATGCTGG